>DASXOV010000240.1:0-15644 GCA_036494005.1 Pseudonocardiaceae bacterium | reverse complement strand
AGCGCAGCCGGTGCCGGCCCGGAGCAGGTGTCCGCGCTGTTGCGCGAGATGACGATCGCCGCACTCACCAATTCCCCGATCCTCACCACACAGTCGACGAGCCCGGCACCGGGAGCCTGACCCGCTCACCCACGGGAATCCCGGCGCGCGATTGTCTGCTTCCAGATTCACCACTCTTCTGTCAAAATTCTCCCCATACGGGGGAGCGCAGCGTGCCGATAACCGAACGCAGCGTGACAATATCGAGAGCGCAGCGTGACGGCGAAGGGGGCACAGCGTGTTCGAACCGAGCGTTTCATCACCGTCGGCGGCATACCGCGAGGACCCGCTCCTTTTTCTGTTGACCCTCGGCGCGGCGACGACATCGATCGCGGCGCTGCTGCTGCAACTCGCGGGCGTCATCCGTATGCCGTACACGCTGTCGTTCGTGACGCTACCGGGCATGATCTTCCTGCTGTGCGTGCAAGTCCGGGCTGGGCGGGCCGGGCGGCCACTGATCGTCAACCGGCTCCGGGTCGGATTCGTCGCGGGCATCATCGGCCTGGTGGCGTACAACGGGGCCCGGTGGGTGGTGGGAACGCTGCTGTCACTGTCGGCATCACCGTTCTACTCCATCGTCATATTCGGTAGCCTCATCACCGGAAAGCCCACCGGATCCACGACCGCGGCTGTCGCCGGATGGCTGTACCACATCAGCAACGGGGTCTCATTCGGAGTCATGTACACCCTGATCGCCGGACCCGCCCGCTGGTGGTTCGGATTAGCATGGGGAGCAACCCTGGAATTGGCCATGCTGGGCATATATCCGTCAAGCACCATCTTGCATCCGCCGGCACTGGCTCCGTTCATCGTCGTGAGCCTGACCAGCCATGCCCTGTTCGGTGCGGTCGTCGGGGTTGTCGCTCAGGGCCACGCGCAGGCACGGCCGAGGATGAATCATGGCTGAGCTGCGGACCATCCTGGGATTCAGCGCCTATGTGCTGTTCTTCGCGTGGCTGGACTGGATCATCCATCGCAGCATCGTGTTCGTCATCGTCGTGGGTGGCGGCCTGATCCTTGCCGCGGCGTACCGCGCTCGCATAGCGGCGGCGATCACGTCGGCGGCTCGTGGCGGCTCCACCGAGTGGGCAGGTTCAGTTGTCGGGCCAATTGTCGACCGATGGCGGCGGCTACCCGTACGGGTGCAGCGCATGCTGGTGTCGTTGACACCGCTGCTCTACTTCCTGCTGCGAGGGCAAGGTACCTCGGAAGCGGGAACCGCGGTGGTTATCGCGGGTGCCCTGGTGGCGGCGGCCAGCATCTTCTTCGGGCACGTGATCGACCCGCCACTGCAGAACGTATACACCGCGCGGGACCGTCTGCTGGCCCGGTGGCTCCGAGTCCTGCTCGCGCCGGTGCTCGGCGTCCTGATCGCGTTCCTGATAGTGCACGGCTCGCTGTCAGACCTACCGGCACTGTTCGGCGGCGAGACGACGTCGCCCCAGTCCCCGGCAGGCATGTCAGGGCGATTCTTCCTCGCCACGGTGCTCGCAGGCGCGTGCACGGTGCTGCTGTTGCGTGAGGGGGGCGAGCGAGCATGATCAGAATTCGGCTCACGCTGGCGGTCGTGGGTCTGTCGTTGCTCACATCGCTCGTACTGGCACCTCCGGCCGCGGCGGACAACTGCGACATTTTCATCAACCCCGAGGACTGTCAGAACACCGGCTGGACCATCGGTGTCATCGCGACCCTCGCCGGCGGTGTCGCGGTGGCGACGGCCGCAACGGCGGCAGGTGGCAGGAGTGGCGGGAGCAGCGGCGACGTCGAGCCGCGCGAACCGGTGCCGCCACCTCCGGCGGGCTCCTTGATCACCGGCCCCGCTCGGCCTGATCGGCGCAGGCGCCCGGCGGCCGAGGACATCGACATCCAGCCGACCTCCGATCCCCCTTCGATCACCATTGAACCGCCGGATGGCACTGTGCGCAGCCATTCCGTGACACTCGAAGCTCATCATGATCCCGGCTGGCAAACGGTGCAGGAGGTGAATCGTGACCACGACTGAGCTCGGCCACCGCACCACCGTGCGCTCGGTGGCGCTCGGTGACGGGGAGGATGACGACCTCATCGCGGCACTCGCGGCGAATCTCCCGCGAGGCGGTATCGCGGCGGCGAAGATGCCGGGCCATCGCGCATTGCCCCAGGCGGCTTATCGAATGCTCGACAACCGGATACTGGCAAGTGCGTTGCGGTTCCTCGACGCAGACCTCGCTGAACCGTTTCTCACCGGTCTGGGGAAGTACCGCGCTCTGGTGAAGGCCGCACAGGACAGCCTCGCCGACCCCGGCCACAAGGATGTGATGGTCACCTTGATCGACCCCTACGAGATAACGTCGAAACAGAATCCTTACGTGACTCTGGTGGCCGACAACCGCGAGATAGCTCGTGTCTCGTTCGAGATCAGCATGGTGTTCGGATTGTTCGAAACGGCGGTGGCGGTCCGGCGGGGTGCGATCGAATCAGTCGAATGCGAGGCATGCTCGCTTACTGTCACGCTCTCGTTGGAGGGATGGGAAGAGCTGCTGTTGCACCGCAAGGTTCAGCTCCCGGTGCGGTTGCCGGTGCGACCTCCGGTGACGATTCCGCTGCCCGGAGGCGGGTAACCGTTCCGGGCAGGACTCACAGCCGGAGGATCTGGAACCCGGCCTGCTCCAGGACGGCGGGCAGGTGCTCGACGACGTCGACGTCCTTGTCGCGGGCGGCCTGCGGGAGATCCGCCCAGTCGAGCAGATCGGGATGGCGGTTCCCCACACGAACCGGTCCGTACTCGAATCCGGCCGCCCGCCGCTCGGCCACCCAGCGCTCGTGCTCCAGTTCGGCCAGCATGTCGACCTCGCCGGAGCGGAACTCGAACGGTTCGGCGCCGTCCACGGCGGGCACGATGACACCCCCGATCATGGCGAGCTTGGCGCCGATGTGGGCGGCCTGCGCCCAGTTCGACCGTTTGAGGTGCATGGGCAGCCTCCCCCATGGCACGAGGCTGGCATTCGTCGCGGGCGTTTCCCCCGCGGCCAGGCGGCTGGCCAGGTAGCGGTCGTGGATCGCCCGGCCGATCTCGTCGACCTGGTCGCGGGGAGCCGCGTCGCAGGCCGCATCCAGAACCCCGAATACCGCGAGCGGACCCGCGGCACCGTCGAACAGCCCGCCCCCGGTTCCGCTCAGGGCGTCCTGCAGGGTGGACCGCTGTTGCAGGCAGAGCACCACCCGCCGACGTCCGCGGCGCGTCTGGTCGAGTGCGGTACGCAACGCCAGGTCGAGATCGGCCAGGCAGATGTAGAGCCGGAAGCCGAGTGCACCGGCAGGTGGTACCCAGGCCGTCGCGTCGGCGTCGGCGATCAAGGTCACCGAGGCAGGCCTGGCCGGGTCCTGACGGCGGGCGAACTGCCGCACCACCGCCCGGCCGAAGGCACCGTCACCGAGTACCACTGCCCCGGCCTCGTCGTGGTCGGGGACCAGGGACTCCTGGGCGAGCAGGGCGCGAGCCGCCAGGTCCTCGATGACGAAGAAACTGAGCCGTACCTGCAGGTCGCCGCCTGCCGCGCTCCCCAGGGTGTGCCGCGCCGCGGTGAGATCGGCGAACAGTTGCGCGTCACGCATCTTGACCTGCACCGTCACCGGTCGCTCCGTGATCCGGCGGGTCGTGAGCGCGACGGCCAGGTTCGTCGTGCTGTCGGCACCGCATGCGTAGACGGTGGCTGCTCTCGGCGCTCCGGCCGCACGCAGTGTCGTCTCATCGGCCGGATCACCGGGCACCACGAACAGGTCGTGCCGCCGGCCGACGTCCTGGCCGGCGGTGTCGCTGACCAGCACCACGCGGGTGCCCTCCGCAGCGAACCGCCGGGCCAGCATCAGCGCCACCGGCTCGTTGCCGGTGACGACCACATGCCCCTTCGCATGACTCGCGGCCCACCGGCGCACCCGATCCCGCACCAGCACCCGGACGGTCTCCACCACCACCAGGACCGTGGTCGCCGGTGCGAGGAACCGGGCGATCTCCAGCGCGGTGGGGAAAGGGCCAGGAACGTCCAGTGGCACCGGGCCGAGGACGAAGAGCTGGGCCGTGTAATAGGCGATGTCGGCCGGGGTGGCCGCCGCGAACGCCGCTCGGGTCGGCAGATACGCCACGAACCCGATCACGCCGAGTCCGGCCGCCACCACCGCCGCCCCCGCCACGACCAGCCACAACCCATGACCCGCGGCAGCCGATCTCGTGCCCACACCGCTCCCCAGGGTCGCTCCGGCGGGGCAGACAGTCTACGTCGCGGTGAACTGCCCGCGACAACCTTCACTCACCCAGCACTGCGGCCTTGATCATGACGGTTGATGCGGTGGGGTCGAGGGCCGCCGCAGCCAGCATCCCGAACGCCATGTAGTAGCTCGCCACCTGATGCGGCCGGTCCAGGTAATCGGCGCTGGCCATGTCCTCCAGGTAGATCATCTCGGCGTCCGGCGGGTCGGCCAGACGCAGATGAACGAAGCTGGAACCCATCGCGGGGTGCGCACCCGCGCTGAACGGAAGTACCTGGATCGTGATGTTGGGGTCCTCCGCGAGGTCGGCCAAGTGCTCCAGTTGCCTGCCCATGATCTCCCGGTCGCCGACCTGCCGGCGGATCGCGGCCTCGTTCAAGATCGCCCAGATCAGTGGCGAGCACTCGCATTTCAAGCGCTCCTGCCGCTCGGCGCGGCCCGCGACCAGCCGCTCGACCTCCCGTGGGTCGCGGGCGGGGTTGGCTGCCTGGGTGACGACCCGGGCATACGCCGGGGTCTGCAACAGTCCGTGGATCAGCTCGGTCTCGTAGATGCGTAGCTCGGCGGCTTCGGCTTCCAGGCCGAGGTAGGTGCGCGCCCAGTCCGGGACGCGGTAACCGGCCCTTCGCCGTGCGTCCCGGGCCAGACGCAGCACGTCGTCGCGTTCGGTGGTGCGGTAGCGGTCGAGCAGGACCTTGACCTCACCGGCCCGGATCGTGGCCTTACCGGTCTCGATCTTGCTGATCTTCGACGTACTGCACTCCAGCTCGGCCGCTACCTCCTCGCGGCTCACCCCGGCGGCTTCCCGCAACCGCCGTAGCTCCCGCCCGAGCTGTAACCGAGAGACCGTGGGTGAACCAGTCATGTGCGTAGTCTCCCGCGTCCGGATCCGATGTCGCACCGCTCCACCCGATTGAGCTACTCGACAACTGGAAAGTTCCATTCTTAAGGTGTGAGTAACGGAGATCGCACAGTCAGTGGCGTACTGGCCCGTCGCTCCGCCAGCCGCCCGGCCCTGCCGCTGCCCCGATCGGGCCGGGCGGCGACCGCCAACCCGGGAGGGCGACCGCGATGGATGACGCAACGTTCGTCAGTCAGACCGCGAAGACCCGCTGTGCTGTCGAGGGCCGCCTGGTCAACGGCGGCGGAGCCTGCACTGTCGTCCTTGTTCATGAGAGCAGCGGCTGGGTCTTCTACCCACACGGCATCACCGGTCTCGCGGTGCGCATCGCCGAAAACGACGCATCGACGATGGCGACGACCATCCTGCGCAACCTCGGCTGAGCGCCGACGTCACTCTGCGGACGGGACCCGTGCTGGCCAGACCGCCGGGTGACCGCTCGTCGTGAACCCTCGTGCAGGGCGTATTCGCCGAACCGGTCGCCTCCTGACCGCTCGTCGCGCCGATCACCTCACCCGGCGCAATCGACCTCTCACGCGCTGGTTCCTGGTTGGCCGCTCCGGATACCGTCCGCCGGTCGTCAGGTCACGATCTGGTTGCGGGGCGGCATCGTTCCCGGTCACACCCACCGGGGCGGCTGCTGCCCGATCTGCACCAGACCCGTCGCGAAGGGACTCCAGCGTTGGCGCGTCACCGCTCTCCCCGCGGTCGTGGACGGCTCTCCGAGACCCCCCTCACCCCCCCTCGGGACGCCAGAAACGGTGCCCATCGCCTGCCTCGGCCGAACCCGGCCAACCGCGGCCGCGCGCTGACAGCCGCCGTCGCCGCAGGCGCTCTGGCCGTGGCAGGTCACTCCATGCAGGCCAACGCAGCGTCCGGAGGCGGCGGTGGCGGCGGCGGTTCCGAGCAGAGCAGTCCCATCACCCAGGTGGCGATGACCGGCGTGGCGGACCCGCCGCCCGAGGTCATGCACGTGACGCCGGCCGTGGACCCGGCCGTGGACCTGAACGCGCTGGGCCGCGCGGTGGACCGGGCGGACCGGGAAGCGCAGGCCGCGGCCGAGGCGGCCCGCGCGCAGGCGCTCAAGGACCGCCTCGGCAAGCCCTACGACGCAGGAAACAGCCACAGCCTCGACGGGTGGATCTCCAAGGCGCTCGGGCTGATGGGCCTGCCCCAGGCGCTCTCCAAGGGGGTCAAGGCGGTCATCATGCACGAGTCCACCGGCAACCCCGACGCGATCAACCTCTACGACAGCAACGCGCTGGCGGGCCACCCGTCGCAGGGCCTCATGCAGACCATCCCGAGCACCTTCCACCAGTGCGTGCTGCCCAGTCTCGCGGACCGCCCGATCACCGACCCGGTGGCCAACATCACCGCGGGCGTGCGCAGCATGATCGCCCACCACGGCATCGGAGCTGTGCTCAACGGGGGCCTGCGCGACTCCAGCGGCAACTACATGGGCTACGGCGGGGCCGGCTGCTCCTCCTACGACGTCTCCCAGTACCAGAGCCAGCTGCGCCGCCTGTGGGCCGACGAGCCGCTGCCGGAGACCTGAGTCACGCCGACGAGCCCGCAGCGGCGTTCGCCCGGCGCACATAGTCGATCTGCGGTGCCGGGATCCATCTCGGCCCGGGTGCTCAGCCGCCGGTGAACCGTCCTTGGCGGCGTTCCTGGAAGGCCTGCACCGCCTCGGTGAGGTCGTGGCTGGGCAGGAAGGCTGCGTTCCACGCCGAGACGTAGCGCAGGCCGTGGGTCACCTGCGCCTGCCGGGCGCAGTCGAGCACGTCCTTGACGCCCTGCACCACCAGCGGCGGGTTCTGCGCGATCTCGGCGGCGAGGGCACGTGCGGCGTCCAGCACGGCGGCGGGATCCGGGTGCGTGTCGTTGACCAGTCCGATCCGTTGCGCGCGCGCGGCGTCGATGTCCCTGCCGGTGAAGGCCAGCTCGCGCAGTTGCCCCTCCCCGACGATGCCCGCCAGCCGCTGCAGGCTGCCGAGGTCGGCGACGATGGCCACCTTGACCTCGCGCACGCTGAAGCGGGCCTCGGCGCTGGCCAGCCGGATGTCCGCGGCCGCGGCGACGTCGAGCCCACCACCGATGCACCATCCCGAGATCGCGGCCACCACCGGCTTGCGGCAGACCGCGACGGTGTCGACGGCCGCCTGCATGGTGCGGATCTCGTCCAGGAAACGGGTCCTCGGACCGGCCAGCGCACCGGCGTGGAGCACCTCCGACCACTGCGGCACCATCGCGGGCAGATCCAGCCCGTACGAGAACGTGCTCGCACTGCCGGTGAGCACCACGGCACGAACCTGCGGGTCGGCGTCCAGCGCGCGGAACACGATCGGCAGCTCCCGCCAGAAATCCGGACCCATCGCGTTGCCTTTACCCGGTCCGAGCAGGGTGACCTCTGCGACATGATCGCGGCGCTGCACCGCCAGCGCCACCAGGTCCGTGCCCGCCAGGTCCCGCACCATCACACTGTCCGACGTCATGGCCCCATCCTGACTCACCGGGCGAGTCCCCCCCGGATCACTCTCGGCACCGGCCTCGGTACCGACGAGGTTGCGATGGCAGGCGGGTGATTGGCCCACCCGCCGGGCAGCTCTAGTGTCAGCGGCGTGCCGAACGCGGACGACGTGTTGGCCGACCCCGAACGGCTGGCGGCTGTACGCGAGGTCAGGGACCTGGGCGCCGCGCCGCGCGGTGCCTTCGATCGGCTTGCCCGGCTGACCGGGATGGTGCTGGGCGCGCCGGTCGCCCTGGTGAGCCTGGTCGGGGAGACCCTGTTCAGTGCAGGCACGTACGGGGTGGGCGACCTGCCCGAGACCTCCCGCGAGGTGTCGCTGGACAGCACGCTGTGCCCGATCGTCGTCGAAACCGGTGAGCCGTTGCTGGTCGACGATGCCCGGACCGACCCCCGGTACGCCTCGCACCCGGCTTGTGCCCGGTTCGGACTGGTCGCCTACGCGGGAAGCCCGATCCGGGACAGCGGCGGCCAGGTGATCGGCAGCCTGTGCGCGGTGAGCCTGACACCGCGGAAATGGTCCGACCGCGACCGGCTGGCGCTGGAGGCGCTCGCCCGGCTGGTGACCAGCGAAGTGGACCTGTACCAAGGACTGGACCACCACAGCCGGCTGTTGGACGCGTTCGACGCCGCCCCGGTCGCGGTCGGGGTGACCCGAGGTGCCGACCACATCATCGAGTACCTCAACCCGCTCTACCACGAGGTGTTCGGCAACGCCCAGATCGGAACGCCCGGGCGGGACGCGTATCCCGGACTTGCGGCGCAGGGGTTCTTCGACGTGCTGGACCGGGTGCTCGCGACCGGGCAGACCCACCGCGCCCACGAAGAGGGCCGGCCGGTCGGTGGCAGTGACGAGCAGCGCTTCTTCGACCTGTCCTGCTCGGTCATCGCCACCGACGCCGCCGTACCCTACGGAGTGCTCGTCGTCGCCGTCGATGTCACCGCGCAGGTCCGGGCCCGCCAGGCGGTGCAGGCGCACGCCGATCGGCAGGAAGCGGTGGCCAGGGCGACCGCGGCGGTCAGCCGCAGCCTGGACCCGGAGACCGAACTGGACGCGCTGGCGCGCTCGGTGGTCCCGACCCTGGCCGACGTGTGCAGCGTCTACCTGCTCGACGTACCTGTCCCGGCGGGTCGCCCGCCCACCCTTCCGGTGAGCACCACCAGGCTCACCGCGGCAGGCAGGCCCGGTATCGCTCTGCCGCTCACCCCGCAGGCGGGTCTGACCTGGCCGGGTCATGACGTGCTGACCGACGCCATCGCCGCCGGACTGCCGGTGCGCACCGCTCTCGACCCGGACCAGCTGCCGGATTGGGCGCAGGACCTCGGAGTCGCACCGCTGTGGCGCTCGGCAGGTGTCCACAACGTGGTCACGGTGCCGGTGACCAGTGGCGGGCTGGTGCTGGCCGTCGCGACACTCGCCGCCTTCCGGGACCGGCCGGGCTACACCGAGGAAGATCTGGCGCTGTTGCAGCAGATCGGTCTGCGGGCCAGCGTGGCGATCGGCCACGGGGTGGCCTACCAGCGATCCCGGGAGCACGCCCTGGCCTTGCAGCGCAGCATGCTCACCGACCCGCCCGATGTGCCCGGGCTACAGCTGGCGGCCCGCTACCGGCCTGCCGGGCAGGACGCCGAAGTGGGCGGCGACTGGTACGACGCGTTCCTGCTGCCCGACGGGGACCTCGCCGTGGTGATCGGAGATGTGGTCGGTCACGACATGGCTGCCGCGGCCAGCATGGGGCAGCTGCGCAGCATGTTGCGCGCCCTGGCCGTGGACACCGGCGGGGCACCCGATGACGTGGTGGCCCGGCTGGACCGGCTGGCCACCGGTCTGCACGTCACCAGCTTCACCACGCTGGTGTACGGCCGGATCCGGCGGGCCGGGCCGCAGCACGTGCTCTGCTGGGCCAACGCCGGTCACCCGCCACCGCTGCGGATCGACCCGGACGGGAGCGGGCGGCTGCTCACCGAGACCCAGGGCCTGGTGCTGGGGGCCCAGCCCGACGTCGTGCGCAGCTGCGCGGAGGTCGCCCTGCCGCCCGGAGCCACCCTGCTGCTCTACACCGACGGGCTCACCGAGCACCGAGGCGGTCGTCCCGATGACGACGTGGTCGAGCGGTGTGCCGGGATGGCCGAGGTGCCCCTGGGCGAGCTGTGCGACGAGTTGCTCAGCGGCGCGCCACCCTACGACGACATCGCGCTGCTCGCGGTACGCGTCGAGGGGTGAGGCCGTCATCGCCGCTTCACGGGCGGGAAGCTTGCCGGCACCGGTCGCGTTCTCGCCGGTGAGGATCAGGCGCTGAGGGCAGGAGACGCGGTGGAAGCCGAACAGGTACAGCGGGTGCTGGTGGTGGCGGCCCATCCGGATGATGTGGACTTCGCGTCCGGCGGCACGATAGCGGCCTGGACCGACACGGGGCTCGACGTGTCCTACTGCATCGTGACCGATGGTGACGCCGGTGGGTTCGACCCCGAGGTGCCCCGCTCCTCGATCGGAGGTATCCGGCAGGAGGAGCAGCGCAAGGCGGCGGCGACACTCGGCGTCAGCGACATCGAGTTCCTCGGCTATCCCGACGGCAGGCTCATGGTCAGCTTCGACCTGCGGCGCGACATCAGTCGCGCCATCCGCCGGGTCCGCCCGGATCGGGTGCTGATCCAGTCTCCGGAACGCGATCTGCGCAGCATCTACGCCAGCCACCCCGATCACCTCGCTGCCGGGGAGGCCGCCCTCTGCGCGGTGTACCCCGACGCCCGCAACCCGTTCGCGCATCCGGAGTTGCTGGCCGAGGAGGGCCTGCAAGCGCACACCGTTCCCGAGGTCTGGGTCGCCAGCCCCAACGATCGGGCCGACCACTACGTCGACGTCACCGACACCTTCGATCGCAAGATCGCCGCGCTGCGGGCACACGCCAGTCAGACCGCGCACATGACGACACTGGATGAGCGGATGCGCGGCTGGGGAACCCTGCAGGCTCAGGCTGCGGGACTGCCGGACGGCAGCCTCGCCGAGGGCTACCTGATACTCGACACCCGGTGAGAAGCGTCAGGCGCCCTGCGGTGGGATCAGGTCGATACCCGGCCACGGATGCGGGACGGTCAGGGAATGGTCGGGAAGCTCGATCCGGTGCAGCAGTTCCCCACCCGAACGCATCGACGCCACGACCGGACCCTCGGCGCCCACCGGCAGCATCCCGTCCTCATCGAAGGCCACCCTCGCCGTCCATCCCCGATAATCCCGGCCGTCCGAGCGGTCCTCGCGTGGCTGTGGTCTGTGTAACCGCCACGTCAGCCGGGACCACGCCTGCTTCCACGTCGGCCGGTCGGACACCAGGTAGCCCCACCTGCGCGGCGGTGGGTACCCCAGGAGCCGGGCGTAGCGCACACGCAGTACGAACGGCACGGACATGGGCAGATGACCGGGTAGCCGGGCCCGCAACACGCGCTGCTGACATCGGGCCGCCCTACAGGGCCAGTCCGCCGAACCTGCCGGGGTCGGGCGCGTCCGAGGTCACCCCGACCACGCACGGCAGGCACAGCGCCCCGGATGGCCCTTGCTCGATCCCGGCGTCGATCGGGAGTCGGTGACCGCACAGGGCCTCGGTGTGGCCGCGCAGCGGGGCGATCTCGACGTCGAGCCGGTCCACCGCGTGCAGGCGACCGTCGTGGGGGCAGCGAATCCACCGGGTGCGGGTGCTGGGGTCCGGCTGGTCACCGGGAGTCGCGGGGGCAGCGCTCGACCAGTGACCAGCCGGAGTCTGGGGGAACTCAGGAGGCGGTGCGGACAGCCCGGCGCGCTGCCGCTGGCCCAACTCGGCGTAGCGGGTGGCGCCGGTGTCGGTGAGGGTCAGCATCCGGGTGCAGTGCTGCGGATCGTCGCACTCCTCGACCAGCCCGGTCGTGGTGAGCCCGGCCAGGGCCTCGGCGAGGTAGCCCGGGATCGGGCGCCCACCGTCGACGTAGCGGCCGGGGGCCAGGCACACGACGCGGCCACCGGCCACCCGGCGAAGCGCCAGCCACGTCAGCAGTTCGGGGTCAAGGTCCAGACCGGTCACCGGACGTCCTCGCCAAGGATGGCGCGGGCGATCCGAACCGCTTCAGCGTTTGGTAGCCGCACCCCGAGTTTCCCGGAGCCGTGGGGATACAGCGCATATGTCCCGCCCACCTCGCACACGAGCAACAGCTCACAGCGGGTGCGGTCATCGGTGCGGCGACCGTCGACGACGATGCGCCGGCGCTCGTTCTCCCGCTGCATCACAGTGTCCATGTCCATCTCGGTGCGCTCCCCTGCCCGGGTCCGGTTGCTGGGAGCCTGCCCCCGTCAAGGGGCGACGGGGGCAGGCTGCCGATCACGGCCGTCGGGCGACCAAAGATCGACAGCACCGAGCGTGGCGGGACAGCGGCAGCGCGTGTGATACCGGTATCACGTCATCCGAACGGGCTACACGGGCAGGCCAGCCCGATACGCCATTCCGCGCAGCTCCCGGCCGACAGCGTCACGGCGAGAGTGCGCGACCATTTCGGCAAGCACATCGCGGGCGAACGGGTTGCGCAGCATGTGACGAGAAGAGATCGTCTCGGCACGCCGGAAGGCCATCACGGCGGCGTCCTGCCGTCCTCGCAGCCGGGCCAGTGCCCGGCCGTAGTTGACCCAGTAGGCGGCCCGGCGTTCCCTGCTGGGGTGTTCCTGCGGGTTCAGGCCATCGGCGATAGTGGCGGCGCACTCGTGGTCGCCGACCTCCAAGGTTGCGGCCATACGCCACAGGCCGACATTGGTCGGCCCGAAACCCAGATTCCAGGCGTTGCACTCCCCGGTGCGCGCCGCCAGTTCGCCCGCATGATCCAGGGCCGCCTCGATATCCGCTGGCCGCTTGTCCGCCGCAGCGACCAGCGACTGGCACAACGCAAGCATCCCGGCCAGCTGCATTCCCTCCGATGTACTCGTGGGCACAGTCACCAGACCGAGCGTGTCGCGGGCGAGGTCGAAATCACCTTCGGCGAGCATCACCAGGGCATCACCCCATACGGCGAGGCCCATCGCGGTCGGCTCGTCGCGATGCTCAGCGGCTTGCCGGGCCAGCAAGGTGGCCTGTGACCGCAGGTCCACCGGGGCACTCATGACTTTCAGCCAGGCCTGGCTACCCCGAGTGTGCAGCACCACCGCCAAGTCGAGCAGCTCCGCCACATCCCGGCCTGCCGCGATGCTGCTGTGCAGGTCACGAATCAGCGCGGGCAGCTCGCGGCCTACCCGCTCGTGGTCGGCATCCAGACCTTGAGCCGCCACCAGCGCCGCCACCCGGGTGCGCAACGCCTCCACGGGAAGCACCTGCCCATCCGGTCGGTGGCGGCTTACGGCCTTCAGACCGCGACGAACCGCCGTCATCGCCGGGCCTTCGTCATCGGCCGGTGCCGGTGCTGGCAGCCACCGCAGCTCGCTCGGTGAGACCTGCAGTGCGTTCGCTAGGGCCGTGGTCTCCGAGAGACTGTCAAGGGCTCGTTGCCCAGTCTCGATGCGCCACAGCATGTTGCTGCTCATCCCGGCCAGCCCGGCGATCACTCGGAGCGACTTCTGCCGGGCGTAGCGGATCTGCCGCACCCGCCTGCCGATCGTGCGGGCTTCCTCATCGTCCATCGCGGACCGCTCCTCACCGGCTCCTCACCGATGCCCCGGGGAGCGACCCCGGGGCGGATCCTCGGTGAGGAGGTGATTCCGAGGCTACCGCCGGGGCCAGCCGGGCCTCATCATGGGAGGTCCACACAGGACACGGGCTACGCCGACTGGATCTCCGGGAACGACGGGGGATCCTCGCGCCCGATGATGCCGAGTTCCCGGCCTGCGGCGCTGCGCTCGTCGCCGCCGGGGAGGTCGATCTCTCGGCTCCCGGTGAGCAGGACGTGCGCAACCAGAGCAGGATCGTCGTTCATCGGAACGTGACCGCAGCCTGGCAGGCTCAGCAGCCGGGCCTGCGGGATCAGTCGGCTCACCAGTTCGGCGCGGGGTCTGCGCAGTATCCGGTCCCGGGTTCCCCATGCGATGGTCACCGGGACGTCGGGCATGCTGCCGGTGAGGACGATCCGCCTTCCGGCGTCCAGTGTCGGCATGAAGGCGACGGCGCCGATCATCGCCCGCATGTCGTCGAGCACCACCTGCGGCTCCAGCAAGGCGGGCCGGGCCACGATGATTCCTGCGAGCAGCGTCCGACCGGTCGCCGTCTGGGCCATCCGAGCCGCGACCACCGGGTTCAACCGGCACGCTGTGCGATGCAGCGCCCGGACCAGGGCCAGCGCCCGGCGTCGCTCACGCGGGGTCCACAGTCCCGCCGGGGACAGCGCCGTGGCACTGCGGGCCAGCCCCTGCTGGGCCAGCACGAGAGAGACGAAGCCGCCCATCGAGTTCCCCGCCACGTGCGGCCGGTGCAGCCTCAGACCGGCGAAGAACTCCGCCAGCACGGTGATCAGACTGTCCAACTCGTAGGGCAGGTGGTCCGGCAGTGGCGGAGACTCACCGAAACCGGGGAAGTCGACGCAGATCACCTCGCGGTGCTCGACCAACCGGTCGAGTACGGGAGCCCAGGCCTGTCGCCGGTGACCTACCCCGTGCAACAGAACCAGCGGCGGTCCCACACCGGACCTGTCATAAGCGAGCTCCACACATCGAGTCTACCGGTTGGTAACAAGCGGTAGACTCAGACGCGTTACCCACTCGGCCTGCTCGCGGGGAGCCCGAATCGGATCCAGGTACTCGCTACTCCGCCGCTGAGGACTGTGCAGCCTGAGCATCGCGGACTCGATCCTGCAGGGACCGATACTCCTCGTGGGACGCCAGCCGCGCCTGCACCTTGAGGTCGAACACAGCCGGAGTGCGGTACGGAGTGACCCACTTCTCCTCGACCTCGGCGGTGACCTCTTCCTTGATCACGGCCATCCGCTGGCGCATCTCGGATAAGTCCTGCTCACCCTGGCCGGCTACACCCTCCACGTCATCGTGGCTCACGTTCGCTTCCCGCCCTTCGACCGTCGAGGTATGAGCATCCCGCCGTACGGCGGCCTCGACGTCACCACCCTAGATGATCGGTTCCGGAGTCAATACTCTGTGTTGTGTTCCCACGGCTAGTGTTCCGCAGGGCTACCGGATCGCCGCACCCCGACGAGCAGTGGGGAATGTCCGGTAGATGTGCAACGCTGGAAACCGGGTTGGCACCACCACCGCAGGGGGCTCTCCTTTCGTGCACTCATCCCTCGCCGACCTGGCCGAACGCCTGGGTGATCTCACACTGGCCGACCAACGCCGGCTACGGCGCAGGCTGGAGCGGGCCCGCAAGGTGTCCGATCGGGCGAAGCGCAGCCGGATCGAAAGGCAGATCGTCGCCGACACGGACACGGCGCAGCAGCGAATCGCCCGGCGGCGGGCCGCCCTACCGCAGATCCGGTATCCGCAAACCCTGCCGATCAGCCGACGCAGGGACGAGATCGCCGACGCGATCCGGGACCATCAGGTGGTGATCGTCGCCGGGGAGACCGGCTCGGGGAAGACCACTCAGATCCCGAAGATCTGCCTGGAACTGGGCCGCGGGATCCGCGGCATGATCGGCCACACCCAGCCCCGGCGGCTGGCGGCACGGACGGTCGCCGAGCGCATCGCCGAGGAGCTGGAGGTGCCGGTCGGCGGCGCGGTCGGCTGGAAGGTGCGATTCACCGACCGGGCCGCCGACGACACCCTGATCAAACTGATAACCGACGGCATCCTGCTGGCCGAGATCCAGTCCGACCGGCTGCTCCTGCAGTACGACACGCTGATCATCGACGAGGCGCACGAGCGCAGCCTCAACGTCGACTTCTTGCTCGGCTACCTGCAGCGCCTTTTGCCACGGCGTCCAGATCTGAAGTTGGTCATCACCAGCGCGACGATCGATCCGCAGCGATTCGCTGCCCACTTCG
>DASXOV010000239.1:0-10155 GCA_036494005.1 Pseudonocardiaceae bacterium | reverse complement strand
CGGCCGAAAACAGGTCGGCCGGGCCACCGCCCCCAGTATCCCGACCCCGGCATGCCCGGACTGCTGGAGGACCCATGCCCGACGAGCGCAACCCCGACACGTCCACCGCGGTGCTGCCCGTCACCCTGCCGGAGGCCGGCGAGCCCCCCGAGGCGACCTCCCCGGACCTGCCCGCCCACCCCGCTGCCGACACCCACGACGCCGACCCATCCTGGCGGGTCGGCCGCGCACTGTTCGAGGTGACCGCGCAGAGCATCCCCGGCCTCTCCTCGCGAGTCCGGTTCCCGATCAGCGGGGGTCGGCTGCACTTCACCGGGCCTGCGGTGACCGGCTTCGAGCTGCATTCTCAGGGGGTTGAGCGCGTCTCGGCCGCCGCGTACCGCGCGCTGCTCGGGCGGCGTACTCATTCCGGCCAGCGACCGCTCGGGCTGGATGTGTACTGCGTCGCCGGGCCGGGGCGTCGCAACCGGGTCAGCCGCAGGCTGAGCGGCGAGGTGGTGGTCAACGGGCTGAGCCGGACGGTCTCGTTGCGGATCAGGCTGATCGATGTGCAGCAGCAGCGCGTGCTGCTCTGGCTCACCGGTCCACTACGGCTGCCCCCCGCCGACCGCCGTATCAGCAATCCGTTTCCTCGCGTCCAGATCGCTGCGGAGTTCATCCGATGAGGCCCATTCGCCGTGTTTCACGCCGGACGCGCTCGGTGCTGGCCGTCCTGGCCGTGGCCATCCCGTCCCTCGCGCTGCCGGGTTTCGCGTCCGCGGCGGCCGGTCCGCCGCCGGCCGCGCACGCCGTGAGTGCGCACGCCGTGAGTGCACACACCGTGAAGGCTGCCCAGACCATGAAGGTCACGATCAGCAACTTCGCCTTCGATCCCGCGGATCTGACGGTGCACGCGGGGGATACCGTCACCTGGGTCAACGAGGACGAAGCCCCGCACGACATCACCACCACCAACGCCCCCGCGGCGATCGAGTCCGGCACCCTCATGAAGGGTCAGAGCTACCGCTACACGTTCAGCGCTCCGGGTTCCTACTCCTACAAGTGCTCCCTTCACCCTGACATGGTGGCCACCGTCACGGCCATGGAGCACGCACCGGCGCCGGCTGCCGAGGCGCCACCCGCACCGGAGGCACCTCCGGCTGGGGATGGGCCTGCGGCTCCCGCGCCGGCTGTCGCACCCGCAGCGGGGCCGTTACCGGCCGCTCCGGTTGCAGGTGCTCCCGCTGCGCCGGGCCCGGTTCCGGCCGCTGTCGCCCCCCAGCCCGCGCCGGTGAGCACGCAGGCCGGCGGTACTCAGCAGGGCAAGACGCTGGACCCCCTGCTCATCATCGCCGGAATCGCGCTCGGCGTGGCGACGCTGTGCCTGTTGCTGGTCAGCGGGCAACGCTCCGGCAGTCACTGACCTGCGGCCGCCGATGCAGCCGGTGAGGATCGGTCAGGACGATGATCGGTCAGGACTCGGTGAGCGTGGTGAGCAGGCCACGCACGGACATCGCCCGGTGCCACGGGGCCCCGTCGAGCTCGTCCAGCGCGCATTCCGGGTCGGCGGGTGGGCCGAGGTGGGTGCAGCCCCGCGGGCAGTTCGCGATCGCCTCGGCCAGGTCGCCGAAGGCCCGCACGACATCATCGGGCGTGACGTGCGCCAGCCCGAACGAACGGATACCGGGGGTGTCGACCACCCAGCCACCCTTCCCTTCCCACGGCGGCAACGGCAACGCGACGGCGGAGGTGGAGGTGTGTCTGCCCTTGCCCACCCCGCTGACCACTGCGGTAGCTCGCAGGGCGTCCGGCACCAGCCGGTTGACCAGCGTCGACTTGCCCACCCCCGAATGGCCGACCAGCACCGAGATCCGCCCGGCCAACCGGCCACGCACCTCCTGCACCCCGAGGTCCGGAGCGGTCACGAGTACCGGCAGGTCCAGTGCGTCGTAGCGCTCCAGGATGGTGTCGGGCGCCGCGAGATCCCGTTTGGTCAGGCAGAGCACCGGTTCGAGGCCACCGGCGTAGCCGGCCACCAGGCAGCGGTCGATCAGCCCGGTACGTGGTGGCGGGTCGGCCAGCGAGGCCACGATGAACAGTTGCTCGGCATTGGCCACCACCACCCGCTCGTAGGGATCGGTGTCGTCGGCGGTGCGCCGCAGCACGCTGGACCGATCGTCGACCCGGACGATCCTGGCCAGCTGGTCCGCCGTGCCACTGACCTCGCCGACCAGCCAGACCCGGTCGCCGACCACCACCGGCGTGCGGCCGAGCTCCCTGGCACGCATCGCGGTCACCCGCAGGTCGGGATCACTGTCCGGCGCACAGGTCCACCTTCCCCGGTCCACCGCCACGACCATCGCGGGCACCGCGTCGGCGTGCTCGGGACGACGCTTGGTGCGCGGCCGCGACCCTCGCGTCGGCCGGACCCGGACATCGGACTCGTCGAGGCTGCGGCCACCGCCGGGCCTGCTCAGCCGACATCACCTGCCGGTGGTACTCCGGAGGAGGTCCTCATACCCTCCATCATCGCCTACCGGCGCCAGGACTGTGCTGACGAGGCGGTGTCCCGTGCCACCATGAAGTCCATGTGCGGCAGGTACGCCTCGACCAAGGACCCGGCGACGCTGGCCATCGAGTTCGACGCGGTGGACGGCACCCAGGGGTCCGGACATGACGGGCCCGGACCGGCGGGCGGCATCCCGGGTGCCGACTACAACGTCGCGCCGACCAAGCCCGTGCTGTCCGTGGTCACCCGGCATCCACGCGACGAGCAGGGAACGGCGGACCCGGACCGCACGGTGCGCAGTATCCGGGTGATGCGGTGGGGACTGGTGCCGCATTGGGCGAAGGATCCGGGCATCGGCTCCCGGCTGATCAACGCGCGGGCTGAGAGCGCGGCCACCAAACCGGCGTTCCGCGACGCGGTGGCCCGGCGGCGCTGCCTGTTGCCCGCCGACGGCTGGTACGAGTGGCAGCCGTCAGCAACCGGGCGCAAGCAGCCGTTCTTCGTCACCCCGGCGGACGGCTCCGGGCTCGCCCTGGCCGGGGTGTGGTCCGTATGGCGGGGCTCTGACGCCGAGCCCGCCGAACCTCCGCTGCTGACGTGTGCGGTACTCACCACCGAGGCGGTGGGCCCGCTCGCCGAGATCCACGAGCGAATGCCGCTGGTGTTGCCCGCTGCAGCGTGGCAGGACTGGCTGGATCCGGACTCCGATGATCCCGGCTCGCTTCTCGCGCCCCCCACCGCGGAGCTGGTGCACACACTCGAGCTGCGTCCGGTGTCCACCGCGGTCAACGCCGTCCGGCACCAAGGCCCGGAGCTGATCGAGCGGATCGAGCCGGAGCAGCCCGCCCTGCTCGATCTGGACCAACCCCGGTGACCCGGCTGACCGTCCCGACGCCGCACGGCCCGGCTCGCGCCGAGCTGCACTGTTGCCCGCAAGGCAGCGCCGCGCTGCTGCTCGGTCACGGAGCGGGCGGCGGGACCAACGCACC
This sequence comes from Pseudonocardiaceae bacterium, assembly GCA_036494005.1. Lineage (GTDB taxonomy): Bacteria > Actinomycetota > Actinomycetes > Mycobacteriales > Pseudonocardiaceae. The sequence continues at coordinate 6,678 of DASXOV010000239.1, read as the reverse complement.
CGATCTGGTGGCAACCACGAGGGCGGCGACGGCTGCCGGGGTGCACGTGGCGCTGGTGGAGCAGCCCTACCTGGTGGCGGGCAGACGCGCTCCGGCGCCGGCCGGGCAGCTCGACAACGCGTGGCTCGCGGTCGCAGCTCACCTGGCGCAGGGAGTGTTCGCCGGCCTGCCACAGGTGTTCGGCGGGCGTTCATCCGGCGCCCGGGTGGCCTGCCGGACCGCGACCGCCGGCGGTGCCGTCGCGGTGCTATGCCTGGCCTTCCCGATGCACCCGCCGGGGCGGCCGGAGAAGAGCCGGTTGGGCGAGCTGGACGGGGTGGAGGTGCCGGTGCTCATCGTGCAAGGGGAGCGCGATCCGTTCGGCAGGCCCGGGCCCGCGGCGGGAAGGGAGGTCGTGCTGCTGGGCGGGGATCATTCGCTCGCGTCCTCACCCGAAGCGGCCGGACGGGCTGTCGCGGAGTGGTTGCAGCGCAGGCTGCGCCCGCTCGGCCCGTGAACCCGCTCGGCCCGTGCTCGCTGTTCGGCGGTGTCGTCCGCAGCCGCAGGCCACGAGCGGCACTCATGAGCAGATGTCCGCCACGGTGGCTCGTGCCGCGCGGATCAGTGCTTCGGGGGCCAGTTCGAGCTGCGCGCCGACCGGGCGATCCGTTCGTGGTCCAGCAGAGTCGTCGCCGGGGTGCTTCGTCCTGCCACGGCGGGCCAGCCTAAGGGACTGCGCCTGGTCGCCGACGTGAGGTGCCGACTGAGCGGGCGATCGAGGGGAATGGGCGGGCCGGTTCCGGCGTTGCTCCGGCCGTGGTGTCAACAGTCCAGAAACCTGCTCGTTCCGGTGCTGCCGACCGGGCGTCACAGCAGCGCAGACCCACGTCGCCGGGCCGGATGCACGGCCGGCGCGTACGCTCGACCATCAACGTAGACCCGGTCAGGGGAGTAGGCGTCGGAATGGCAGCCGACAGTGCAGGGCCCACGCAACCGGTGGAGGCCGAACGCAGATTCGTGCCGTCCACCGATGCGGACGGCGATGCGGACGGCGCGGCCGAAACAGCCGCCGAGCCGAAGCTGTCGCATGACCTGGATCGCAGTGCCCCCGGGTCGGGCGATTCCGGCCTGGATGCGTCGGAGCTGGAAGCACAGGAGACGGCCCAGCAGCGCAGCGCGCGCTTCGAACGCGACGCCATGCCACTGCTCGATCAGCTGTACGCGGCGGCCCTGCGGATGACCCGTAACCCGGCCGACGCCGAGGATCTGGTGCAGGAGACCTATCTCAAGGCCTACGGCGCCTTCGAGTCCTTCCGGGCCGGCACGAACCTGCGGGCCTGGCTGTACCGGATCCTGACCAACACCTATATCAACGGGTATCGCAAACGGCAACGTCAGCCCGTTCAGCAGCCCACCGATGAGATCAGCGATTGGCAGCTCGCTCAGGCTGAGCAGCACACGTCGTCCGGGCTGCGCTCGGCGGAGATGGAGGCGCTCGACCGGTTGCCCGACTCCGACGTCAAGGATGCGCTCGGTGAGCTGGCGGAGGACTTCCGGATGGCGGTCTATCTGGCCGACGTCGAGGGCTTCGCGTACAAGGAGATCGCCGAGATCATGGGTACCCCGATCGGGACCGTGATGTCCCGGCTGCATCGGGGGCGCAAGCAGCTGCGCGACATGCTGACCGGTGTCGCCCGCGACCGGGGCTTCCTGCATGACGCGGAGGTCGTGTCATGAGCTGCGGAGAGCCTCACGACACGGACTGCAGAGAGGTTCTGGCCGAGGTGTGGTTGTTCCTGGACCATGAGTGCAACGAAGAGCGCCGGCAGTTGTTGCAGCGGCACCTGCAGGAGTGCGGTAACTGCCTGGAGGAGTTCGGTCTCGAGGAGCACCTCAAGACGTTGCTGGCCCGCAAGTGCGGTGGTGATCACGCTCCGGACGGGCTGAAACAGCGGCTGCGCCAGTCGATCCGTGAGATCGTGCTGCGCCAAGCTGTCCTCGGCGCGGAGGTCACCGTGGAACAGGACGAGTGCGGTAACGTCGTGGAGGTGCGGACCAGCGTCGACACCTGTGCCTGGGTTACTCGCGAAGGCTGAACTCGACGCAGCGGTCTCAGCTGTTGGGGCGCTTGCCGTGGCTGGCGGCGTTCTTCTTACGGTCACGCTTCTTACGGGCCCGTTTGGACACGGTCTCCTCCTTCGGTAATGCGGCACCCGAGTGTGTCACACCGCGTTCTCCGCTGCGGACGGGTGGCACCGCCCGTGGTTGGATGACAGGGCAGCAGCATCGAGGAGGGCGATCCATGTCTGAGGAGATTCACGCCGAGATGGTGGCGAACGTCTGGAAGGTCGTCGTCGCCGAGGGCGACCCCGTGTCCGACGGCGATACCCTGGTGATTCTCGAGTCGATGAAGATGGAGATCCCGGTCATCGCCGAGTCGGACGGAACCATTGCGAAGGTGGCCGTCGCGGAGGGGGATGTCGTGCAGCAGGGCGACTTGATCGCAGTCCTCGAGTGACGTCACCCGGAGGTGGGTGAGCTGCGGTGTCAACGCTGAGTGAGCTGCTCGCCCAACACACCCACCTGCCCGGTGCCGCTGTCGGTCACCTGCAGCGAATCGTCGCCGAGTGGCAGTTGCTCGCGGACCTGTCCTTCGCCGACTTCCTGCTCTGGGTGCCGCTGGACCGCGCCGACTCCACCGCCGACCCGGCGGGCGACTTCCTCTGCGTCGCGCACGCCCGGCCGACCACGGGACCGACCGCGCACCCCGAGGACGTGGTGGGCACCAACGCTGCGGTCACCGAACATCCCCGGTTGCGCCGGGCGCTGGTGGAGGGCCGGATCCTGCGGGACGAGGAGCCCCGCTGGCATCTCGGCGTTCCGGTGCGCCGCGAGACGGTACCGGTCCGGCTGGGCGAGGGATACATCGCGGTGCTCGGACGGGACGCCAATCTGGCCGTGCCCCGGGTGCCCAGCCCACTGGAGATCGCCTACCTGGGGATCGCGGCCGATCTGTGTCAGATGCTGGCCGACGGCACCTTTCCCGACGTCACCAGCGCCCCGGACGTGCACAGTGGACCGCGGGCGGGCGACGGCCTGATCCGCATCCACCCCACCGGGACCGTCATCTACGCCAGCCCCAACGCGCTGTCCGCCTACCACCGGATGGGACATGCCGCGGACCTGCGGGGTGAACGGCTCGCGTCGCTGACCCGCGCGCTGGTGTCCGACCCGTTCGACGCCGCCGAGGTCGCCGACCGGATCCATGCGGCATTGCAGGGCAGCCCGAGCATGCGGATCGAGGCCGATGCGGCCGGCGCCACGATGCTGTTCCGGGCGTTGCCGCTGCGTCCGCGTGGTGAGCCTGCCGGGGCGCTGGTGCTGGTCCGTGACGTGACCGAGGTACGCAGCCGCGACCGCGCCCTGATGAGTAAGGACGCCATCATCAGGGAGATCCACCACCGGGTGAAGAACAATCTGCAGACGGTGGCGGCACTGCTGCGGTTGCAGTCCCGCCGCACCGAGAACGCCGAGGCCCGCCAGGCTCTGCAGGAATCGGTCCGCCGAGTGGCGTCGATCGCCATGGTGCACGAGACGTTGTCGATGTCGTTGGACGAGCGGGTGGACATCGACGGTGTGGTGGACAGCGTGCTGCCGATGATCGCCGACGTGTCGGGGGAGCAGAGCCGGGTTGTGGTCCGCCGGGAGGGCACCTTCGGGGTGCTGGCGGCCGAACTGGCCACCCCGCTGGTCATGGTGCTCACCGAACTGGTGCAGAACGCGCTGGAACACGCCTTCGAACCCGGGCGCCGCGGTGAGGTGGTGCTGCGCGCCGAGCGGTCCGCGCGGTCACTGGAGGTGGCCGTGTCCGACGATGGCCGGGGGCTGCCACCGGAGTTCTCGCTGGAGCGGGCCGAGCGGCTGGGACTGCAGATCGTCCGGACCCTGGTCGGCTCCGAGCTGCGGGGGTCACTGGACCTGCAGCGCAGACAACCCAACGGCACCGTTGCCTTGCTGCGGTTGCCGCTCGCGGTCCGCCGCTGAGACATCCGGCATATCCGGGTAACCGCAGGAGGGCCCGGCACCTGACGGTGCCGGGCCCTCCTGAGTTTGTTGCTTACGTGCGCGGATCAGGCGCCGGTACGGGCCCGGGTACGTGCGGTGCGCCGCTTGACAGCGCGTCGCTCGTCCTCGCTCATGCCGCCCCATACACCAGCATCCTGCCCGGAGCCGAGTGCCCAATTAAGGCATTCGGCATTGACCGGGCAGCGCCGGCAGACGGTCTTCGCCTCGGCGATCTGCAGCAGAGCGGGACCGCTGGTTCCCACTGGGAAGAACAGCTCCGGGTCCTCGTCTCGGCAGGCCGCGCGGTGGCGCCAGTCCATGGTGCTTGCTCCTCGTCGATCGCGCTGGTCACCACGTGCCCCAGCGCCGTCATCGTCTGTCGTTTTGGGCTTGTGAATACTTTCACGATCGTCCGCGATGTCAAGGGGTATCTCGGAGTCAGGTTGGACCGTTCACCCGGCAGATATCGGGTTCGCAGTGCCGTACCTCACGTGAAAACGATCCAGAATCCCTGTACCCGGGGTGTGGCCGTGCGTAGCGATGGTGACCGAAGTGCGTCCGCCGTGCCCGGATATCGCGGTCACGCACTGCGATATCCGGACCGAGACACCGCCGACCGGGGGGTCGGTGGGCTCGGTTGGCCGTTCCCCACGGGTATTAACGCACGGATCAGCGGAACGTTCCGTGTCTGGGCGAAACCCATACCTGTGCGGGCGACCACTGGTCGTGGTGCCGCCCTGACTACCCTGTGCCGATGGCCGAGGACCCTGCTGTTCCGCGCCCGGTGCTGGTCGCGGGTGTGCTGGTCGGTCTGCAAGGTGTGGTGGGTGTGGTGGTCGCTGTCGCGGTGCTCGTCGGTGGGTTCACCGGGATCACGCTGGCGCTGGCCACCGCGGCCTGGTTCGCCGGGTGCGCAGCGGCGCTGCTCGCGCTGGGTGTGAACCTGGTCCGCGGCCGGCGGGGCGCCCGCTCCCCTTCGGTGGTCGCGCAGATCCTGTTGCTCGGGGTCGCCTGGTACGCCGCGGGTCCCTCGTCCCAGCCTGGGTACGGGATACCGGCGGCCGTGTTCTGCGTCGTCGTGCTGGCACTGCTGTTCTGCCCGCCCGCGGTGCGCTGGGCCGTCGGGCAGGACGACGTTCACTGAGGGCACACTTCTGGGGGAGCTGGGTCATCAATAGCGGGCAGATGGTGCATCCTCGGCACGCATGTGCCTCACTCTGAGTCGATCGGACGTTGCGAGCTCACGGTCTGGGCGATCACGGAAACGGCTGACCGGACGTCGGCTGACCGGCCCGTGGCTCGGCCGCGCCGCTCTCGCTGTGGTGGTGGCCTTCGGCTGCGTCGGTTGCTCCGCAGTCCAGCGGATCGCCGCCCCGCCGGCCTCGGCGCCCAGCAGTACCGGCGTCAGCGCAGCCGCGGCCGAGTGGAGCGGCGATGGCGTGCTCGCCGCACCGGGTCAGTCCTCGAACGCCGTCACCTACAACCCGGCCCTGGCGCCGGACGGTGCGCGGCTCGCGGTCACCATCACGCAGGCGGACGGCTTGACCACGGCGACGTTCGACGCCTCGGGTCTACTGCCGGACCGCGGCTACGCGGTGCACATGCACGCCAAGGCGTGTGGCGCGACGGGCGAGGCGGCGGGCCCGCATTTCCAGCACCGGATGGATCCTGCCGCGACCTCCCAGCAGCCGTCGAGCAACCCGGACTACGCCAACCCCACCAACGAGATCTGGCTGGACCTGCATACCGACGCGCACGGCGCGGGCAATTCGATCACCCGGGTGCCCTTCGTCTTCACCGACCGGGTACCGGCCTCGGTCGTGGTGCACGAGAAACCGGTGACCGAGACGGTGCCGGGACAAGCAGGCAAGGCGGGTGCCAGGGTGGCCTGCCTCACCCTGCCGACCAAGTGATCCGACCCACCGGGTGATCCGGCGTTCACACGGGTCGGGATCTGTGGATCCAGCCGGTCCACACTGGTCCGCAGCGCGCGAAGCGCCTGGCGCGGCCTGCCGTCCTTGAGTTCGGCATTACCGACGTGGGCGTGGATCAGCGCCGCGGTCTGCTCATAGCCGAGTGCGGCGAAGCCTCGCTCCAGCGACAGCGTCGCCGCCAGCCGGGCCGGTTCGCAGGCCGCGGTGCTCGCCGCGTCCAGAACTCGGTGAACGGTGCGCTCCCAGGCGTCCCAATGGCCCGCTTCATCGAGATAGGGGTCGATCAGGGTGAGCAGGTCGGCCGCGGCGGCCGGATTCGCCGTCGCCAGCTGCCTGATCAGGGCGGCCACGTTGTGCCACTCGTCCTCGCGCCACCTGTGGGTGCACGCAGTCGTGCTGAATCCAGTCGTGTCTGCAGAGTCGGGCCAAGTCGCCAGAAGTACCGGCACCACCTGAACGAGTTACCCCAGCAGGGGGCGGGTGCGAAGGGGCGCTGTCCTGGTGTGACACGAGAAATCAACGCTTCGTCACGTCTGCGCACAACCATCGTCACCGCCACCTGACGTGGCGCTTCCCCACGAAAGGAAGAACACCGATGATGAAGAAATCGGCTTTCGCGAGCCTAGCCGCAGCCGCAATCCTCTCCGTGGCGGGTGCCGGTATCGCGCAGGCGGATCCGGACGGATCTGTCACGGACAGT
>DASXOV010000238.1:0-16299 GCA_036494005.1 Pseudonocardiaceae bacterium | reverse complement strand
GCCGAACGGATCGAAGGGGTGCCAGCCATGGCGAGCGACTTCCAGCGAAGCAAGATCACCGGGGTGTTCAACGCGATGGATGCCGACAAAGACGGGTTCCTCGATCAAGGGGATTTCGAGGCCCTCACGGCGAGATGGACCGCCGTCCGGAGTTGGGCGCCCGGCTCGGAAGGCCACACCCGGCTGACCGCGATCATGATGGGCTGGTGGGCGACCCTGCTCGCCGCCTCCGACCTCGATCGAGACGACAAGGTCACCCTGGAGGAGGTGCTACTCGTGGTCGATCAGTTAGATGCCGTGCTCGACGCTGTCACCCGGACCGCCGGCGCGATGTTCGAAGCCATCGACGAGGACGGGAACGGCGAGATCTCGCTGCCGAGTACCGCCAGCTCATCGAGACCTGGAACGGTTGCGAGACCGACACCGACGAGATCTTCCCGCTGCTCGACCTGGACCGGGACGGCCGCATCTGCAAGGAGGAGTTCACCGAACTCTGGACGGAGTTCTGGACGGGAGACGACCGGAACTCGCCTGCCAGCTGGGTGTTCGGCCGGTTCGAGCTACCGATGCTGCCCGGTCGCTGAGTCTCGGACGAGCTTCCACAGCTGGCGGCCAACCGTGCCTGCGCCGCGCCACCGAATCTGTCACCCCTAAAGTGGCGCCCAACCTTGGCTGCTGTCCCCACGTGCGGTGTGCCGCGCAGCACGTTCTCCAGGGACTCGGTGGGGGCGGCATGGTCGATCTTCGGTCATAGGGTGAATGGATGGGACGCGTCACAGACATGCGGTTGAGTCTTAGGGGTACGGCGGCCGGACTGGTGTTGGTCGCGGTCGGCGTGGCGGGCTGCGGCCCGGCGAACACTGCGGCACCTGCTACGGGCAAGGCACCCGTTGCGCGGGTGGACATCGCCGCCGCCGGTGGGGACCAGGTCAATCCCCTTACGCCGATCGTGGTGCATGTCCAGCGCGGCACACTCAGCTCGGTCACCGTGACCAGTCCCCGGGGTAAGCAGGTCACCGGGGCGATGTCGGCTGATCACACGAGCTGGCAGACCTCCGAGGTACTCGGCTACGACTCCGCCTACGAGGTGAGTGCCGCCGCTGTCGGGACGGACGGTCAACCTACCGAACAGCACAGGACGATCCATACGCTCACGCCTCGCGCCCAGGCCTATCCCAGCGTCGTCCCGGCGCCTGGACCGCACGTCGATGTGGGCGTGGGCCAGCCCATCGTGGTCCGGTTCGACAAGACCATCACCGACCGCGCGGCGGCCGAGCGGACTTTGGCCGTCACCTCCACACCGAAACAGACCGGTAGTTGGTTCTGGATCTCCAGCCGGGAGGTGCACTACCGGCCGGAGAACTACTGGCAACCCGGCACCCACATCTCCCTCAAGATCAACGAGTACGGGATCAACCTGGGTGCTGGCGTCTACGGGGAGACCGACAAAACCGTCGACTTCACGGTGCACGATTCCTGGGTGGCCAGGGCCGACGGCAACACCGAGCAGATGCAGATCTTCCAGAACGATCAGCTGGTGAAGACCATGCCGATCAGCATGGGTAAGGACAGCACGCCCACCCACATCGGAACTCATGTGATCTCGGACAAACAGCAGAAGTTCACCATGGATTCGTGCACCTACGGCGTCTGTCCCGGCCAGCCGGGCTACTACCGGACCGACGAGTTCTTCACCGAGCGGATCTCCAACGACGGGGAGTTCGTGCACGAGAACCCGGCTAGCGTCTCCGCGCAGGGCAACACGAACGTCTCGCACGGGTGTATCAACCTCGACCAGGACAACGCCGAGTGGTTCTTCGCGCACTTCGGACTGGGCGACGTCGTCGAGGTCACCAACTCGGGCGGGCCACCGCTGCCGGTGTGGGACACCTACGGCGACTGGGCGGCGCCCTGGCAGGACTGGCAGGCAGGCAGTGCGCTGCATTAGGCGCGCAGGAACCGCCGTGGGTGGTGATCGGATAGTCGCCGACCGCTACGGAAGGGCTTCGTACAGCCGTGGAACGGCTTCTCGAACCCTGCTCGAAAACGAGGTGAACGGTGTGGCGACGACCGTCTGCTTCGAGCCACGGCCGGTTCGCTTCCACGTGCCGGTGACCTGACCGCCCGCAACGACGGTCGACTGGAACATACCGTTGTTTCCTGGTACGACGCGCTGGGCGAACTCGGCAGGCAGCACCGCATCGCGGTTCTGATAGCCCAGCATGTATTCGTCGAAGCCGGGGAGCAGGAAGACCCCCTGCGCGCGGCTCCGGCACGCGTCGAGCAGATCGGGGGTCTCCGGGGCCATGAAATACTCGACGCCGTCGACCTCGGCCCGCTCGAGTCGGGACCGTGCGATGGCGAGTCCGGTCTTGACGTCGGCCGCGAGGAGCTTCGTCCACCACGCGAAATCCCGGATTGTGGCGGGTCCGTGACTTCGGAAGTAGCGTAACGCCCACTCGCCGAGCGCTTCCTCACGTTCCAGACGCCTCGGTCTGGGCACCCATTCGTCCAGTAGCACGAGGTGCTGTTCGCCGTCGCGGGTCGGCCCGTAGCACAGGGTTCCGGTCTGCGCGAGATGCCAGATGAAGTGGTAACTGCGCTGCTTCACGGTGAGCAGGCCGGCTTCGTCCCAGATGGCCAGCAGAGAGTCTCGGCGCAGTTGCCGCCCGCCCGCCAGTGCCTCCGTGGCGAGTCGACCGGCATGCTCGATGGTCGGCGGGTCCAGACCGAGTGCTGCGCGCCGTGAGGCCGCTCCGGTGATCAGTCGCTCGGTCGTGAGATCCAGCATCCACGGCAGGTCCTCGGCCAGGACGAAATGCAGGGTGCCACGCATCGGCCACGATCTGACGATCTCACCCGCGTTGAGGGCCGCCTCGACGCCCGCGCGGGTTTTCGACTCGGTTCGCAGTGCCACGGAGGTCACGGCCCCCGGATAGTCCTGCGCCTGCGCGGCTGTGAGCCAGCGCACGGCTTCGGCCGCCGTGGCGAAGCCGGGTCCGGCAATGCGCTGCGCCGCGAGTCTCAGCAAGGCGATATCGTGTCGCGTTGTCATGTCTGCTGCATGGTAACGCGCTGCGGCTCCGGGCCCGGATCACGTAGGGCAGCCGGCCCCGACCACGAGTGGGGGGGATTCGTGCACCCTTCGGTGCACCGGTGTCTCACTAGTTCCCTCCGAGTGCCGAAGACACTGCGACACTGCGCAGGCACGCTTGACGGCGGCCGGTGGCAGAGAATTGGCAAAAGGAGGGGAGATGGCCACACAATTTTCCGTCTGGAGGAGGGCATCTCGGAAATCTGCTCGTGCTGGGCGAGCTCCGATTGTTGTGGCCACATTCAGCTTCATAGCCATAGCCATAGCCATAGCCATGTTGGTGGTCGCACCGGCCGCGCGCGCACACGGAATCCCGGCACCTCGGCGGTGTGCAGAACTTGCTACGCTACGATTTCCGGACACCACGGTAACAAGTGCAGCTGTCAACACGAGCGGCAGGTTCACTGTCCCGCCGGGCCAGGGCGGTCCAGGTCACACACCGCCCGGTGCGGTCCTCACCGGACTTCCCGGATTCTGCTCAGTAGCGCTCGTCAGGACCAATCCGCCATCACATGACGAGATTCACGTCGAGGTGTGGATGCCCCTCACCACATGGAACGGTCGATTCCAGGGTGTGGGCGGCGGCGGGTATGTCGCTGGAATCTCGTGGACCGCGCTGGCCCGTGCCGTGAGATCCGGATACTCAACAGCATCCACCGATACCGGGCATCCGGCGGACCAGAGTGACGGCAGCTTCGCGCTGAACGCGAGCGATAATGTGAACCGGCCGGCGATAACAGACTTCGCCTACCGGGCAATCCACGAGATGACGGTAACCGGCAAAGGTGTCACCGCGGATTTCTACAGGTCGACGGCGCGCTACTCTTATTTCAATGGCTGCTCCACTGGCGGGCGCCAGGCGCTGGCCGAGGCGCAGCGTTATCCACACGATTACGACGGAATTGCCGCCGGAGCGCCGGCGCTGTACTTTGCCCATTTGTCGGCGGCTCAACTCTGGCCGCAACTTGTCATGCTCCGCGCCCACGACTTTCTCCCGCGGTGCAAGCTCGCGGCCTTCCGCGAGGCAGTCATCATGAAATGCGACGCTCTGGACGGGGTGACCGATGGTGTTATCGGTAACCTCGCGGATTGCCGGTCCAGCCCGCTATCCGTGGTCGGCACGTCCACGCCGTGCGGGATCATCACGCGCACCGACGCGAGGGTGATGGAGCAGATCTGGCAGGGGCCGCGAGCAACAGGAGAGGCGGGCGGGAGCGTCAGATTTCTCTGGTACGGATTGGAACCGGGAAGTGACACAAGGTTTCTTGCCGGTACATCCCCGACCGGTATCGGTTCTCCGCTGTATATCGCAACTGCATGGTTTCAGTACTGGCTGACTCGAAATCCGGCCTTCGACTGGAGAAGCCTGACAACCGGAACGTTCGTGCAACTTTTCACGCAGGGAGTACGGGAGTTCGATCTACTGGCCACCGACAATCCGGATCTGACGAGCTTTCGCAACGCGGGGGGGAAGATCGTACTGTGGACCGGCATGTCCGACCCGTTGATTCCACCGCAGGGCGTCATCCGTTACTACAACAACGTGGTTCAGCAGATGGGCGGTCAGGCCGGGACCGCGGAGTTCGCCCGGCTCTTTCTCGCGCCGGGTGTCGGGCACTGTGGCGGCGTCGGCACCACCGCACCAGTTCCTGCCGATCCACTCGGAGCGGTGAGGAACTGGGTCGAGAACCGAGTGGCCCCGGTAAGTATCCAGGCAATCACGGCCGACCCGGATGGCACGGTCATCGAATCCCGCCCGGTCTGCAACTATCCGCTCGTCGCCCGATACGTCGGACGAGGCAGCACGGGCGAAGCGGCTAGCTTCCACTGCGCCAGGACCTTCTCATGAGTGTCGTGTTGCTACCGCCGGCTCAGATCTCCGCCACGCCGGGCGGTCAGGAAAATGGGCGCCGGCCAGGATGCGGTGATCGAACCGCCGGGCCGGGGCAGGTAGCACGTACAGGATGCGGAGGGCTGGCGTCGCCGGATTCTCACTCGGAACCGAAGAGGTCGAGTCAGTGCGGGGAACGAGATGAGTCATCAGCAGGTCCGTGAATTCTTCTGCGGCCACAGCGTCGAATTGATCGTACCGGTAGCGGGTGACCAGTGTGAGTCGATCTCCGATGGTCGCGACCCCGATAGCGACGCTGCAGGCCGGGTCGCACGGTGGTGAGAACCATAGCTCTGATGCCTGAGAGCCCGGATCAGCATCGAAACTGGGTGGGTCGGGGATGCGGCCGAGGTTGGAGAGCATCGCGGTGTCCACGAATCGGTCGTTCACGAGTGGCAGGAGTCTGGGCGCTGCGCGTTTGAGTAGGAGAGGTGCCTTCTTCGTGAGATCGAGCAGGTCGTACAAGCCATAGGCGCGCTCCTTGCGACGCATCGGCTTGGTCTGCCGGGCCACCGCGGCAGTGGCTGTCGGCAGGTCCGTTCGGTCCGTCGGCGCGGTGGAAACCGTGACCATCGACGTGATGTTGCTGACCACCTCCCAGAAGCGGTCAGTGGGGCGGACATTGACCGGCATCATGATCGCGACCCGGCCTGTTGGCGCACCGTGTCTGGTGTTCCAGGTTTGCACGGCGAGGTGCAGTGCGGCGAGCAGGACGTCGTTGATCGTCGTCCCGGCCGGCCGCTGCGCCAGGGCCGGCGTCGTGGTCTCACCGATGTCGATGGTCCGGCGGACAAAACCGAACGTGTCGCTGCCGCTGTCGCCGCCACCGATCACCGCGATCCGGCTCGGCGCGTGCAGCGCCTCCCGGATCCGCCGTAACCCCTCACATCGCCGCGCCCACTTCTCGCTCCCGGTTTTCGCGCGCAGGAGGGAGCGGAGATCCCGGGCCTCGGTCAGCGGCAACGGATCCGGAGGGTCCGGTTCGCCTCGGTAAGCCCGGGTGATCGTCTGCATCAGGCGCACCGCACCGACTCCATCGGCGATGAGGTGACTTGCGCAGATCATGACGAGATCGCCACCGGGACGCCGGACCAGGACGATGCGCAGGGCGGGGGAACTGTCCAGCGGAAGCGGCGGCGTGTACAGCTCGGCCCGAATCCGGTCCAGCGTGGCATCGTCGGGGCAGTCCCTCACCTGCACTAGATCGACATCCAACTCATCAGGTACCTCCCACTGATACGTGTTCTCCCAGTACCTCCAGGATGCCAATCGAGCCCGGGTCAGCGGATGTCGCCGCAAGCAGGTCGACACGGCCCGCCGGAGCCTGGCCTCATCGACGTGGTGATCGGTGCCCAGCTCAAATTGAACGTTCCACTGAGACCGGACATTCTGCAAATGGAGGAGTCCTTCGTCCAACAGGGTCAAGGGCAATTTCCGAGCCGCAGTAGCAGTGGCGCTCTTCCTACCAGGCATCGCGACATCCCCTCATCGCAGAATGGGCGCAGCGCAGCAAACTGCGGCGTGGATCCGGGAGGCCGGTCTTGCGAGCCACATCGACTCGGCTCCTCAGCCGTGGGACCTACTCGTCCGCCGCGGTTCTTCCGCAACTGCTTCGACACCCTGACCTTCGCGCTCGGGCCGGACACGGTTCGTCTCAGGCGTGGCTTCGCCCTCCGATGACCAGCCGGTAGATGCCGAGGATGATCAACGACCCGAGGATGGCGAGCAGCCAGGTCCGCAGGTCGAAGAACCTGCCGAGCTGGACGTGGAAGAGCGTCTTGCCGACCCAGCCTCCGACGAATGCTCCGGCCACACCGAGCAGCATGGTGATGATGCATCCACCGGGGTCGCGACCTGGCATGAGAAGTTTGGCGATGGCGCCTGCGATGAGACCGAGTACGACCCATCCGATGATGCCCACTACTCGATTCCTTTCGCCGTAGTTGTGTTCAGCGGCTCGGTGTTGCCGCCGTGCTGGCCATCCCGTCCGGCGCTGGTGCGCTCAGCGGGTCCTCCGTGATCCTGACAGGGGGTCCTCCAGCGAGGAACGAGGGGGGCCCAAACACTACCTGCAGGCGATCCGATCGACCGCCCGCGAGCGGCTGTTCACCCTGCTCCATCGGTTGCCGACCACTGCCTGCCGTGGGGACGTGGCCCGATTCGGTTCACTGGGCCATCCACCCGAGCTGACCCTGATACCCACTGTGCGTGGGTCTAAACCATTCTTTCCGGCCTTTCGGCCGAGTGGCGGGCACGGTAGCGGCGTGTTGTGATGAGAGAGGCGGTGGAAGCCGCCGGCAAATTTCGGAGTCGACCACCATGCCGTGGCGGCATGGACGGGTGGACCCCCGACTCGGAGAAGGAGAACACCCACTGATGGGTATGCAGGACAAGATTGAGAACGCGGCTGAGCAGCTGAAAGGGAAAGCCAAGGAGGCAGTCGGCCAGGTCACGGGCAACGAGCAGTGGCAGGCCGAGGGCAAGGCCGATCAGGCGACCGGCAAGATCAAGGAAGCCGGCGAGAAGGTCAAGGACGCCGTCAAGGACGTTCTCGGGAAGTAGCGGACCTGCACCCGGTGGCTCTGTTGCGGTGAGCGATGTCTCGCTGAGCTGTGTTGAGCCCGGGTCAACGGGGGCGTGATTCGCCTCTTGCGGGCGCTACAGCACTCCGGCCCGGCGCCAGAGCAGCTTGCCCGGGCCCGCGATGAGCCCGACCTCGCTGAAGAACATGATGACCTTGCGAGCGGCGAACTGCTTGGTCTCCCGCCAGTGCGGGTTCGCCGCAGCCGCCGCGACGGCCTCGTCGACGTTCAGTCCGACCGCCGCGTACACCTTCGGGTCGATCAGCCGGGTGGTGGCGAGGTAGACCACGACGGCGAGGATGAGTCGGCTGTACGCCCGGCCCAGCCGGCCGAGGCGAGGCCATTGCCGGAGCGTCTCGTCGCGGGCGTAGCGGATGTGGCGGGCTTCCTCGATGACGTGGATCCGGGACACCTTCTGGACCACGGGCTGCAGCGACTCGTCCGCCATCTGCTCGCGCTGCAGAGCATCGAGGATTTCCTCGACGTAGATCGTCGCACCGAAGGTCAGGGTGCCGTTCGAGGTCGTCTTGAAGAACCGTCCGAGCTGGTGCACCAACCGGTCTGGGCCGTACTCCGGCCCGCCGAACTTCTCGGCCATGCGGGAGAACATCACCGAGTGACGGCACTCGTCGGCGATCTCGGTCCATGCGTACCGCGCGTGCGCGCTGCCCTTGGGACGGTCGTAGACGTGCCGGACGAGCATCTGCATGAGGATCGTCTCGAACCAGATACCCATGCTGTAGAGGCTCGCCACCTCGTGCTTGGTCAGCGCGATCCGTTGTTCCTTGCTCATCTGTTCCCAGAGCGCAGTGCCGTAGAGCGAACTGCGCCGTGGATCGATGAAGTAGCGATCCGGCGCGAGCGGGGTCTCCCAGTCGATCTCGACGGCTGGGTCGTAGGAGTGCTTGGCTGAGGTCCGCAGCAGGCGCTGCGCAGTGTCCTCGCGATCGGGGACGTGGCTGGTCGTCGCGTCAGCAGCGCTGGTCACAGACATCTGCGGCCTCCTGGGTGAGCGGGCCGCCTCAAGGTAACTGACTCGTCAGTCAGTGACAAGGGGTAACCACTCGCCCCTGCGGATCCGGTCCAGCCCCAGCCATCCGAAGTCGACCGCCCGCGCCTCCACCTTCGCCCGCGGCACCTCCGGGTGGTCCAGCCACCAGGACATGAGCCCCTGGAGTGCGCCGACGAGTAGGGGGACGGTCAGCCGCGCCTGATTCAGCACCTCCTCCTCGGACGGCATCACACCTCCCGACTCGGGTGCGTAGTAGCTGGCGAGGACCGCCGCGAACACCTCGGTGACCTGCTCCCGGAGCCTGCGCAACGGCGCGCCGACCTCCGGGTTGTCCAGATGGCGCGCAACCAGTGCCCAGGCCTCCGGATGTTCGGTCACCAGGTCGCAGAGCAGCCGGACCACACCCCGCCAGGCGCCGAGCGCGTCGCCGGCCTTGGCGAGCACCTCCGGCAGCCGTTCCATGAAGCCCGCGACGACCTGTTCGGTGACCGCCGCGAAAAGTTCCTCCTTGCTCGCGAAGTGCTGGTACACCAGGGCCTTGCTCACCCCGGCGGTGGCGGCGACGTGTTCCATCTGAGTGAGGTAGTAACCCCGGCTGCTGAACTCCCGCAGCGCCGCGTCGAGCAGTTCGCGCCGTCTGTCCTGGGATGACAGCCGACGCCGGGCGCGTGTTGCGCCGGGAAGGTGCTGTGGAGACGGCCGGCTCACGCCGTCCAGTGTGCTCGCTGGTCGTGCCCGCTTCCTGGGCAGGGGACCGAAATGCCGGGCAGTGTCGACGGTCCGTACTGCGTACCGACCGCGGCAGCGTTGCCGGCGGGTAACCTCGGTACGTGGTCATATCCGATTCCGCAGGGCTCATCCCGCGGAGCTGTCGATTCGGGGGCAGCGAGCGCTGATGCCTGAGTGGGACATGCAAGGACTGCCGCCGGTGGCCATCGAAAGGATGCGGCGCTTCGCTCGCACCGGACTTCGTACCTCGCTGCTGACGGTGCCCGGCGCCGTCGGGGTGCAGTCGGTCGGCTTCGACCCGGTCGGCGAGGTGATGGGCTGCATTGTCGAGCACATCGGGTGGAACGGTTTCGGGGGCTGCGGTTACTACGGCGGTTTCGGAATGTTCGGCGGCCCGACCATCACCTCATCTGGTTCGAGGAGTTTTGTCGGTTTCGAGCCGTATGTTGATGCTTTGTACCACGGTTATGGCTCGGCGCTGGGGCGAATGACCCAGGAGGCGGCCGCGATGGACGCCGACGGTGTCGTGGGGGTTCGGTTGTCGGTGTCGCATCTCGGCAACGGGAACCGCGAATTCGTGGCACTGGGCACCGCGGTCCGCGCCCGGTCGAATCAGCGCCCCGGGCGGGTGTTCACCACCGATCTGGCCGGTCAGGACGTGGCGAAGCTCCTGCGGGCAGGCTGGGTACCGTGCGCTCTGATCTACGGGATCTCGGTGGCGGTCCGCCATGACGACTGGGCTACCCAGCGGCAGGCCTCGTGGGGCGCGGGCAACACCGAGGTGGCCGGCTACACCGAACTGCTGCTGCACGTTCGGGCCGATGCCCGCCACCGCTTCGGTGCGCAGGCTCGCTCGGCTGGGGCCGATGCGGCGATCGTCTCCGCCATGGGCCTGGAGATCGGGGAGATCACCCCATCGGACAACCACCGTGACCATGTCGCCGAGGCCACAGTGTTCGGCACCGCACTCGCTGGCTTCCACCGTGGGGCGACCGCCCCGACCCATTCATTGACCATTATGCCGCTGCGCTGACCGCGACCATTATGCCGCTGCGCTGACCGCTTCGAAGCAAGGAGTCGTGATGACCGCCGATCCCGCCGCGTTGGGCATACCCGAGGACGCGATGCGCCGGTTGGCCGAGATGCGGCCTGGCCAGGCCGGCAGTCTGTTCACCTCGGATCTGTCGGTCAACGAGTTCCTGCTGGTGCGGGAAGCCGGGTTCCGTCCGCTAGGTCTGGTGCTGGGTTCGAGCGTCTACCACGTCGGATTCCAGATGGGCCGGTGGAACCGCAACCAAGAACTGACCGTCCTCACCCAGGCGATGTACCACGCCCGAGAGCTGGCCATGGCGCGGATGGAGGCCGAGGCCGACCAGTTGGGTGCCGACGGCATTGTCGGGGTGCGGCTGGAGATCGAGTTCAAGGAGTTCGGTTCGGACCTCGCCGAGTTCATCGCGGTCGGCACCGCGGTGAAGGCGGACGAAGCGCAGACACCGGATGGTCAGCCGTGGCGCAACAACCAGGGCCAGCCGTTCACCTCCGACCTGTCCGGCCAGGACTTCTGGACACTTGTCCAAGCCGGCTACGCCCCACTGGGCATGGTGATGGGCTCCTGCGTCTATCACGTCGCGCACCAACGGTTCTGGCAGGCCATGGGAAACATCGGCCAGAACGTGGAACTGCCGCAGTTCACCGAG
Source organism: Pseudonocardiaceae bacterium (assembly GCA_036494005.1). Classification (GTDB taxonomy): domain Bacteria; phylum Actinomycetota; class Actinomycetes; order Mycobacteriales; family Pseudonocardiaceae. The sequence continues at coordinate 5,294 of DASXOV010000238.1, read as the reverse complement.
GCGCTCTATGACGCAAGGGAACTGGCGATGAGCCGGATGCAGGCCGAAGCCGAGCGCCTGCACGCCGAGGGCATCGTGGGAGTCCAATTGCTCTCTCTCGGACATCGATGGGGTGGGCACACCACCGAATTCTTCGCGATCGGCACCGCGGTGCGTCCGCTACGCGCCGACCATGTGATCGCCAAGCCGCAGTTCGTCCTCCCGCTGGCCGACTCGTGACCATGGAGCCCAGCGGTCTGGGTCCGATGGGTGACGTGCAGCTGCTGGCGGCGATGTTGCGCGCCGACCGCGCCGACGTCACGTCCTACGCCCGGGTGCTCAGCGGGGCACTGGCCGACGCGCTCCCGCCGGGCATGGTCGAGCTCGACCACCACCGCACCATGGGCGATCGGGTCGCGGGCAGGCCCGGCCGCGCGGTGCGCCTCGTGGTGCACGGCGCGAATCGTGACCTTGAGCTGCGTGAGGACCGGAACGGGCGGATCGACGCGGAACTGCGGCAGGTGGTGCGCGGGGTGGTGATCAGCCGTCGCAGCGTCGGTGTCGACGAATGGCTGCAAGCGCTGGCCGAGGACATCACTCAGGTCGCCGCCCGGGACACCGCCGCCCGGGAGGCGCTGCAGCGACTACTGCGTGGTTGACGCGGTCGCCGTCCCTTGGCGCTCTCGCGGACGCGGAACGCGGGAACAGGCAGCTCGTCGCCACGTGAGAGCAGCACGAATGGGCCGGCTTGACGTTCGCGCCCCTCACCAGGTTGGGCCGGTCGCGGCCGCCCGAATCCGGCCAGCGGCTGCCCGGGCGCATGCCACAGGTCGGCCAGAATGTTCACGCAGCGGCGCTGGGCAGCCTGCGACCGGGTGTTCGGCGAGCGGTTCCAGCGAGGCCTGCGTCTTCCAGGTCTTCCAGCGTTCTTTCAGCCCGGATTCAGGTCGGCCTCAGCCGGTGCTCCTAGCATCCTGGAGGTGATCATGAGGGTGTTGGGTCGGGATTGCTCGTGACTGATCCTGCTGGTGAGGCGGACACGATCGTTCTGCCGGTCGCGACTGATGACGCGGCGACAGTCACCCTGCAACCGGCCCTCACCGAAGTTCCCTCGCTGCGCAAGGCGAGTGGCTCGATGCTTGTCGCCGGCGTCTTCAGCAAGACCACCGGGTTCGCCAGGAACCTGGTGATCGCCTGGGTGATCGGCCTGTCGGTGACCGCGGACGCCTACAACGCGGCGAACACGCTGCCGAACCAGGTGTACGAGCTGCTCGTCGGTGGCGTGCTTACCAGCGTCATGGTTCCGGTACTGGTGCGCGCGCACGATGACGATGCGGACGGCGGCACGGTCTATACACAGCGATTACTCAGCATGGCCACCATCGTGCTCGTCGTGGTCACGGCGCTGGCAGTGCTGGCGTCGCCGCTGCTCACGGCATTGGTGGTCGATGACTCGACCGGTCGCGCGAATCCGAACCTGACGACCGCGTTCGCCTATCTACTGCTTCCGCAGATCTTGTTCTACGGTCTGTCCGCGCTCTTCACCGCGGTACTCAATGCGAAGCATGTGTTCGGCGTCACGGTATGGGCGCCGGTGTTGAACAATATCGTTCTCCTGATCACTTTCGGTATTTACCCGTTGTTGCCGGGTGAGATGACCCTGAATCCGGTGCGGATGAATGACGCGCACTTGCTCGTGCTCGGCATCGGTAGCACCCTCGGCGTTCTGGGTCAGGTTCTGATGTTGCTACCTTTCTTGTTCCGTTCTGGATTTCGTTTCAAGTGGCGATGGGGCTGGGACCGGCGATTCGCGGAGTTCGGCAAGCTGGCGCTGTGGACCATCGGCTATGCATTGCTCGCCCAGATCGGCGTGGTGGTCGTCACGAATGTGGCCACCGCGAACAGCGGGCTGGCCATCTACAACAACGTGTGGTTGCTGGTGCAGTTGCCGTACGGTGTTATCGGATTCTCGCTCATCACGGCCATCCTGCCACGAATGAGCCGGGCCGCCGCTCAGCACCATCCGGAGGAGATCAAGAACGATCTGTCACTGGCGAACAGGCTGTGTACGGTCACCATGCTTCCGTTGAGCGCGCTGATGACCGTGCTCGGCCCATCTGTCGGAATAGCGCTGTTCTCGGTCGGCAAGGGCCACGCGGATGCCGGACGGCTGGGAGTCGCGCTCGCGGTGGCCGCTTTCGGGGCGCTGCCCTATGCCATCACCCTGATCCAGCTCCGGGTCTTCTACGCGATGAACGATGCGCGCACCCCGACATTCGTCATGATCGTCATGATGGCCGTGAAGGCGGTCCTGTCCTACCTCGCGCCCGATGTGCTGAGCCCTGCGCACGTGGTCTACGCACTCACGTTCGTCAACTCGCTGATTTTTGTGGTCGGCTGGCTGGCCGGTGAGATCTGGCTCAGGGCCAAGCTCGGCAGGCTCGGCAGCAGGGCTCTGGTGAGGACCGTCGCCAAGAGCCTGCTGGCCTCGCTGGCCGCGGCCGGAGCCGCTCTGTTGATTCGCCTGCTGATGCCCTCCGGTGCACCGGGCGCCTGGCTGGCGTTGGGCGTAGGTGGGCTGGTCGGTATCGCCGTCGCGCTGGGTACGTTGTTGCTGCTCAAGACCGAGGAACTGCAACCGGTCATGCACCGGATCGGCCGTCTGGCCGGGCGCAACTAGGAACTGACCTGTCTTCCCCGCTGGATGGCCGGCCCGGAGCATCCTCCTTGGTCACGGTTCAGGCCGCGCTGCCGGACGTCGGTGCCTGCAGCTGGGTGGCGATGCCGTCGAGGAGAAAGGTCAGGCCGAGATCGAATTGCTCGTCCGGAGACGGACCGGTGGGGTGAGCGAGCCAGTTCGTCAGGTTCGGAAACTGACCGTCCGCCGCCGCCAGGGCGTGGACGGGTGCGACTGCGGCGAGGAATGCCGCATGATGCTCCAAGCCATGACGTTGACCTGCGCGTTCTTCCTCGGCCTCCTGCAGTCCGCTGCCGAAGATGTGACGGTCGATGAGCGCGGCGTAGGTCATCGCCGCGCTGAGTATGGCGCCTTCGTCGATCAGGACACTGAGCATGAACTCGATTCGGCGCATCATGCGTGGCCCGGCCGGGGCGCGGGTGTGGATCAACAGTGCGTACCAGGGATGTGCTGTGATCATCTGCCTGGTGCTGGTGGCCAGAGCGTGCAGGTCCTCGCGCCAGTCGCCGCTGGGTTGCGCCGGTACCGGGATTTCGGTGGTCACCGTGTCGAGCATCAGGTCGATGAGACCTTCCTTGCTGTACACGTACCGGTACAGCGCCATCGGCGAGTAGGACCCCAGCCGGTCGGCGACCGCTTTCATGGTCAACGCGGCCGGCCCTGCTTCGTCCACGAGGCCGATCGCGGCAGCCACGATCTCGTCCCGCCCCAGCGAACGTTGTCGCGGTGGCGGCGGGGGCTGGGTCCAGATCAACGGAGCCGGACCAGATGCGGATCTTCTGGGCATGACCGTAGTTTACGGTATACACTTAAGTTTATTATATAAACTTTGCTGCCGAGGAGAAGCACTGATGGTCGATGTGACCGGTTCTGTCGAGCTACCGGGGATCCGGCTCGGGGTCGTGCGTGGCATCAGCTACGGCTTGTTCGGCAAGCCGGACGAGTTCGTCCCCCAGGCCCGCGCGTTGGGTGCCGGCCTGGTGCGGTCCTACGTTTACTGGGGGCAGGTAGAGCCGCAACCCGGCCGGTACGTGTGGGACCCGGTGGACGCCCTGCTGGAGCAGTTGGACGGTGACGAAGAGGTCTGGATCACGGTGTGTTCCAGTTCCTCCTGGGCGACCAGGCAACCGACGGACTTCCTGCCGCCCTCACCGGCGCACGACCTCGACGCGTACGGCGAGTTCGTGCGCCACCTCGTGCGGCACTGTGCGGGGCGGGTGAAGTACTGGCAATGCGACAACGAGCCGAGCAACATCGGCCTGCTGTGGGCAGGCACCGCCGAGGAGTACGTCGCTCAACTGACAACCATGCACCGGGCGGTGAAGGACGCCGACCCTGCCGCGGTGGTCGTGCTCGGTGGCTGCGGCTACGACGTGTTCAGCAGTGATGAGGGCAGCGCGCCACGGCAGTTCTTCGATCACCTGGTGTCCGCGGGCCGGGACGGCTTCGATGCGTTCAGCGTGCATCTCTACGGCGACCCCACCGACATCCCGGCGTATGTCGACACGGCACGGCAGTTGATGCGCGCGCACGGTTACCTCAAGCCCATCCTGGTCGGCGAATACGGCGGTCCGGTCCTGTTCGAGTTCCCGGAACTGGAGGCCGTCATCCAGGAAATGATGGTCAGCGCGTTCAACGACCCGCCGCCCACCCAGAGCGTCGACGAGCTCAAGGAGCGCGCGCAACAGGACCCACCTGAGCGACAGGCCATGGTCGCCCTGTATGACCGGATGCCCGACCTGCCCCCCGAGCTGCAGATGTTCCTGACCGGGTGCCCGCCCGAGCTGGAGGCCAAGCGGCACCGGATCAACTGCAGGCAAGTGGTGATGCGCAACCTGCTGGCCCTGGCCGCCGGGATCCGACGCACCGCGTACTGGAATCTCGCACCCGAGGTCCCGGGAGCGGCCGCTGATCCTTACCACATGATGCATCTGATGTTCGGCAAGCTCACGCTGCTGGACTACGAGGACCAGTCGCTGCGCCACCGCCACCCGGCCGCGAACACGTTCGAACTGCTCACCGGCCACCTCGCCGGGGTGCGGCAGGTGACACGCATCGAGGTCCCGGACCGGCCGACGTTGTACGCGTTCCACGTCGACCGCGCTGATCGCGAGCCCCTGCTGGTGCTCTGGGAGCACCGCGACCCGTTCACGGGGGAGGACGACCCACCGGTCACCGTTTCCTGGCCATGGCAGGCACCTGACGCGACCGCGATCGACGCGCTGGGCAACGCGCGGCACACCGAGATCCGCGACGGCAGGCTACGACTGGACCTGTCGCTCACCCCGGTGTTCGTCACCGCAGGCCGAGCCACCAGCCACTCCTGAGACGCAGGCGGTCTCGCGGCCCACTCAGAGGCGGCCCCTTCAGACCAGGTCGCGGGGCACGGTCCGGTCCCAGTTGTAGGACACCACGCGCTGGTTGCCCTCGTAGGCGTCGAGCTCCGCGTGGAGCACGAAGTCGGTGACCGTCGAGGTCAGGACCGTCCGGGTGATCGCCGAGGCCTCCCAGTCGCCCCGCTTGAAGCCGATCCGCCATTCGGTCTCACCACGGACGGAGCCGAAGTCGTCGCCGACCCAGCTGTAGCGCTCGTGGGCGCAGCGGGTGACCTCAAGAT
>DASXOV010000237.1:0-22475 GCA_036494005.1 Pseudonocardiaceae bacterium | reverse complement strand
GCCCGGGGAGAACGCACCCGGGTAGTAGGCGATAAGCGGGCCGGACGGGGAGTCGTCGAGCACGAGCAGGCAGGTGTCGAGGTGGTAGTAGCGCGGGTCGACCAGCCGCAGCGAGACCGTCGGCACCCCGAGCACCTCCTGCGCTTCGAGGTGCGCGGCGGGTTCGGTGCGAAACCCGGTACCGGCCAGCAGCAGGCGGCCGGTCCACGCCAGGTCTCCCTCACCCTCGTTGACCGCGCTGGGCAGCAGCACTCCGGATGCGCCGTGCGCGGCGAACCATTGCCGGTAGTGCTCCGCCTCGGCGGACCGCTCCGCGTGCCGGAACCGCGCGCCCAGCACGACACCACTGATCACGGTGCCGGAGTTGGCCGCGAACACCATGTCCGGCAACCCGGGTTGCGGATCGATCACGTCCACGGTGTGCCCCAGTGCGCGGTAGGTGCCTGCCAGCGCCTCCCACTGCGCCATCGCCAGCGCGGTGTCGACCGGCCGGCTCGGGTCCATCCAGGGATTGATCGCGTAGTTCACCGCGAAGTAGGTCGGCGGGCACATCAGGTACCGGCGTGCGGTGCCGATGCGCTGAGGGACACCCGACCGGGGCACTGGCTGCAGAGCTGACGACATGATGGGAGCGTATGCAGCCACCGGTTCGGTACTCAATGTCGTTCTGGTGCCTTTCGACCAGCAGAATGTTGCGTATGGATGCTCTGGACCAGCAGATCGTGGCGCGCCTGATCGGCAACTCCCGTTCCAGCTACTCGGAGATAGGTGACGCTGTCGGGCTGTCCGCGCCCGCCGTGAAACGCAGGGTCGACAAGCTGCTCGCCACCGGTGTGCTGCGCGGCTTCACCGCCGTGGTGGACCCCGGCGCGCTGGGCTGGGGCACCGAGGCGTTCGTCGAGGTCCGTTGCCGGGGCAACGTGGCGCCCGCCCGGATCCGGGCCGGTCTGGAACCGTTGCCCGAGGTGGTGGCGGCCTACACGGTCACCGGAGCCGCGGACGCGATCGTGCACCTGCGCGCGGCGGGTATCGCGCACCTGGAGACCGCGCTGGAACGGCTCCGGGCGGTGGATTTCGTCGACCGCACGGTGTCGACGGTCGTGCTGTCGACCCTGCTCGAACGAGGCGTCAGTGGAATCGGAAACGCCGGCCCTGATGCACACTCGCAGTCATGACTGTGCTCGTGCAGCAGCGCGGCGGCGTCGCAGTGGTGACGGTGTCCGACCCCGACCGCCGCAACGCCCTGACCCTCGACCTGTCCGAACGGCTCAGCCAGGTCGTCGCCCACTGCGACCGGGACGAGGCGGTGCACGCCATCGTGGTCACCGGATCGCCGCCCGCGTTCTGCGCAGGCGGGGATCTCGACGCGCTGGCCGCCGCCGGTGCGGCCGGTTCCTCGGACGATCTGTACCGCATCTACGCCGGTTTCCTGGCCGTCGCGAACGCCTCGGTGCCCACGGTCGCCGCGGTGAACGGGCCCGCGGTGGGCGCCGGGCTCAATCTGGCGCTGGCCTGCGACCTGCGGCTGGCCGGCCCCGGCGCCTGGTTCGACGCGCGCTTCCTGCACCTGGGTATCCAGCCCGGTGGTGGGATGACCTGGCTGGCTCAGCGTGCCGTGGGGCACCAGGTCGCCGCGGCGATGATGCTGTTCGGTGAGCCATTGGACGCCCGCGAAGCGGTGCGCACCGGCCTGGCCCACCGGCTGGTCGACGTCGGTGCGGGGGACCTCGGTGCGGGAACCGAGGCGGACTCCCGCTCGCCGGCGGCGCACGAGGCGGTGGTGGACGCCGCCGTACACCTCGCCCGCCGGGCCGCCGCCGCTCCCCGGGATCTCCTGATCGCCACGAAGGCGACCCTGCGGGCGACCAGCAGGATGCCCGAGCACGCCGACGCGGTGACATACGAGGCCGGCCCGCAACTGGCCTCGCTGGGGTCGGCGGCCTTCGCCCACCGGATCGCCCAGCGGCGATCCTGATCGGAGCGCCGACCCCGACCGCACCGGCTGAGACGGGTCAGCCGGTGCGGGCTTGCAGGTAGTCGGTCACCGAGGACAGTGCCTCCCGGGCCGCGCAGGGGGGTAGTATCGCGAGCTGCCTGCGGGCGTTGTCGGTATACGAACACAGCGTCTGCAACGCCCGGTCCAGGCCCCGCGAGTGCCGCAACAACTGCAGCGCCTCGGTGACCAGCGCGTCGTCGGTGAGCGGCGCGGCGAGCAACTCGCGCAACCGATCGACGCCGGGACCGGGTTCGGCCAGTGCATAGAGCATCGGCAGGGTGTGCACCCCCTCCCGCAGGTCCGTCCCTGGGACCTTGCCGGACTGGGTGGCAGGCGAGGCGATGTCGATGATGTCGTCGGAGATCTGGAAGGCGGTGCCGATCGTCTCGCCGAACGCGCGCAGCGCATCGATCTGCTCCTGGGGAGCCCCGGAGAACATCGCGCCGTAGCCGCCCGCGGTCGCGATGAGCGAGCCGGTCTTCTCCGCGACCACCGCGAGGTAGTGCTGTACCGGGTCGCCCTCCCCTGGACCCAGGGTCTCGCGCATCTGCCCGGTGACCAGCTTGGCGAACGTGCGGGCGATGATCCGCACCGCGTCCGGCCCCAGGTCGGCGACCAGCCGGGAGGCGTGCGCGAAGAGGAAGTCACCGGTGAGGATCGCGACGGTGTTGTCCCAGCGGGCGTTCGCGCTCGCTGCTCCGCGGCGCATGGTGGCCTCGTCCATCACGTCGTCGTGGTAGAGCGTGGCGAGGTGGATCAGTTCCACGACCGCGGCGGCACGCACCACGTCCTCGATCCGTCCGGTGCCCCTTTCCAGGCCGAACTGGGCCGCGAGCAGGGTGAACAGTGGCCGGAACCGCTTACCCCCGGCCTCGACCAGGTGCAACGAGGCTTCGGTGAGGAACCGGAACTCGCTCTGCACCTCACGGTGCAGCAGCTCCTCGACCTGCAACAGGCCACTCGCCAGCGCATCGCGCAACGCCGGGTCGGTCAGCTCCACGCCTGCGACCTGATCAGAGGTAGGCCTGCTCATCGCGGATCAGGAGGCGAACACGCCGAGCGCGGCCCAGTTCAAGGCGAACGAGGGCAGCACACCGAGCAGCAACGTGACCACGACCCCGATGGTGATCGCCGCCGTGGTGAACGCGCCGGGCACGCTGACCGTCGGGCCGTCGGGTGCCGGGTCGTTGAAGTACATCACCACGACCACCCGGAGGTAGAAGAAGGCCGCCACCGCGCTGAAGACGAGCGCCACCACCACCAGCGGTGCCATCCCGTTCGCCAGCGCCGCGCTGAACACGGCGAACTTGCCGGTGAAACCACTGGTCAGCGGAATCCCGGCGAGCGCGAAGAGCAGGAAGGCGAACACCGCCGCGGTCAGCGGTGAGCGCTTGGCCAGCCCGTTCCACTGGGACAGGTGACTGGCCTCGCCCTGCGCGTCGCGCACCAGGGTGAGCACACCGAACACCGCCAGCGTGGTGAACCCGTAGGCGAGCAGGTAGAACATCGTCCCTGACAGCCCTGCCTGGGTCAGCGCGATCGCCCCGACCAGCAGGAACCCGGCATGGGCTACCGAAGAATAGGCGATCATGCGTTTGATGTCGGTCTGGGTGAGGCCGAGTATCGCGCCGATCGCCATCGAGGCGATCGCCACCGCCCACAGCACCCCACGCCACTCCCATTCCGTGGCGCCGAAGGCCACCGTCAGCACCCGCAGGATCCCGCCGAAGGCCGCGACCTTCGTGCACGCCGCCATGAACGCCGTCGCCGGCGTCGGTGCCCCCTGGTACACGTCGGGAGTCCAGGCGTGGAACGGACCCACCGACGCCTTGAACAACAAGCCGACCATCAGCAGGGCCAGCCCGGCGAACAGCAGCATGTCCGAGCGGTCCGAGCCGCCGGAGGCCTCGGCGATGTCGGAGAGCTTGACCGAGCGGGCGTAGCCGTAGAGCAGCGCCACCCCATACAGGAAGAACGCCGACGCGAACGCCCCGAGCAGGAAGTACTTGACGGCGGCTTCCTGCGACAGTTGCCTGCGCCGCCGGGCGAGCCCGGCCATCAGGTACAGCGGCAGGCTGAGCACCTCGAGCGCGATGAACATGGTGAGCAGGTCGTTGGCCGCGATGAAGACCATCATCCCGCCGAGGGAGAACAAGAACAGCGGGAAGACCTCGGTCTGCATACTGGTCTGGGTCCTGGACTGGGCCGAGCTGCCGGAACCGGCATAACGGGTCTGCACGGCCCGATTGAGCGTGCGATCCGCCGTCGTGCCGGGGCGCACCGCCGCGTCGGCGGTGAACGCGCCACCCGGCTCGACCGACCGATCCGCGATCAGCAGCATCGCCCCGAGCCCCAAAGCCAGCAGGGTGCCCCAGAGGAACACCGCGGGGCGGTCGACGACCATCGACCCGGCGAGCGTGACCACATCCGCCGGGGCCTTGCCGCCCGAGACGGCGTTCAGATGGGCGCCCAGCGAGGCCCCCGCCGCCGCCAGCGTCAGCAACGTCAGCAGGACCTGGGTCAACCACCGCGCCGAGCGCGCCACGAACGCCTCCACCAGCACGGAGAGGCAGGCCGCCCCGAGCACGATCAGCACAGGGGCGATCGCGCCGTAATCGATAGCAGGCATCTGCACGGACTGGGCCTGAGCCAGCACTGCTGCGCCGAGCACGTCACTTGCCTCCCTGCACCGGGACCGGGTCGGTCAGGCCGACCTCGCTCAACGTCGCCCCGACCGACGGGTTGACCACATCCAGCACAGGCTGTGGATAGAACCCGAGCAGCAGGATGAGCACCACGAGCGGGGTGAGCACGGCGATCTCACGGACCGACAAGTCGGGGAAGAGCTTGCCATGCCGGTTCGCCGCGACTTCCGGCGCCATGGTGGTTCCCGGGCCACCACTCAGTGTGCCGAGCACCGCGGTGCCCCGCACCGGGCCGGTCATGACCCGCTGGTAGACCCAGAGGACGTAGAGCGCGGCGAAGATGATGCCCACGGTGGCCAGCACCGTGTACACCGGCTCACGTGGGAACGACCCGATGAGCACCAGGAACTCCGAGACGAACGAGTTGGTGCCGGGCAGCGCCAACGAGGAGAGCCCGGCCACCAGCATCATCCCGGCCAGCACCGGGGCCAGCATCGCGACACCGCCGTAGTCGGCGATCAGCCGGGAACCGCCGCGTGCCATCAGCATGCCGATCACGATGAACAACATCCCGGTCGAGATGCCGTGGTTGATCATGTAAAGCACCGAGCCCGCCTGCCCCTGGGTGGAGAAGGCGAAAACCCCCAGTGCGATGAAGCCGAAGTGCGCCACCGAGGTGTACGCAACGAACCGCTTCAGGTCGGTCTGCCCGACGGCGAGGAGCGCACCGTAGAGGATCCCGGCCACCGCGAGCACCAGCACCAGCGGAGCGAGTACCCGGGACGCATCGGGGAACAACGGAAGGCAGTAGCGCAGGAAACCGTAGATGCCGACCTTGTCCATCACCCCGACGAGCAGCACGCCTGCCCCCACCGGGGCCTCGGCACCGGCATCGGGTAGCCAGGTGTGCAGCGGGACCAACGGAGCCTTGATCGCGAAGGCGACGAAGAACCCGAGGAAGAGCCAGATCTGGGTCTGCTGCGGGACGTCGTGCGCGATGCGCACCAGGCTGGTCCAGTCGAAGCTGCCCGTGCCCAGCCGGTTGGCGCTGACCACGAACACCCCGATGACACTGCCCAGCATCACCAACCCGCCGAGCAGCGAGTAGAGGAAGAACTTCACCGCCGCGTACTGCCGTCGCGGCCCGCCGAAGCGGCCGATGAGGAAGTACATCGGTACCAGCATGACCTCGAAGAACAGGTAGAACAGGAACACGTCGGTGGCGGCGAATACCCCGACCATCATCGACTGGCCGGCCAGCAGCAGCGAGTAGAAGCCCGCCGTGGTGCGTCCCTCGGGCAGCTTCTCCTCCCAGGACGCCCCCATCACGATCGGCACCAGCACGGCGGTCAGCGCGATCATCACCAGGGCAATGCCGTCGACGCCGAGCGCGAAGCGCGTCCCGAAGGCCGGGATCCACTCGACGGACAGGGTGAGCTGCAGCCGGTCACCGAGGGGGTGATACGCGGTCCAGGCCAGCCCGGCCAGGACCACCTCCCCCAGCGCGAACGCCAGCGCGGTGGCCTTCGCCGGGCCGGGCGCCGAGCGCATCGCGGCAACCAGCCCACTGCCCACCAGAGGCAGCAGCAGCAACGCCAGCAGCAGCGCGCCGCCGTTGTTCGCGTTCATCAGTAGCTCACCACCAGCAGCATGGCGATCACCAGGACCGAGCCTCCCAGCATGCCGAGTGCGTACGTGCGCACGAAGCCGTTCTGCAGCTTGCGCACCCGGCCCGAGGTACCGCCCAACAGGGCCGCGGCGCCGTTGACCACCCCGTCGACGCCCTTGTTGTCCACGAACACCAGTGCCCGGCTGAGCCAGGTACCCGGCCTGGCGATGAGTGTCTCGTTGATCGCATTGGCGTACAGGTCGGCCCGGGCGGCGGCGACCGGCGGCGACACCGGCACCGGCCGCAGCACCGGAACCCGCTCCCGCCCGACGAACAACCACGCCAGCACCACACCCACCGCGGACAGCGCGATGGTGAACACCGGCACCAACTCGACCGGGAACGGCGCCGCCTCGGCAGGCGTCAGCGGCCCCAGCGTGGGCTCCAGCCAACGCACCAGCCGCTCACCGTGTGCGAAGAAGAAACCGGCGCCGAGCGAACCGAGCGCCAGCGGCACCATCGGCAACCACATCACCGAAGGGGACTCGTGCGGATGGTAGGCCTGACCGTCCGGCGTCCGTAGATCCTTCCAGCGCTCCTCGCCGAAGAAAGTCATGAACATCAGCCGGGTCATGTAGAAGGCGGTCAGCCCGGCCGCCAGCATGGCCGAACCACCGAAGACCCAGCTCTGCCAGCCGCCGACGCCGAAGGCGGCCTCGATGATCGCGTCCTTGGAGTAGTAGCCGGACAGGAACGGGAAGCCGATCAACGCCAGGTATCCGGTGGTGAACAGGGCGAAGGTGATCGGAACGTGCTTAGCTAGCCCACCCATCCGGCGCATGTCGACCTCGTCGTGCATCGCGTGCATCACCGAACCGGCTCCGAGGAACAGCACCGCCTTGAAGAAGCCGTGGGTGAGCAGATGGGCGATGCCGAGCGCATAACCGGCCGGCCCCAGCCCGACGGCCAGGATCATGTAGCCGATCTGGCTGACCGTGGAGTAGGCCAGCACCTTCTTGATGTCGTCGTAGGCGCATCCGATGATCGACCCGATCAGCAGCGTGATCACGCCCACCCCCACCACGACCAGCCGCCCGTCCGAGGTGAGGTTGTAGAGCGGGTTGCACCGGGCGATGAGGTACACCCCGGCGGTCACCATCGTCGCGGCGTGGATCAGCGCGGAGACCGGGGTGGGGCCCTCCATCGCGTCGGGCAGCCACGCCTGCAGCGGGAACTGGCCGGACTTACCGCAGGCCCCGAGCAGCAACAGCACGGCGATCGCCAGCAGGGTGGGCCCGCCGATCTCGCCGACCCGGGCGAACACCTCCGAGTACTTCACCGTGCCCAGCGACCGCCAGATCAGGAAGATCCCCAGTGCCAGCCCGACGTCGCCGACCCGGTTCATCAGGAAGGCCTTCTTCGCCGCCGTCGCCGCGCTCGGACGATCCTGATACCAGCCGATGAGCAGGTAGGAGGCGAGGCCGACCCCCTCCCAGCCGAGATAGAGCGTGACGAAGTTGTCCGCCAGCACCAGCACCAGCATCGCCGCGACGAACAGGTTCAGGTAACCGAAGAACCGGCGACGGCCCGGGTCATGGGACATGTAGCCGATCGAGTAGATGTGGATCAGGGCGCCGACCCCGGTGATGAGCAGTACGAAGGTCAGCGACAGCGGGTCCAGCCGCACGCCGTAGTCGACGTGCAGGCCGTTCACCGCGAACCAGGTACCCAGGTGCAGTTCGCGGGTCCGGTCCTCGGCGGACAGGCCCAGCCACTCGGCGAAGACGGCCGCGCCGTAGCCGAAGGCCGCGAGCAACGTCGCGCAGCCCAGCAGATGCCCCCATGCGTTGGTGCGCCTCCCCCCGACCAGCAGCACCAGCGCGCCGAGAACCGGCAGCGCGACGAGCAACCAGGCATTCTCCGCGATGCCTTGCGCGGGCAGAACCTCGGTCATGCCGGGAACTTCCGGCTGACCGATGCTGCGGTGGCACGTCCCTGGTCCACGAGCAGGTTCCCCTCCGGTCTGGGTGCTGTCGGAACTTCAGTGCTTGTCTGAACTTCGGAACTTCGGAACTTCGGAACTTCAGTACTTCAGTAGGTTGGCGTCGTCGACCGAGGCCGACCGGCGGGTCTTGAAGATCGCCATGATGATCGCGAGGCCGATGACGACCTCGGCCGCCGCCACGACCATCACGAAGAAGGCCATGATCTGGCCGTCCAGCGTGCCGTTGATCCGGGAGAACGTGACCAGCGTCAGGTTCACCGCGTTGAGCATCAGTTCGATGCACATGAACACCACGACCGCGTTGCGCCGCACCAGCACGCCGACCGCTCCGATGGTGAACAGCGTCGCGGACAACAACAGGTAGTACGTCGGGGTCACCGGCCTGTCTCCTGCACCGATCCGGTGCTACTGCTCGACCCCGCAAGCGGGTCTTCGGTGCTACTGCTCGACCCCGCAAGCGGGTCTTCGGTGGGCGGAAGCGGGCCGCGCAGTGAGTGGGCGTCCGCGCCCGTTCCGGCGTCGACGACACTGCGCACGTCGTCCTCCAGTCGCTCCCGCGCGGTCGACTCGATGATCGAGGACAGCGACGACTGGGCCACCGAACCGTCCGGCAGCAGTGCCGGGGTGGCCACCGAGTTCGTGGTGGCGAACACCCCGGGGCCGGGCAGCGGGGAAGGGTGCGTGCCGCGGATCCGGGCCTCCACCCGCTCGCGCTGGGTCATCCTGCTCTCCTTGGTGCGCTCGGTGAACGTCAGCACCATCGCGCCGACCGCGGCGGTGATCAGCAGCGCCGAGGTCAGTTCGAACGGGAACAGATACTGGGTGAACAACAGCCGGCCGAGATTGACCACATTGCCGCCGCCGGAGTTGGCCGCGGTGAGCCCGGCGGCGGTGACCCCGCGCAGTGCTCCGTTCAGGGTCGTCACCAGCAGCACGGCGAGCAGGATCCCGGCCACCGAGGCGGCGGCCCGCTGCCCGCGCAACACTTCGACCACCGAGTCCACGCTGTCCCGGCCCACCAGCATGAGCACGAACAGGAACAGCATCATGATGGCGCCGGTGTAGACGATGATCTGCACGAAGCCCAGGAACGACGCCTGCTGCACCATGTACAGCGCGCCCAGGCACAGCATGGTGAGCACCAGCCACAGCGCCGAGTGCACGGCATTGCGCGCGAATACCATCCCGAGGCCACCGGCCAGCGCCAGCGGGCCCAGGACCCAGAACGCGATCGCCTCCCCCAGTCCGATGGTGTCCGAGGGCACCGGCGCCGGGGGAACCTGGGCGAGCAGGGCGGCCAGCGCGCTCACCGCTCTTCCTCGCCTACCGCGCCGGCCCGCCGCTCCAGGGTCGGGCCCTGTACGTAGTAGTCCCGTTCACTCTCACCCAGCCGCATCGGGTGCGGAGGCTGCTCCATCCCCGGCAGCAACGGCCCGAGCAGGTCTTCCTTGGTGTAGATCAGGTCCTGCCGATTGTCGTCGGCCACCTCGTACTCGTTGGTCATGGTCAGCGAGCGGGTCGGGCAGGCCTCGATGCATAACCCGCAACCGATACAGCGCAGATAGTTGATCTGGTAAATCGCCCCGTAGCGCTCGCCGGGTGAGTACCGGGCTTCCTCGGTGTTGTCCCCGCCCTCGACGTAGATCGCGTCCGCCGGGCACGCCCAGGCACACAGCTCGCACCCGACACACTTCTCCAGGCCGTCCGGATGCCGGTTGAGCTGGTGGCGGCCGTGGTATCGCGGCGCCGGGATCTTCTTGACCTCCGGGTACTCCTCGGTCACGACCTTCTTGAACATCGTCGAGAAGGTGACACCGAAACCCTTGACCGGATCAAGCAGTCCCATGGGAATCCTCCTCGCTCGATGACACGCTGCTCGATGACACGCTGTTCAAGGGGACGGCCGGGCGGGCGCCGATGGTCATCGGAGTCCTTCGCCGCGGTGGGGTGGGCACCACCAGATCCAACGGGGGCACCGGAAAGTCCGACCCCGCGGTCGGCACCGCACGGCTGTCCTCGTCGGGCACCTCACGGCTGGGTAGCAGATAGGCGACCAGCACCACCGCGCCCAGCAGGATCCCCCCACCGACCAGGATCTCGGTCCGGGTCACCTCCGCGTTGCGCAACGCCCGCACCCCCGACACCAGCACGATCCAGACCAGACTCCCCGGCACCAGCACCTTCCAGCCCAGCGCCATGAACTGGTCATACCGCAACCGCGGCAACGTCCCCCGCAGCCACACGAACACGAACAAGAACAAGAACATCTTCACCAGGAACCACGCCACACCCCACCAGCCACCATCCACCGGCCCACCCGCCAGCGGCCACGGCGCGTGCCAGCCACCCAAAAACAGCGTGGTCGCCATCGCCGACACCGTCACGACGTTCACGTACTCCGCCAAGAAGAACAGCGCGAACTTCAGGGAGGAGTACTCGGTGTGGAAACCCCCTACCAGCTCCGACTCCGCCTCCGGCAGATCGAACGGCGCCCGGTTGGTCTCCCCCACCATCGAGATACAGAACACGACGAAACTGGGGAACAACAGAAACGCGAACCAACCCTGCTGAGCCTGCGCAGCCACAATGTCGGAGGTCGACAACGACCCCGCGTACAAAATCACCGCGACGATCGACATCCCCAGCGCGATCTCATACGAGATCACCTGAGCCGCCGACCGCAACGCACCCAGCAACGGATACGGCGAACCCGACGACCACCCCGACAACACGATCCCGTACACACCCAGCGACGAACACGCCAGCACCACCAGCACCGCCACCGGCAGATCAGTGATCTGCACCAGCGTCCGCTCCCCGAAGATGCTCACCTCACCACCCAGCGGGATCACCGAGAACGCGGTGAACGCCGTGATGGTGGAGATGATCGGGGCCAGGATGAACACCCACTTGTCGGCCATCACCGGCTGGATGTCTTCCTTGAACGCCAGCTTGAGCCCGTCGGCCAGCGACTGCAACAACCCGAACGGCCCTACCCGGTTCGGACCCGGACGATGCTGCATCCGCCCGACCACCCGGCGTTCCATCCAGATCATGAACAGGGTCATGATCATGAGGAATCCGAAGACCACGACGACCTTCACCGCGATGAGCCACAGCGGGTCGTCGGCGAGCACCGCTTCGGCGGGTGTCATGCCCGGCCTCCCCATTGGTTGCTGGCCCAGGTGGTGTTGGTCCCGCCGGCCGATCCGGTGGAACCGGGTGCGCCGACCGACGCGGTCAGGCTCACCTCGGCACCGTGCCCGGCGGCCAGGCTGTGCCGGACGGTAGCGGGTCCGGAATTGCCCGGGATCCACACCACGCCGTCAGGCAGGTCAGCGGTCGCCACGGGAAGCGTGATCGACCCGCGGTCGGTGGACACCCTGACGTTGCCGCCGACCCGGGCCCCGCATTCCTTTGCGGTGACCTCGGACAGCAGTGCGACGGGCGGACGGGCGGTGCCGGCCAGGTGCGGCTCGTCGCCCTGCAACGACCCGTTGTCCAGTAGCCGGCGCCAGGTGGCCAGCAGCGCCTTCCCGGCATCAGGCTGCGGGACCGGTGGCGCGGTCACCTGTGGTCCCGCTGGCCGGGCGCCGCTGTAGCGGCCGAGCGCGATGAGGTCGGCGGCGGCCGCCGCCGGGGTCTGGGTGAACAGGTCGGCGTCCATCTCGACGGCGAGACTGTCCAGTACCCGGCAGTCCGGCATTGTCCCCTGCGCGGCGCTACTGCCGGAGCGCAGCGTGGTCGCGAACTCGCGGCGCCTGCCCTCCCAGTTCAGGTAGCTGCCCGCCTTCTCGGCCGCGGCCGCGACCGGCAGCACCACATCGGCGAGCCGGGTCACCGCCGACGTGCGCATCTCCAGACTGACCACGAACCTGGCCCGGCGAATGGCCCGTTCAGCCTGCTGGGGATCCGGCAGGTCAGCCAGTTCGACCCCGCCGACGACCAGGCCGTTGAGCTTCCCGGCAGCCAGACCGGCCAGGATCTCCGCGGTGTCACGGCCCGGACGGCTCCGCACCTGCACACCCCAGGCCCGCTCGATCTCCGCACGGGCCACCGGGTCGGTCACCGGCCTGCCCCCGGGCAGCAGCGTCGGAGCCGCCCCGGCCGCCAGAGCACCCCGCTCGCCGGCCCGGCGCGGAATCCATCCGATCCGGGCCCCGGTGTGCCCGGCCAGCCGGGCCACCGCGGAGTAAAGGCCGGGCACCTCGGCAGCCCGCTCGCCGACCAGCAGCACCGCGCCGGGCGCGCGCAATGCGTCCAGCGCCGGGCCGTCCAGCCCGTCCAGGGCGGCAGCCTCACCACCGGGTAGCACCGGCAGCAGCGTGCCGAAGGTCTTGCGCACCGCGGGGCTGGTGAACTGCCCGAGGTGCCACACCGGCGTCCCGCGGTCCCGGGCCGCGCGGCGCAACCGGAGGAAGACGATCGGGGACTCCTCTTCCGGCTCGAAGGCCACACACAGCACAGCGGGCGCCCGGCTCAGATCGCGGTAGGTCACCCCACCGGTGTCCGGGTCGGCACCGACCACATGCGCGGCGAGGAACTCCATCTCCTCGGCGGAGTGTGGCCGGGCCCGGAAGTCCACGTCGTTGGTGAGCAACGCGACGCGCGCGAACTTCGCGTAGGCGTAGGCGTCTTCGACGGTGAGCCGGCCGCCCGCGAGCACCCCGACCCCGCTGCCGCGGGCGGCGAGCAGCCCTTCGGCCGCGGCCTGCAGCGCCTCGGTCCAGGACGCGGGCTGTAGCTCACCGGAGCTGTCGCGGACCAGCGGCCGGGTGATCCGGTCCTCGGCCCGGAGATAGGTGAACGCGAAGCGGCCCTTGTCGCAGTTCCATTCCTCGTTGACCTCGGGGTCGTTGGCCGCCATCCTGCGCTGCACGGTTCCGCGCCGCCAGTCGGTGCGCTGCGCGCAGCCCGACGCGCAGTGCTCGCACACTCCGGGCGTGGAGACCAGGTCGAAGGGCCGGGAACGGAACCGGTAGGCGGCGCTGGTCAGCGCGCCGACCGGGCAGATCTGAATGGTGTTGCCGGAGAAGTAGGACTGGAACGGTTCGTCCTGCGCCACCCCCACCTGCTGATCGGGTCCGCGCTCGAGCATCTCGATGAACGGATCCCCGGCGATCTGCTCGGAGAAGCGGGTGCAGCGCTGGCAGAGCACGCAGCGCTCCCGGTCCAGCAGCACCTGAGTGGAGATCGGCAGCGGTTTGGGGAAGGTGCGTTTGGTCTCCAGGAACCGGGAGTCCGCCCGGCCGTTGGACATCGCCTGGTTCTGCAGCGGGCACTCGCCGCCCTTGTCGCAGATCGGGCAGTCCAGCGGGTGGTTGATCAGCAGCAGTTCCATCACGCCCTGCTGGGCCTTGTCCGCGATCTCCGACGTGTGCTGGGTCTTGACGATCATGCCGTCGGCGACGGTCAGCGTGCAGCTGGCCTGTGGCTTGGGCATCGGCCGCCCGCCCAGCTCCACCTCGACCAGGCACTGGCGGCAGGCGCCCGCCGGGTCGAGCAGCGGATGGTCGCAGAACCGCGGCACGATGATGCCCAGCCGCTCGCAGGTACGGATCACCAGCTCGCCCTTGGGCGCTTCGACCTCGCGGCCGTCGATGGTCAACCGGACGTACCCCTCGGGGACGGCGGGTCCGGCCGACTGCGCACCGGCCGGCTGCTTCGCCAGCGTCATCAGTGTGCTCCCGACATCGTGGGCGCTCCCGCCAGGTTGGCCTGCTGCCCCGCGCGACCGAAGGAGGGCTGCTTGGTACACAGGTCGAGGAACTCCTGCCGGAAGTACTTGATCCCGCTCATGATCGGGCTGGCCGCCCCATCCCCGAGCGCGCAGAAGGACCGGCCGAGGATGTTGTCACACACGTCCAGCATGGTGTCCACGTCGTCCGGGGTGCCTTCCTGGCGCAGCATCCGCTCCAGGATCTGAACCAGCCAGTAGGTCCCCTCCCGGCACGGGGTGCACTTGCCGCACGACTCGTGCTTGTAGAACTCGGTCCACTTCATCACCGCCCACGGCACGCTGACCGAGGTGTTGAACGCCATGATCGCGGTGGTGCCCAGCATGGAGCCGGCGGCGGCGGCGCCTTCGAAGTCCAGCGGAATATCCATGTGCTCGGTGGTGAGCAGCGGGGTGGAGGACCCACCGGGGGTCCAGAACTTCAGCGGACCGCCCGTCATCCCGCCCGCCATGTCCAGCAGTTCGCGCAGGGTGATACCGAGCGGGGCCTCATACTGCCCGGGCTTCTTCACATGCCCGGAGATCGAGTAGATCTTGGGTCCTGGTGACTTCTCGGTGCCCATCGCGCGGAACCAGTCCGACCCGCCGTTCACGATGTAGGGCACGGACGCGATCGTCTCGACGTTGTTCACCACGGTCGGCGCGGAGTACAACCCGGAGGTGGCCGGGAACGGCGGCTTGAGCCGCGGCTGGCCGCGCCTGCCCTCCAGCGAGTCCAGCAGCGCGGTCTCCTCACCGCAGATGTAGGCCCCCGCACCGGTGTGCACCACGACGTCGAGATCGAAGCCGGAGTCCAGGATGTTCTTGCCCAGATAGCCGGCTTCGTAGGCCTCGTTCACCGCCTGCTGCACCCGGCGGATGCAGTGCAGCATCTCGCCCCGCACATAGATGAAGCACTGATGAGCGCGGATGGCGTAGCTGGTGATGACGCAACCCTCGATCAACGAATGCGGGTCGGCCATCATCAACGGCACGTCCTTGCAGGTGCCTGGCTCGCCCTCGTCCGCGTTGATCACCAGGTACTTCGGCTTCGCGGCCGCTCCGGTGGCGGGCTGGCCCTCCTTGGCCTGCGGGATGAAGCTCCACTTCAGCCCGGTGGGGAAACCGGCGCCGCCCCGTCCGCGCAGGCCGGAGTCCTTGATCAGCTGGATCAGCCGGTCGGGTTGGGCCGGGCCGTCCCCCCCGGCCAGCACGGTGCGCAGCGCCGTGTAACCCTCGAGCTGGGTGTAGGTCTCGAAGGTCCAGGACTTCGGCGACAACCAGCGGCGGGTCAGCACCGGAGTGAGCGTCCGCTCAGTCACCGTTCCTCCTTCGTCCATCCTTCGCCGGCCTGACCTTTGCCGGGCCCGGCAGTTGCGGGCCCGGTCACTTCTTCTCCGGGACGGCGGGCAGTGGGACGTCGTCGGGCATCGACGGCGCCCGCCAGCCCTTCTCGTCGGCCAGCCGGTTTCCGGCCAGCGTCGGCTCCGCCGCCGACGGCCCGTCCACCGCGGCCCGCGCGTCGCGGGCATCGTCGAAGAACCCGGCCAGCTCCAGCTCGGCGGTCCGCCAGTCGGTGAGCGCCGCACCCCGGGTGGGGGTGGGCCGATCACCCCGGCGCAGCGCGTCCGCCAGCGCCGCGGCCGATTCCGGCGACTGGTTGTCGTAGAACTCGTAGTTCACCTGCAGCACCGGGGCCAGATCGCAGGCGGCCAGGCACTCGGCGTGCTCCAGGGTGATCGAACCGCGCTCACCCGGCCTGCCCGAGGTCTCCTCGTGGCCGACGCCGAGCCGCTTGCACAGCGCGGCGTAGATCTTGTCCCCGCCCAGCGCGGCACACAGCGTGTTGGTACACACGCTCACCAGATGCTCGCCACCCGGCTTGCGCTTGTACATGGTGTAGAAGGTGGCGACCGCGCTGACCTCGGCGGTGGTGATCTCCAGTTGGTCGGCGCAGAACGTGATGCCCGCCTGGCTGACGTGGCCCTGCACGCTCTGCACCAGGTGCAGCAACGGCAGCAGCGCCGAGCGCGGGTGCGGGTAGCGCGCGATGATCTGCGCGGCCCGCTCCCGGGTCTTGTCATCGAACACGCTGGTGTCCACCCGCACCGAACGCGGCGGCTCCAGCGGCGCCGCCGTCCTGGCGTTGTGGTTCGCGGTCATCGGTCCACACCTCCCATCACGGGATCGATCGAGGCCACCGCGGCGATGACGTCGGCCACCAGCCCGCCCTCGCTCATCGCAGGCATGGACTGCAGGTTGACGAAGCTGGGATCCCGGACGTGCACCCGCAGCGGCCGGGTACCGCCGTCGGAGACCAGGTGGTAGCCCAGCTCGCCACGCGGGGACTCCACCGCTGCGTACGCCTGACCCGGCGGCACCCGGAACCCCTCGGTGACCAGCTTGAAGTGGTGGATCAGCGACTCCATGGACTGCCCCATGATCTTGCGGACGTGCTCCAGTGAGTTGCCCATGCCGTCGGCACCGATGGTCAGCCTGGCCGGCCAGGCGATCTTGGCGTCCTCGACCATCACCGGGCCGGGCTCCAGCTTCTGCAACGCCTGCGCCACGAGTTTGAGCGACTGGTGGATCTCCTCCACCCGCAGCAGGTAACGGGCGTAGCAGTCCCCGTCGGTCAAGGTGGGTACCTCGAAGTCGTACTCCTCGTAGCCGCAGTAGGGCTCGATCTTGCGCAGGTCCCACTCCAGGCCCGCGCAGCGCAGGATCGGGCCGGTCGCACCGATCTGCAGGCAGCCGTCCAGCGGCAGGTATCCCACGTTCTGCAGCCGCTTCTTCCAGATCGGCTGCCCGGTGAGCAGTTTGTCGTAGTCCGGCAACCGGCCGTCCATGACCTTCAGGAAAGCGCTGATCTTGTCCTGGTAGCCGTCGGGCAGGTCCTGCGCCACTCCGCCCGGGCGGATGAACGCATGGTTCATCCGCAGGCCGGTGAGGAACTCCAGCAGGTGCAGGACCTCCTCGCGTTCCCGGAAGCCCGCGGTCATCCCGGTCAGCGCACCGAGTTCCATCCCGCCGGTGGCCAGTGCCACCAGGTGCGAGCCGATCCGGTTGAGCTCCATCAGCAGAACCCGGATCACCTGGGCGCGGCGCGGCGCGGTGATCCCGAGCAGCTTCTCGGTGGCCAGGCAGTAGGCCGTCTCGTTGAACAGCGGCGACAGGTAGTCCATCCGCGTGACGAACGTGACCCCCTGCGTCCAGTTCCGGTACTCGCAGTTCTTCTCGATACCGGTGTGCAGGTAGCCGATCACCGATCGGGCCTGGGTGACGATCTCACCCTCCAACTCCAGCACCAGTCGCAGCACGCCATGCGTCGAAGGATGCTGCGGGCCCATGTTGATGATGATGCGGTCGTCGTGCTGAGCGTCCTCGGCCAAGGTGTCCCAGTCGCCACCGGTGACGGTGTAGACCCGGCCCTCGGTGGTCTCCCTGGCGGTCGCGGCGTAGGGGTCCGGGCCACTCGCGGCGCCGCCCGCGCCGGTGCCGCCGGTGGCCGATGTGCCGCCCGATGCGCTCGTCGGATCGCTGGTCGTCCCGCTGCCCACCGTGTGCGCCGTCTCCGTCTCGCTGCTCACCAGGTACTGCCCTGTTCTGTGCGGCCGGGCTGGATCAGGCCGAACCGGGGTATCCACGATGTCACGAGTACGACCTCCGCTGGTCGGGCGGTGGGATCTCGGCACCCTTGTACTCCACCGGTATCCCACCCAGTGGGTAGTCCTTGCGCTGCGGGTGCCCGTCCCAGTCGTCCGGCATGAGGATGCGGGTCAGCCCCGGGTGGCCGTCGTAGATGATGCCGAACATGTCCCAGGCCTCCCGCTCGTGCCAGTCCGCGGTGGGGTAGACCCCCACCACACTGGGGACATGGGCGTCGGACACCTCGACGGCGACCTCCAGCCGGATCCGCCGCCGGTAGGTCAGCGAGGTCAGGTGGTAGACCGAATGCAGGCGCTGCGCCACCTCGGCGCCGTAGTCGACCCCGGACACCGAACTGCACAGTTCGAAGCGCAACGCCGGGTCGTCCCGCAGCAACCGGCACAGTGCCACCAGGTGCTCACGCCGCACGTAGTAGGTGATCTCCCCGCGATCGACGGTGACCTGCTGGATCGCGTCGGCGGGCACGCCGCGTTCATCCATCGCGGCGAGCAGTTCGTCGGTGAAGTCGTCGAACCAGCCCCCGTAGGGCCGCTGCGCCGCCGCGGGCGAGTAGGCGGGCAACTGCAGACCACCGAAACCGGAGGTGTCACCGGCGTCGTCGACACCGAACATGCCCTGCCGGGACCGGCCCGCGACCACACCGCCCCGGGCCTGGTGCTCGGCCTGCTCGTCGGCGTCCATGTCGGCCGAAGGGTGCTGCCCGCGGACGACGTCGATAGCGGTGTCTTTGTTCTTATCCATGTCGTTCTTATCCATGTCACTGTCCGCCATGGCGTTCACTGCTTCCGGGCCTCGATGACCTGGGACCGGCCGCTACCCGAGGGACGTGGCTCCCGCTGCGGGCCATAGCGCACCGAGGAGGGAATCATCTCGGTACGGTCCCCACGCTCTGCCTTCAGCGCCGCCCGCTTGGGTCCCAGCGGTTCGTCCATGATCTTGGCGTGCAGCTTGAGGATGGCGTCGATCAGCATCTCGGGACGTGGCGGGCAACCGGGCAGATACATGTCCACCGGGACGATGTGGTCCACGCCCTGCACGATGGCGTAGTTGTTGAACATGCCGCCGCTGGAGGCGCAGACCCCCATGGCGAGCACCCACCGTGGCTCGGGCATCTGGTCGTAGATCTGCCGCAGCACCGGAGCCATCTTGTTGCTCACCCGGCCAGCGACGATCATCAGATCGGCCTGCCGCGGGGAGGCCCGGAACACCTCCATGCCGAAACGCGCCAGGTCGTAACGCGGCGCCCCGGTGGTCATCATCTCGATCGCGCAGCACGCCAGCCCGAAGGTGGCGGGCCACAGTGACGACTTACGGGTCCAGTTGACCAGCTTCTCCACACTGGTCAGCAGGATTCCGCTGGGCAACTTCTCCTCAAGTCCCATACTCAGTTCCAGTCCAGTCCGCCGCGCCGCCACACATAGGCGTAGGCGAATCCGAGCGTGATGACGAACAGGGCGACCTCGACCAGACCGAACATCCCCAGTGCGCTGGCTGCGACGGCGAACGGATAGAAGAAGACCATCTCGATGTCGAACAGGATGAACAGCATGGCGGTGAGGTAGTAGGCCACCGGCATCCGACCGCCTCCCACCACGGGCTGTGGCGACGGCTCGATACCGCACTCGTACGCATCGAGCTTCGCCCTGTTGTACCGGCGGGGCCCGATATAGGGGGCGGCGACCACGGAGAAGACCGCGAAACCACCCGCTAGCAGAAACATGAATATCAAGGGGACGTAGGGCTGCAGCACGCGCGTCCCTTCCTTCCCGTCGCGGGCGACGTCCGTCCTACTCTACGTGCGAGCCGGTCACGCGCTGCACTGAGGCTAACCTAAAACACGACCACATGAGCCGCTGCGTGGCCGTCGATCACAGAGAGCGCTGGACCCGCACCGTGTCTGTCGCACGGTGTCTGAAGCCGGGTCAGTGTTTCTTATTGATCATGCATTGGGCGCCAGCCGGGTCATCGCAGTGATCACCCGGTCCATGGCATCGCCCTCCCGGCTGTCGTAGAGGTTGGCCAGTAACTTGAGCACGAAGCGCATCAGCGTAGTGCGTGGCAGGCCGTAACGGGTGGCCGCCCGCATGACTCTCGGGTGCCCGATCAGTCGGCTGAACGCGTTACCGATGCGGAAGTACCCACCCAGATCGTCGCGCAGCACGGTGGGATAGCGCCGCAACGCGTGCTCCCGGCCGGGTCCGGCGGGCCGGGCCAGCGCCTGGACCGTGCACTCCGCCGCCAGCCGGGCGGACTGCATGGCGTAGGCGATGCCCTCGCCGTTGAACGGGTTCACCATTCCGCCCGCGTCACCGACCAACAACATGCCCTCGCGGTAATGGGGTGTGCGGTTGAAGCCCATGGGCAGCGCCGCGCCGCCGATCTTCCCGCTGGCGTTGGGTTCCCGGAAGCCCCACTCCTGCGGTGTGCCATCCAGCCAGGAACGCAGCAGCGCCCGGTAGTCGGTGCTCCCGTAGGCCTTGGACGTGGACAGAATACCCAGCCCGACATTGGACGTGCCGTCGCCCATGCCGAATATCCAGCCGTAGCCGGGCAACAGTTTCGGGTTGCGCGGGTCGCTGCGGTCCCACAGCTCCAGGTGGCTCTCCAGGAAGTCGTCGTCGGTACGCGGGCTCGTGTAGTAGCGGCGCACCGCGACACCCATCGGGCGGTCGTCGCGCTTGTCCATCCCCAGGCTCAGCGCCAGCCGCGCGCTGACCCCGTCGCAGGCCAGCGTGAGCGGGGCGCGGTAGGTCACCGGCTGCTTGTCCGGGCCGTGCCTGCCGCGCACACCGGCGACCCGCCCGGTGCGCTCGTCGGTGATCGCCTCGGTGACCATGGTGCGCTCGGTCAGCCGGGCACCGGCCTTCTCGGCGTGCCGGGCCAGCATCTCGTCGAAGTCCTGCCGGGGACGAACCGCGCCGTACGGCGGAAAACTGGCCAGGTCGGGCCAGGGCAGCTCCAGAGTCACCCCGCCACCCACCACGCGCAGGCCCCGGTTGTGCAGCCAACCGGCCTCGGTGCTGGTGTCGATGCCCAGATCGATCAGTTGCTTGACACCACGAGGCGTCAGACCGTCCCCGCACACCTTGTCGCGGGGGAACGTGGACTTCTCCAGCAACAGCACGTCCAGCCCCGCGCGGGCCAGGTACGCCGCGGCGGTCGAGCCTGCCGGACCCGCCCCGACCACGATCACATCCGCATCGTCGGCAGACCCCACGCCCGACCGCCTGGTCATACCGCTCCCTGTGCCGGTGAACTGGTTCACGTGCCCGCTCGGTGTCTGAGTGTAGGTGGTGCCTGCGGCAGGTGTGGAGCCGGTTTGACCGCCCGGTGCAGCGCGACGATGCCACCGGTGAGGTCACGCCAGGTCACATCGGCCCAGCCCGCGGCGGCCACCCGCTGGGCGAGCGCGTTCTGATCGGGCCAGGCCCGGATCGACTCGGCGAGGTAGACGTAGGCCTCCGGGTTGCTGCTCACCCTGCGGGCGAGGGCAGGCAGCGCGCGCATCAGATATTCCAGGTACACCGTGCGGAACGGCCGCCAGGTGGGGGTGGAGAACTCGCAGACGACCAGCCGGCCGCCCGGACGGGTGACCCGGGCCAGTTCGGCCAGCGCCGCGTCCGGACGTGCCACGTTGCGCAGCCCGAAGGAGATCGTCACCGCATCGAAGACCCCGTCGGCGAACGGCAGAGCCAGGGCGTCGGCTCCGACCAGCGGAACTCGGCGGTGCCGCCCGACCCGGAGCATGCCCAGGGAGAAGTCGGCCGCCACGCACCACGCGCCGCTGCTCGCCAGCTCAACGGTCGAGACGGCGGTACCCGCGGCGAGATCGAGCACCCGCTCGCCCGGCCCGGCGCCGACCGCGACCTTGGTTCGACGGCGCCATCCCCGGTCCTGCCCGAACGACAACACCGTATTGGTCAGGTCATAGCGGCGGGCCACCCTGTCGAACATCGCTATGACATCGCGCGGGTCCTTATCCAGCCCAGCTCTCGGCACAGCCCACACCCTACGGTTGGAGCTCTCCAAGTACCGCCAACCCGGTCACGGGCTGTCCGCAACGACAGCCAACCCCGGACGGCGGGTACGGGTGACGGCGCATGTCGGGGCGGCGGGACAGACTGAAATCCGTGGCTCCCGAGCGGCCCGGCGACTCCCGAGTAGCCGACGTATCCCAGTGAGTTGACGATCGAATTCTCGACCGGCGAAGCCGGTGGGCCGTTACCGGTGCAGGCCCCTGGCTCGGTAACCGACGCCGTCGATCCGGTCCTGCGGACGTTACGGCGCCGGGCGGTCGATCCCGTGGTGGCCAGCCTGCTCCCCTGATGAGGTGGACGAACTGAGCGCGCACTGAGGTAGGGGTGGTGAGCCTGGGGACGTGTGGGTACGGCTCGCGGCGAGCTGTTCCAGGACTTACTGAGCAGTTCCGCGTGGGAGGGCGCCGATCGCGCCAAGCCCGTTGTGCTTGCGCAGCAGCTGGCCGACCATCTCGAGGACTGGGTGTGTGAGACGCACTTCGCCTGGGGACAACGCAGAATCACGCAGTACACGCTTCCTGCCGAGTGAGAGCGTTCGCCCACGCGAACTGCATTCAGGATTGCCGGTTGGCTGTCGTTGACGACAGTTCGTGACCGGGTTGGCGGTACTTGAAGAGCGCTCATCTGACTCGGAGTGCCCCGAGCATTCCGGTTACTGAGGCGGGCCAGGTGAATTCTTCGGCGCGGGCGCGGGCGGCTGCCCGGCGGGACGGTTCGGGAGCATCGAGCAGCCGGCTGACCGCGCCCGCGAAGGCCGGGGCGTGGTCGGCGACCGCGGCACCACAGGTGGGGCGGACG
>DASXOV010000236.1:0-23934 GCA_036494005.1 Pseudonocardiaceae bacterium | reverse complement strand
CGCCTCCGCCAGCGTCGTCTTCCCCGCCCCGGACGGCCCGACCAGGGCCACGTTGCGGATCCGGGACGGGTCCTGCACCACCCCGGCGTGATCGGGGCGCTCACCGTTGCCTCTCGTGCCCATGGCACCACCCTTGGCCGTACGGATCGTGTGGTCGATCTCACACCGGTGTGTCCATGGTGGCAACCCCTCGCGGCCCTCGTCATCGACCCTGCCAGGAACTCCGACGTACCATCGGTCTCGGGCGGCCGCGGCCGCCGAATCCTTACCGCTGTATGAGGAGCGAAACAAACGTGCCCCCGGAGAACACGTCGATGACGGCCACCGAGCACCAGATCGGCACCGCACGGGTCAAGCGCGGCATGGCCGAGATGCTCAAGGGCGGTGTGATCATGGACGTGGTCACACCGGAACAGGCCAGGATCGCCGAGGATGCCGGCGCCGTCGCGGTCATGGCGCTGGAGCGGGTTCCCGCCGACATCCGCGCACAGGGTGGCGTGGCCCGGATGAGTGACCCGGACATGATCGCCGGGATCATGGAAGCGGTGTCCATCCCGGTGATGGCCAAGGCCCGTATCGGGCATTTCGCCGAGGCGCAGGTGCTGCAGGCGATCGGTGTGGACTACGTCGACGAGTCCGAGGTGCTCACTCCCGCCGATGAGGCCCATCACATCGACAAATTCGAGTTCACCGTGCCGTTCGTCTGCGGCGCCACCGGTCTCGGCGAGGCGCTGCGCCGGATTTCCGAGGGTGCGGCGATGGTCCGGTCCAAGGGCGAGGCCGGAACCGGCAACGTCGTGGAGGCGACCCGGCACATGCGCTCGATCCGCGCGGGCATCCGGGCACTGACCATGATGGACCCCGAGGAGCTCTACGCGGCGGCCAAAGACCTCCGCGCCCCGGTGGAACTGGTCCGCGAGGTGGCTGCGCTGGGACGGTTGCCCGTTGTGTTGTTCACCGCGGGCGGCATCGCCACGCCCGCCGATGCGGCGATGATGATGCAACTCGGCGCGGAGGGCCTGTTCGTCGGCTCGGGCATCTTCAAGTCCGGTGACCCGGCCAAACGGGCCGAGGCGATCGTCAAGGCGACGACATTCCACGACGACCCGGACATGGTCGCGAAGGTCTCCAGAGGACTGGGGGAGGCGATGGTGGGGATCAATCTCGGTGATCTGCCTGAGGAGCAGCGGCTGTCCCAGCGCGGCTGGTGATCGGGGAAGGCGGCACGGCCGACTCCGAGGCACTGCTGCTGTCGTCGGAGGTGCTGTCGTCGGGGGCCGGCAGGCAGCTGCGGACCCCGGGTCCCGATGTCGGCGCCGCCCGTGGTTCCCGGGTCAGCCGCGGCACCGTGCTGGTGCACGCGGACATGCACAACCACACGTTGCTCTCCGACGGCATGGGCGATCCGGAGGCGGCGTTCCCTTCGATGCGCGAGGCCGGCCTGGATGTCGCGGCGCTCACCGACCATGCGATTCGCGGTGCCTCGGTGGAGGGCACCGGCCGGGGCGGCACACCGTGGATCGGGCTGGACCGGGCCGGCTGGCGGCGCACCGGTGAACTCGCCGATGCCTACGACCAGCCCGGCGAGTTCACCGCGATCCGTGGATTCGAGTGGTCCCACCCTCGACTCGGGCACGTCAACGCCTGGTTCACCGATGACTTCACCGACGTCGCCACCCACGGCAAGATGGCCCAGCTGTACAGCTGGCTGACCCGGTTCGGCCGCCGCAACGGGACTGACGGTGCTGCGGGCACCGGCGGGCTGGCCGGATTCAACCACCCCGGCCGGGAGGCCGGCCGGTTCGAGGGCTTCTGCTACGACGCCGTGGCCGCCCAGCAGCTGGTGAGCCTGGAGATGTTCAACCGCACCGACGATTACCTGTTCGAGGGGGTCGGGGCCGGAGCGGTGTCGCCCCTGGTGGCCTGTCTGGCGTCGGGCTGGCGGCCCGGCCTGCTCGGTGTCACCGACGAGCACGGCACGGACTGGGGTTTCCCCCAGGGCAGAGGCCGGGCCGGGCTGTGGGTCACCCGACACAGCAGGGCCGGGGTCGCCGAGGCGATGCGGGCCCGAAGGTTCTTCGCCACCCGGATCGCCGGTCTACGGGTGGACGCCACCGCGGGTGGCGCGCGGATGGGGTCGGTGCTGCAGCACCGGCGCGGGCCGGTGCCGTTCGCGCTCGACCTGGATCGGGGGCCGTCGTGGGCCGGCCGGACCCTGCAGGTACAGGTGCTGCGACCGGACACCCCGGTACCCGCGATCGCCGAGGTGGTCGACGTGCGCTGCGGCGAGGTGGCGCACTTCACCGTGCCGCTCGACCTCGACGACGGTGCCTGGGTGGTGCTGCGGATCGCCGACCCGGCCGCGCCCAACGGCAATCCGGGCCCGGCCGGGCACCCGGCGAACAACTACGGGTTCGCCTACACCAGCCCCTGGTTCCTCGAACCGTGATCCCCGGGCGGCCTAGTCTTGACGCCGTCGCTGTCGTCCCTGCCGGGAAGGTCGGATCGTGCCCGAGAACGGCCCTGTTGTCGGTGTGCTGGCGTTGCAGGGTGACGTCCGTGAACATCAGCGTGCCCTGGCCGAGTGCGGTCTGCGCAGCAGGCTGGTTCGGCGCGGCGAGGAACTGGCCGAGGTGGACGCCCTCATCCTGCCCGGGGGTGAGTCGACGACGATGAGCCGGCTGCTGGTGGTTTTCGACCTTGTGACGCCATTGCGGGCTCGGCTGGCGGACGGCATGCCTGCCTACGGTTCGTGTGCCGGAATGATCCTGCTGGGCAGGAAGGTGCTCGACGGCCGGGCTGACCAGCAGCAACTGGCCGCGTTGGATGCAGTGGTGCGCCGCAACGCGTTCGGCAGGCAGGTGGACTCCTTCGAAGCCGACCTGGACTTCGCGGGCATTCCCGGCGACCCGGTACGGGCGGTCTTCATTCGCGCCCCGTGGGTGGAGGAGGCCGGGCCTGCGGTCGAGGTGCTGGCCAGGGTGCCCGACGTACCGTCCGCCGGTCGTGCCGCAGGTAGGATCGTTGCGGTCCGGCAGGGGTCTGTGCTGGCCACCGCGTTCCATCCGGAGTTGACCGGCGACCGGCGCGTTCACCGGCTCTTCTGCGAGATGGTGCGGTGTTCGGCCGGGGCACGGGTGCGCACATCGGGTGGTGCAGGCTGATGAGACCGGCACAGCGAGCAAGAGGAGCAGGGCAGCGATGAGCGGCCATTCGAAATGGGCGACCACTAAGCACAAGAAGGCCGCCGTCGACGCCAAGCGGGGCAAGCTCTTCGCGAAGCTGATCAAGAACATCGAGGTGGCGGCCCGCACCAGCGGTGGTGATCCGGATGGCAATCCCACGCTGTACGACGCGATCCAGAAGGCGCGGAAGAACTCGGTGCCGGTGGACAACATCGACCGGGCGATCAAACGTGGCTCCGGCGCCGATGCCGGTGGAGCCGACTACCAGACGATCATGTACGAGGGGTACGGACCCGGCGGGGTGGCGCTGCTCGTCGAATGCCTCACCGACAACCGCAACCGGGCAGCGTCCGAGGTTCGTACCGCGATGACCCGCAACGGCGGCACGATGGCCGACCCCGGTTCGGTGTCGTTCCTGTTCAGCCGCAAGGGCGTGGTGATCGTGCCGCACGAGGGGGTTTCGGAGGACGACGTGCTGGCGGCGGTGCTCGACGCCGGCGCCGAGGAGGTCAACGACCTCGGGGAAGCCTTCGAGGTGGTGTCCGAGGCCACCGACCTGGTCGGGGTGCGCACCGCGCTGCAGGGGGCCGGCATCGACTACGACTCCGCCGATGCGAGCTTCCTGCCGTCGGCGAGCACCGCGCTGGACGCCGAGAACGCCCGCAAGGTGTTCAAGCTGATCGACGCGTTGGAGGACTGCGACGACGTCCAGAACGTCTACGCCAACTTCGACGTCCCCGACGATGTACTGGCCGAGGTCGGCTGAGCACGCCCCGGCCGGCACTGCGCATCGCCCGGCTGCTGCCCGAACACGCGGGCGAGGCACTCACGGTGCAGCGGGCCGCCTACGTCACCGAGGCGCAGCGCTATGGACAGCCAGGCATCCCGCCGCTCACCGAGACCGTCGCCGAACTGCGCACCGACCTGGCCGCCGGTGGGGTGCTGGCATTCGGTGCCTGGCTCGGGCCTCGGCTGATCGGTGCGGTACGCGGGCGGGTGGACGGTGCGCTGATGGAGGTGGCCCGTTTCGTCGTCGCGCCCGACCAGCAGGGCCGGGGTGTCGGTGCCGCGCTGCTCGCCGCAGTGCAGGACGCCGCCCCGGCGCAGGTGCGCACCTTCTGGCTCGTCACCGGAGCCCGCAGTGCGGACAACCTGCGTTTCTACCGGCACGCCGGTTATCGGGTGGCCGGCCGCACCACCGACGGCGCCGGCGTCGGGCTGGTCCGGCTGGAGCGGAGCAGAGACCCGCGTTGATCGGCGCGCCGGTGTGCGCCGGTGGTGTGTCGGTGCGGGGCGCCGCACGGGCCCGCCATTAGGCTTCGAACGGGTGTTCGCTCATCACAAGGAGGTTCAGCGTGCGGGTGCTGGGCGTGGACCCCGGGCTCACCCGTTGCGGCCTCGGTGTGGTGGACGGCGGGTCCGGGCGCAGCGTCACCTGCGTCGCGGTCGACGTGGTACGGACGCCCCCGGAAGGCGATCTCGGGACCAGACTGATCGAGGTGGCCGACACGGTGGAGCGGTGGCTGACCCAACACCAGCCGGACGTCGTCGCGATCGAGCGGGTGTTCAGCCAGCACAACGTGCGCACCGCGATGGGCACCGCGCAGGTGGGTGGGGTGGTCGCGTTGCTCGCCGCCCGCCGGGGCCTGCCGGTCGCTTTCCACACCCCCAGCGAGGTCAAGGCCGCGGTCACCGGCTCGGGACGGGCCGGGAAGGAACAGGTGACCACCATGATCACCAGGCTGCTGGCGTTGCCCGCCAAACCGCGCCCGGCCGATTCGGCGGACGCGCTGGCGCTGGCGGTCTGCCATCTCTGGCGGGCCCCGATGACCGCGCGGCTGGAACAGGCCCGGGCCCGCTCGGCCCAGCTCGCCCGGACACACCGGGCGCGGCTGGCCGCGGCGGCCCGGAAGGCCGGGGGCCTGCCGTGATCACCTCGGTGCGCGGTGCGGTGCTCTCGGTGGGACTGGACCACGCGGTCGTCGAGGTCGGCGGGGTCGGCTTGGCCGTCCATGCCGTGCCCGCGACGCTGGCCACCCTGCGCTGCGGTGAGCAGACCCGGCTGGCCACCTCGCTGGTGGTTCGGGAGGACTCGCTGACCCTCTACGGTTTCGCCGACGCCGCGGCCCGTGAGCTGTTCGTGCTGCTCCAGACGGTGTCCGGGGTGGGGCCCCGGCTGGCACTGGCGATGCTGGCCGTCCTGGAGCCCGAGGCATTGCGCACCGCGCTCGCCGAGGGCAACCTCACCGTGCTGACGCAGGTGCCCGGAATCGGGCGCAAAGGTGCGGAACGGCTGGTCGTCGAGCTGCGGGACAAGGTCGGGGTGCTGGTTCCCACGGTGGGCGGGCCGGTTCGCAACGGCGGTGCGGTGCGCACCCAGGTGGCCGAAGCGCTGGTCGGGCTCGGCTTCGCCGCCCGGCAGGCCGAGCAGGTGGTGGAGGCCGTGCTCGCCGACACCGACGGGCCCGGCGAGGAGTCCGCCGACACCTCCGCGGTGTTGCGTCGCGCGCTGACCCGGCTGGGGCGCAGCCGGTGAACCCGGAGGTACCGCTGTCCGCCGAGGCCGACCCGGCCGAGCTCGACCTCGAGACCACGCTGCGGCCGCGCAGGCTGCCCGAGTTCATCGGTCAGCCACGGGTCCGTGAGCAGCTGGAACTGGTACTGGAAGGTGCACGCAGACGGGGCAGTCCGCCGGATCACGTGTTGTTCTCCGGGCCGCCGGGGCTGGGCAAGACCAGCCTGGCGATGATCATCGCGGCCGAGTTGGGCAGCGCCATCCGGGTCACCTCGGGTCCGGCGCTGGAACGCGCGGGGGACCTCGCCGCGATGCTGTCCAACCTCGTCGAGGGCGATGTGCTGTTCATCGACGAGATCCACCGGGTGGCCAGGGCCGCCGAGGAGATGCTCTACCTGGCGATGGAGGACTTCCGGGTCGATGTGGTGGTCGGCAAGGGTCCGGGAGCGACCTCGATCCCACTGGAGATCGCTCCGTTCACCCTGGTCGGGGCGACGACCCGGTCCGGGGCGCTGACCGGTCCGCTGCGCGACCGGTTCGGGTTCACCGCGCACATGGAGTTCTACGAGCCCGACGAGCTGGAACTGGTGTTGCGCCGCTCGGCGGGCATTCTCGGCGTGGACCTGCGGGCTGACGGTGCGGCTGAGATCGCGGCCCGTTCCCGTGGCACGCCCCGGATCGCTAACCGGCTGCTGCGGCGGGTCCGCGACTACGCTGAGGTCAGAGCGGACGGTGCGATCACCCTGGAGGTGGCCAAGGCTGGACTGGCCGTCTACGACGTGGACGACCTGGGGCTGGACCGCCTGGATCGAGCTGTCCTCACCGCTCTGGTGCGGACCTTCGGAGGGGGACCGGTCGGCGTGTCCACGATCGCTGTGGCGGTGGGGGAGGAACCGGCCACCGTCGAAGAGGTGTGTGAGCCGTTCCTCGTACGGGCAGGCATGCTCGCCCGCACGCCCCGGGGTCGGGTGGCCACCGCCGCGGCGTGGCGGCACCTGGGGCTGGAGCCTCCCGCCGGGGACCAGGGGCCCACTCTGTTCGATGCCTGAGACCTGCTTGTCAGGGTCGAGGCAGGTAGCACCGAGACCTGCTTGTCAGGGTCGAGGCAGGTAGCACCGAGACGAACCGGTGAAAGCGGACCTGGCACACTCGGGTGAGCGACGCTGTCAGCGACGTTGATGTGATCGGAGAACCATGGAATCCCTGCTCCTGCCGCTGCTCTTCATCATTGTGCTCGGACTGCCGCTGATCCTCGGATCGCGGCGGCAGAAGCGCGCGTTGGCCGAGGCGCAGCGGCTGCACGAGTCGCTGGTCAATGGTGATCGGGTGATGACCACCTCGGGCCTGCACGCGACGGTGGTGGACACTGCGGATGAGGACACCATCGGTCTCGAGATCGCCCCTGGTGTGCGCACCACGTGGCTGCGTGTGGCGATCCGGGAGAAGGTCACCGAGGACGATCCCGCCGTCGACCACGATCAGCCCGCGACGTCTGGTGCGCAGCTCGCGCCGCCCCTGGAGGACGGTGCCCGTACTGACCGGCTGTGACCTGACCTGGTGCGGGTACGCTGCGCACCCGGTCCCCACGGGCGCGCCACCCCCCGGTGCTGGCACAGTGGGGACCGCCGCAGATCCAGTCGCGGCGTCCTGCGCAGTTGGCTTTGAACAGGAGAACCACCCACAGTGGCACCACCGGCCGGGCGTATCAGCCCCTGGCGCAACCTGGCGATCTTCGTCGGGATCGTAGCGATCCTGTATTCCCTGGTCTTCTTCACCGGGGGCGGCGATCCGAAGCCCAAGCTGGGCATCGACCTGCAGGGCGGTACCCGGGTCACCCTGACCGCCCGCACCGTCGACGGC
Source organism: Pseudonocardiaceae bacterium (assembly GCA_036494005.1). Taxonomy (GTDB): domain Bacteria; phylum Actinomycetota; class Actinomycetes; order Mycobacteriales; family Pseudonocardiaceae. The sequence goes on along the minus strand of DASXOV010000236.1, from coordinate 16,374 downwards.
AGCCCGCCGGACCGCGTATCTCTCGACCAGGCTCGGCAGATCATTGAGCAACGGGTCAACGGCCTCGGCGTGAGCGGGGCCGAGGTCATCCTCGATGGCGTGAACTTGATCATCACCGTGCCGGGTGCGAACGGCGACCAGGCCCGCACCCTCGGCCAGACCGCGAAGCTGTACTTCCGCACGGTGCTCAACGAGCAGGCGGCCGGGCCACCTCCGGCGGCTCCCGCTGCCCCACCGGGCGGTAGGCCCGCTGCCCCACCGGGCGGTAGGCAGAGCCCGGCCCCCACCGGTGCGTCCAGCCCATCTTCAGTGCCCCCCGGTGCACCGACCCCGGTGGCTCCGCAGCAGGCGGCACCGCCACCGCCATCACCGGCACCGCCATCACCGCCTACCGCACCCCCGGCCGGTTCGGCGCCCCCGGTGGGGCAGGTCCCGCAGGCGCCCGCCGACCCACAGGTCGCCCAGGAGATTCAGCAGGCCCGTGCAATCCTGCAGAGTGCGGACCCCACGGTGCAGCAGCAGGCACTGACCGCGCTGAACTGTGCGGTGCCCAACCCGCTGCAGGGCAACGACGACCCGAACCTGCCGCTGGTCGCGTGTGATCAGGACGGTAAGGCGAAGTACCTGCTCGGCCCGGCATTCCTGTCCGGCGAACGGATCACCAGCGCCTCGTCGGGACCCAGCCAGAACGGACCTGGTTACGAGGTGAACCTGAAGTTCGACAACCAGGGTGAGGACGTCTGGTCGCGGTTCACCGCGCAGAACATCGGCAAACAGACCGCGATCATGCTGGACAGCAAGGTGGTCTCAGCTCCGCAGATCAACAGTGCGATCCCGGTCGGCCAAGGCACCCAGATCACCGGCCAGTTCACCCAGGCCAAGGCCCAAGACCTGGCCAACGTGCTCAAGTACGGGTCGCTGCCACTGTCGTTCGTGCCGTCGGAGGCCCAGACGGTCTCGGCAACCCTGGGGCTGGCGTCATTGCGAGCCGGCCTGCTGGCCGGTGCGATCGGGCTGGCGGTGGTGTTCGTCTACTGCCTCTTTTACTACCGAGCGCTCGGGGTGCTGACGATCCTGTCCCTCGTGCTCTCCGGCGTGATCGTCTACGCCATGCTGGTTCTACTGGGGCGATGGATCGGGTTCACCCTGGACCTGGCCGGTGTCGCGGGACTGATCGTGGCCATCGGTATCACCGCGGACTCGTTCGTGATCTTCTTCGAACGGATGAAGGACGAAGTCCGCGAGGGCAGGACCTTCCGTTCCGCGGTTCCTCGTGCCTGGGTCAGGGCGCGGCGCACCATCTTGTCCGCGGACGCGGTGAGCTTCCTGGCGGCGGCGGTGCTCTATATTCTCGCGGTCGGCCAGGTGCGGGGCTTCGCGTTCACCCTTGGGATGTCGACCGTGCTGGACCTGGTGGTGGTCTTCCTCGTGACGCACCCGCTGGTGGCCATGGCATCGGATTCCAGGTTGTTCTCCCGTTCCGGATTCTCCGGCCTGGGGTCAGCCCAACGGATCTGGGCGGAGAGCCGGTCGCGATTGGCCGCTGCCGGGAAGGGTGCCTGACATGGCGGGAACACTGCAGCGGCTCTACAGCGGGGCGGGCGCCTTCGACATCGTCGGGCGTCGTCGGTGGTGGTATGTGATCAGCGGGGTCCTTGTCGTCATCTGCCTCGCCTCGATCTTGTTCCGCGGATTCAACCTGGGTATCGACTTCGAGGGCGGCAGTCAGATCCAGCTACCGTCGGTGGGCGCAAGGGGCCCGATCACGACCACGCAGGTGGAGCAGGTCTTCACCAAGTCGATCGGGCAGCCGCCGGAGTCCGTGCAGACGGTGGGTACCGGCAGCGCCGCGAGTATCATGATCCGTTCCACGGTGCTGGACGCGAACCACACGTTTACGCTGAAGAACGCGCTGTATCAGCAGTTGCAGCCGCTGGGCAGCGACGGCAAGCCGAGCGCGCAGGTGGTCAGCGACAGCGTGGTGAGCGCCACCTGGGGCGGTGAGATCAGCCAGAAGGCGCTGATCGCGCTCATGGTGTTCCTCGTGCTGGTGACGATCTTCCTCGCGCTGTACTTCGAACCCCGGATGGCCGGGGTTGCGCTGGTGGCCCTGCTGCACGACGTCGTCGTGACCGCGGGCATCTATTCACTGGTCGGCTTCGAGGTGACACCGGCATCGGTCATCGGGCTGCTCACCATCCTCGGGTTCTCGCTCTACGACACTGTCGTCGTGTTCGACAAGGTGCAGGAGAACACCCGGGGATTGCTCGGGCTCACCCGAAGGACGTACGGGGAGGCCGCGAACCTGGCGGTCAACCAGACACTGATGCGATCGATCAACACCTCGCTGATCGCGGTGCTCCCGGTGATCGGTCTGCTGGTCGTCGGCGTCGGCCTGCTCGGTGTGGGCACCCTCAAGGACCTCGCCCTGGTGCAGATGGTCGGCATCATGGCCGGGACGATGTCGTCGATCTTCCTGGCCACGCCGCTGCTGGTGGATCTCACCATGCGTAACCGGGCCTACGGGCAGCAAGCCGAACGGGTTGCCCAGCGCCGCGCGAGGACGGCAGGCAAGGCTGCCGGGGTCCGGGAGACGGACGAGTCGCAGAGTCCGTCGGCTGCCGGTGCACACCAGGAGTCGATGCCTGCCGGCTCAGGTGTGCCTGCCAGGGTCGGCAAGACGGCATCGGCCGGACGTCCGCAAGGGCGCCCCGCGGGCAAGAGCAGCAGACCGTCCGGCAAGGCCGGCAGGTCCTCGGGCCGTAAGCGCTGAAGCCCTTGGCGACTCCACGTGGTCACTCGATAACAGAGTGCACCCTTTCTCGCGGTTTCTGCTCCGGATTATTCCAAATCCTTGCCTGTAGGTCCCGTTTGATAGCACGCTCGGTAGCTGGGGACCGGAGACGGCCAGTAGTGGGCGCGGCCGTCACATCAGGGAGGAGCGGGGATGACGGGGTGGGCCGTTCCGGGATTGCTGCATGTACGTCAGGTGCGGGTGGATCCCGTGGGACGCCGGATGCTCGCCCGCCAACGCCGGACCCGCAGGCTGGTCTCGGTCACCTACCTGTCCGACGAGTTCCTCGCCGACAGGGAGTTACGGGACCGATTGGCGGCCGAGGCAGGGCGGCACACGCAGATCCGGGACAGCCGGGTGGTGCGGCTGCGTCACTATGTGGAGTGCGATGACGGTGCTGCCATCGTCACCGATCACGCGGCGGGAACGCCGCTGCGGGCATTGCTCCTGGAGGAAGGTGCCGTCCCCACCGAGGCCGCCGTGGTGCTGCTCAAGGACGCCTTGTGCGGGCTGGCGGCAGCACACGCGGCCGGTCTGGCGCACGGTGATCTCAAGCCTGAGTGCGTGACTCTCACCCGTGCCGGTCGCGTCCGGCTGGTCGACTTCGGGCTGTCCACCGGTGCCAGCCGGTTGCTACTCAGTCGCTCGACGCCGTTCTACCTGGCCCCGGAGCAATGGGACGGCGGGCCGCCCACCCCGCAGGGGGATCTGTATGCCGCCGCTGTCACCTTCTTCGAGTGTCTCGTCGGCGCACCGCCCTTCCATGCGGCCGACCTGACGGCGCTCGGAATCCTTCATCAGCGCAGCGCGCCGCCGCTCGGCGCGGTGCCCGACCCGGTGCGGCTGTTGGTGCAGCACGGTTTGGCCAAGGATCCGATGCGCCGGCTCACCGCGCCGCGCCTGCTCGCTGAGCTCAGGGAACTGGCCGCGCAGGCATTCGGTCCGGATTGGGAGCGGCGCGGTCGACGCGAACTGACCCGATTGGTGACCGGGGCGCCGAGCTCGTTCACGGTGGGTGTGCCCGGCGGGCAGGGTGGCGTCCGGGAAGGACGACGTCCGGTGCGTCTCGCCGTGCTGCTGGGGGGTGCACTGGTGGTGGCGGCCGGGCTGTCCAGCCCGCCGTTTCCCAGCGTGCTGTTCCCGAAGGGAATCGCCGCCCCGAACATGCAGGAACCGGCACGGGTCCTCCCCGGGGCCTCCGATGACCGCTCTTCGGTCCTGGCCGATCCGCCGGATCCGGAGTCGGCGGCGATGACTGGGTCCGCGCAACCGTTGGCCGGTCCCGCTCCGCGGCCGAGGGGAGCAGCCGGGGAGCCACCGGTAGCCACTACCGGCAATCCTGCTTTCTCATTCCCCTGGGAGCACATCCCTACTGGTCACGTCTACACCAAGCCGACGGTGTCTCCCGACGGCTCGATACCGGTGTGGGACGAGCAACCGCGGACCTGGCCGCCGCTCACGACCATGTCGGGGCCCGTGCCGTGTCACCAGCCTGACCCTGCGCCGAGGAGCAGCGAGCCGACACCCACACCCACACCCACACCCACACCCACACCGACACCGACACCGAGCCGTGGTGCCGGCACATCTCATGCGGGCCCTTCCTACGTGCCCGAGCAGCGGACATCGTCGACGGTGCGGGCGTACTCCCCGGACCGGGGCCGTGATTGCTCGGGATCGTCGGGGGCGGGACACCGCTAGTCGCCCGGTAGGGTCCGCGAGGTGTACCCGCGGTCGAACGAGGACGATCTGCGAAGCCTGATCATCCCGCTGGTCCGTGAGGTTCCCGATTTCCCGGAACCCGGTGTGCTGTTCCGGGATCTCGCGCCGGTGCTCGCCGACGGGACGGCGTTCCGGGCGCTGATCGACGCGCTGGTGGCACTGGCTCCGGATGTCGATGTGGTGGTCGGAGTCGAAGCCCGCGGATTCCTGCTCGGAGCTGCTGCGGGTTATGCGCTGCGAGCCGGCGTCGTCGGAGTGCGCAAACCGGGCAAACTTCCGGTTGTGGCCGATCGTGAGGCCTACGACCTGGAGTACGGCACGACTTCGCTCGAACTGCCCGACGACTCGCTGCATCCCGGGCAGCGGGTACTGGTGGTCGACGACGTACTGGCCACCGGTGGGACGGCTGCTGCGACCTGCGCTCTGGTGGAGCGAGCTGGGGCGCAGGTCAGCGCGGTCGTGGTGGTCCTGGAGATCGCCATGCTGGGTGGCAGGGAGCGGTTGACCGGGCGCCCGCTGCATGCCCTGCTGACGGTCTGATCCGGACGAACTCATCGCGACTGGCCAGGTCGTTCGGTCCGGTGGTCCAGCGCGGCGGTACGCTCGACGCTTAACCGGTCCATAGGCGGCAGGAGAGTGCGGTTGAGTCAGGACCTGCAGCGCGCGACTGTGCCGCTTGACGGCCTTGATGCAGCGGTGGTCCAGGGGCGGCAGCCATCCGCCACCAGGCGGGTCCGGGCCAGACTTGCCCGGCGGATCACGGCTCAGCGGCCAGGTCCGGTCAAACAGGTTCTGGAGCCTTTGGTTGCGGTACACCGGGGACTGCACCCCAAGGCCGACTTGGTGCTGCTGCAGCGGGCGTACGACGTGGCCGACGAGAAGCATGCCCATCAGCGGCGCAAGTCCGGTGATCCCTACATCACCCATCCATTGGCGGTCTCGACGATCCTCGCCGAGCTGGGTATGGACACGACCACGCTGGTCGCGGCGCTGCTACACGACACCGTCGAGGACACCGACTATTCGCTCGCAAGACTCACCGAGGACTTCGGTGACGAGGTCGCGCACCTCGTCGATGGCGTCACCAAGCTGGACAAGGTCAAGCTGGGCGCCGCTGCCGAGGCCGAGACCATCCGCAAGATGGTCATCGCGATGGCGCGTGACCCGCGGGTCCTGGTGATCAAGCTGGCCGATCGGCTGCACAACATGCGCACGATGCGCTTCCTGCCGCCGGAGAAGCAGTCGCGCAAGGCCAAGGAGACTCTGGAGGTTCTCGCCCCGCTGGCGCACCGGCTCGGCATGGCCACGATCAAGTGGGAGCTCGAGGACCTCTCCTTCGCGATCCTGCACCCGAAGAAGTACGACGAGATCGTGCGGCTGGTGGCCAACCGGGCGCCGTCGCGGGACACCTACCTGCGGTCGGTGATCGAGGAGGTCTCTGCGCAGCTGTCCACCGCCCGGATCACCGCCACCGTCGAGGGCAGGCCGAAACACTATTATTCGATCTATCAGAAGATGATCGTGCGGGGGCGGGACTTCGACGACATCCACGACCTGGTCGGCGTGCGGATCCTGGTCGAGGACGTCCGTGACTGCTATGCGGCGGTGGGCGTGGTGCACTCGGCGTGGCAGCCGATGCCCGGCCGGTTCAAGGACTACGTCGCACAGCCCCGTTTCGGGGTGTACCAGTCCCTGCACACCACGGTCATCGGCCCGGACGGAAAACCGCTTGAGGTGCAGATCCGCACCCGTGAGATGCACCGCACCGCGGAGTTCGGCATCGCGGCGCACTGGCGGTACAAGGAGACCCGCGGCACGCACAACGGCGCGGTGGACGTCGACGAGATGGCCTGGATGCGGCAATTGCTGGACTGGCAGCGGGAGGCTGCCGACCCTGGCGAGTTCCTCGAGTCCCTGCGCTACGACCTGGCGACCCAGGAGATCTTCGTCTTCACCCCGAAGGGTGAAGTGATCACCCTGCCGGCCGGCTCCACGCCGGTGGACTTCGCGTATGCGGTGCACACCGAGGTCGGCAACCGATGTATCGGCGCCAGGGTCAACGGCAGGCTCGTCGCGCTGGAGCGTGAGCTGGAGAACGGCGAGGTCGTCGAGATCTTCACCTCGAAGGCCGAGGGTGCCGGTCCCAGCCGGGACTGGCTCACCTTCGTCGCGTCGCCGCGGGCCCGGGCCAAGATCAAACAGTGGTTCGCCAAGGAGCGCCGCGAGGAGGCCATCGAACTCGGCAAGGACGCCATCGCCAAGGAACTGCGCCGGGCCGGGCTGCCGGTGCAGCGATTGGTGTCCGCCGAGTCCATGGTCGCGGTGTCACGCGAGCTGCGCTATCCCGACGTCAGCGCCCTGTACGCCGCAGTCGGTGAGCACCACGCCTCCTCCCGGCACGTGGTGCAGCGCCTGATCGCACTGCTCGGCGGCGAGGAGGGCGCCGAGGAGGTGCTGGCCGACCGGGCCACCCCGTCCACCGTGCAGCGTCGCCGGGCCACCGGTGACTCCGGTGTGCTGGTGCGTGGTGCCGGTGACGTCTTCGCCAAGCTGGCCCGCTGCTGTACCCCGGTACCCGGGGACGAGATCATGGGATTCGTGACCCGCGGCGGCGGGGTCAGCGTGCACCGCACCGATTGCACGAACGCCGATTCGCTGCGAGCTCAGCCGGAGCGGCTGTGCGACGTGGACTGGGCACCCTCGTCCTCGTCGATCTTCCTGGTCTCGATCCAGGTGGAGGCGTTGGACCGACACCGGTTGCTGTCCGACGTCACCAAGGTGCTCGCCGACGAGCGGGTCAACATCCTCTCGGCCCCGGTGACCACCTCACGGGACCGGGTCGCTGTGAGCCGGTTCTCCTTCGAGATGGGCGACCCCAAACACCTCGGGCACGTGTTGCGGGCGGTCCGCAACATCGAGGGTGTCTACGACGTCTACCGGGTGACATCCTCGAACTGAGTCGACCTGATCAGTTCGCCTGCCGGGGCGCTCAGGCCGCGCCGTCGATGGTCGTGATGGTGACGGCCTTTTTGGGCTTGCCACCACCCGGGGACGGGTCGAGGGAGCCGTCGTCGCCCGCTTCGGCCACCTTGTCGATGACCTTGAGGCCGTCGGGGGAGATGGTGGCGAAGACGGTGTAGCTGGGGGGCAGTTGGGCCGATCCGTAGATAAGGAAGAACTGGCTACCTCCGCTGTTCGGCTGGCCGGTGTTGGCCATGGCGACGTAGCCGCGGCCGTAGGTGAGATCGGGGTAGACCTCGTCGGGGACCGTGTAGCCGGGTCCGCCGGTGCCCTGGCCGGAGGGGTCGCCGCACTGCAGCATCTGCAGTCCGGGGCTGGTGGACAGCCGGTGGCAGGGGCTGCCCGAGTAGAAGCCCTGTTTGGCCAGGTTGAGGAAGCTGTTGACGGTGCAGGGCGCCAGCGCCCGGTCCAGGGTGAGACCGATCGGGCCCTCGGGGGTCTGCATGGTCACCTGCTTGCTGCCCTCGGCGGACACGGAGCCCGGGGGCGGAGGGGTGACCGGCTTGGCCGCGGGCTGCTGGGGGGTGGTCGGGTACTGGCAGCTGACGGTGGCGGGGAAGGGTTGTGGCCGGGTGGGTGGCGGTGCGATCTCGGTGGGGATCGACACCGCAGAGGTGCTCGGCGGGGCCGGGAGTGCGGTGGGGGAGGGGGTGGCGGCCTGCGGCCTGTTGCTCAGGACGCTGATCAGGATGATGACGGCGACCACCACCACGACTGCCACCGCGCTGCCTGCCAGCGCGAAGGTCCGGCGCCGCTTGGCGCGGGCTGCGCGGCGGGCGAGTTGGCGGTCGAGTTTGCGCTTCGCGGCCTCGCGGCGCTGCTCGTTGGTGGGCACCCGAACTCCCGTGGCTCGACAGTGATCGCCGGGGAAGTGTAGGCGGGTGGCCGGTGGGCCGGACCTGGGCCTCCCCGTCGTCGCGCTTGGTTACGCTGGCGGTCGTGCTACTCGCAGGCTTTCCGACAGGTTCCTTCCAGGCCAACTGCTTCGTGCTCGCGGCCGAGGCGGGCGGGCCGTGCGTGGTGGTCGATCCCGGCGAGGACGCCGAGCAGCCACTGGACGACCTGCTCCGCCAGCATCGGCTCGACCCGGTGGCCGTGCTGCTCACCCATGGGCACTTCGACCACGTCTTCGCCGTGGCCCCGGTCTGCGACGGCAACGACATCCCGGCCTGGATCCACCCCGAGGACCGGGCGATGCTGTCCGACCCGATGCGCGGGCTGTCCACCGAAGCGCGGGCGTTCTTCGGCGGCCGGGTCCAGCTGCGGGAGCCGCGCGAGGTGCGCACCCTCGACGACGGGCTCACCCTGGAACTCGCCGGGCTGCGCCTCACCGTGGACCACACGCCGGGCCACACCCGTGGATCGGTGACCTTCCGGTCCGGGACCGATGAGGGGCAGGAGATCCTGGTCTCCGGGGACACCCTGTTCGCCGGTTCCATCGGGCGGACCGATTTTCCGGGCGGGAGTCACGAGCAGATCCTCGCCTCGCTGCGGGACAAGATCCTCGTACTGAACGACGACACCCTCGTGCTACCCGGCCACGGGCCCACCACGACCGTCGGCATGGAGCGCGCCGGCAACCCGTTCCTGCACGGCCTCGCCGCTCCCGGCACCCCACGAGGACTGTAGGCGGTCAGTCCGATGGCTCGACCGTGTCCTGCCGGGCGACGATTGCCGCGATGGCAGTGGTGAGGGGGACGGCAGCGACCAGCCCGATGCTGCCGACCAGGGTGCGCACCACCTCTTGGGCGATGTTCTGCGCGGTCACCAGGGTTCCGAAGGTCTGTCCGGACATCGAGAAGACCAGCAGCACCGGGAGCGCGGCGCCGGCGTAGGCCAGTGCCAGGGTGTTCACCGCCGAGGAGATGTGGTCGCGCCCGATCCGCAGGGCTGAGATGTAGAGCGCCCGCACACTCAGGTCGGGATTGGCCCGGCGCAGTTCCCACACCGCACTGGTCTGAGTGACCGTCACATCGTCGAGCACACCCAGCGCGCCGATCACCATGCCGGCGAGCAGCAACCCACGGGCGTCCACCCCGTGGCCGAGCACCCTGATCAGGTTGTTGGTGTCCTCGTCCAGGCCGGTGAGCTGGGCGGCTCCGGCGAACGCGGTACCCAGCACGCCGATCAGCCCGAGGCTGAGCAGCGTGCCCAGCACCGCGCTGGAGGTCTGCGCGGAGACCCCGTGGGTGAGGTACAAGACACCGAACATGATCACGCAGGCGGCCAGTACCCCGACGGTGACCGGATCCGCGCCGTTCAGGATGGCCGGAAACAGGTAGACCACCAGCACCAGGAAGCTGAAGCCGAGCGCGACCAATGAGGCGAGACCTCTCCACCGCCCGAGCAGCAGCACCGCAACGACGAACAGGGCGGTCAACCACAACATCGGGCTGCCGCGCTGGAAATCCTGGACCTGGTAGGAGCCCGGGTCGGAAGGATTTCCCCCGGTGTAGGCCAGCACGACCCGATCGCCAGCGGTGAACCTGGGCGTGCCCGGCTCGTTGGGCAGCACCTGCTGGATCGTCACGCCCGGCGACTCGCCGTCGCTGAGGCGCACGCCGAGAGTGACGCACCTGCCGCCCTGGGTGCTCTGGCCTGCCGCGGCCGCGGTGTCACCCGTGCACGGGCCGGCCGCCGCGCTGAGCACCTCGCCGTGCACCGCCTTCTGACCGAAGCCGATGTCGGCGTTGCTGCGCGGCGCGTCGGCGGGCCAGGTCAGCCAGATCCCGATCAGGGTGGCCAGCATGACCGGTACCAGTACGACGACCAGCAACAGCCGCGCCCGGCGAGAGGCCGGTTCGGTGGGTCCATGTCCGTGGCCATGACCGTGACCAGCCGCGATCGGTTCAGCGGCGTCACGGGGGCGGTGCCGCCCGGTCCTGCGGAGTGGTCCACTCATCGGTTGGGTGGCCCTTCTGTTCGATACCGACTAGCGGTATCGAACGCATGTTCGATACCGTGTCTGGGTGCGCTGGAACAACTTGGCACTCTCCGACCAGGACGCGCTCTTCGGGGTGGGTGACGTCGTCGCGCGAACCATCGATACCCCGGAGTTTCGTGATATGACCTTCTACGAGGTGCAGGCCCGCTCGATCATCAACAAGGTCCCTGGTGCCTCGCGGATGCCATTCGGCTGGACTGTCAATCCCTACCGGGGCTGCAGCCACGCCTGCCGATACTGCCTTCCCGGGGACACCCCGATCCTGATGGCCGACGGGCGGACCACACCGCTGGCCGATGTGCGGGTCGGTGCCGCGATCTACGGCACCGCCGCAGGCGACGGCCACCGGCGCTACACGGTCACGGAGGTGCTGGCTCACTGGCGGACAGTCAAGCAGGCCTATCGGGTGACGCTGCGGGACGGCACGGAGCTGGTGGCCAGTGGTGACCATCGTTTCCTCACCGCGCAGGGGTGGAAGCACGCGGCGGCCCGGCCCGGCAGCGCAGGCCGCCCCTGCCTGATGGCGGGTGACGAGCTGATCGGCACCGGTCAGTTCGCCAGTCCGCCCGACGACACACCCGACTACCGGCGGGGCTACCTGGGCGGCATCGTCCGGGGCGGCTCGCACCTCGGACTGGGGGTGGTCGATCGCCAGGCACTGCGCAGGGTCAGCTGCTATTTCGTCGACGCGGTCGCGCACGCCCGCGAGTTGGTGCCCCGGCCCGCGGGCGGCCCCACCCTGACCATGTCGGCTGCCCGCAGCACCGCATACGCCGGTTTTCAGGCCATCACCGACATGACCCGCTGGCCGTGTTTTCCGGGGGACGGCTGGTGCAAGGGTTTCCTGGCCGGGATCTTCGACGCCGCAGGGCACTGCCGCGACGGGGTACTCCGGATCGCCAGCACCGATGCGGACGTCATCCGCGCGGTGATCTCGGGTTCGGCACGCTTCGGCTTCAGCTGGACCGTGGCGGACGGACACCCCGACGATCTGCGGTGCGTTCAGCTGCTCGGGGGGATCGGCGAGCAACTCCGGTTCGTGCACACCGTCGATCCGGCGATCACCTGGAAGCGGTCGATCGAGGACGTGGCGATCCCGAGCGGGGCCCGGTTGAGCGTGGTCTCGGTCGAGGACCTCGGGACGCAGCTGCCGATGTACGACATCACCACGGGGACCGGGGATTTCATCGCCAACGGCATGGTGTCGCACAACTGCTTCGCCCGGCGGACGCATGAGTACCTCGAACTCGACTCCGGCCAGGACTTCGACTCGAAGATCGTGGTGAAGGTCAACGCGCCCGAGCTGCTGCGCCGCGAGCTCAGCTCGCCACGGTGGACGGGGGAGCACATCGCGATGGGCACCAACGTCGATCCCTACCAGCGGGTGGAGGGCCGTTACCGGTTGATGCGCGGCGTCATCGAGGCGCTGCGCGACGCGCGGAACCCCTTCTCCATCCTCACCAAGGGCACCCTGGTGCTCCGTGATCTCGACCTGATCCAGCAGGCCGCGGAGGTCACCGACGTCTCGGTCAACATCTCGGTGGGATTCGTCGACGAGACGCTGTGGCGGCAGGTCGAACCCGGCACCCCCAGGCCCACCGCCCGGCTTGACGTGTGTCGCACGCTCACCGATGCGGGCATCGGGTGCGGGGTGCTGATGGCGCCGATCCTGCCGTACCTCACCGATTCGCCCAGCCGGCTCGAGGCGACGGTCTGCGCGATCGCGGCTGCCGGTGCCCGCGGTGTTTCGCCGATCGTGCTGCACCTGCGCCCCGGCGCCCGGGAGTGGTATCTCGCCTGGCTGCAGCGTGAGTACCCCGAGCTGGTGCCCCGGTACCGGGAGCTCTACGCGGGCGGGGCCTACGCCCCCAAGCACTACCAGCGCGCCGTGTCCGCCCGGGTGGCCGAGCTGGCGCGGCGCCACGGCGTCGGCACGGCCCGCCCGAGTGAGACCCGCCGCCAGGGCACCGCAGCCACCGGAGAAACGGTGGCCCGGGTGGGTACCCCTTCGGAGGAGGCGCAGCAGCTCACTCTCTTGTGACCGTGGGGGATGGTCAGGATGCGGCTGGTGACGCGGCTAGCCTTGGCAGGTCACGTCGTCGCCAGATCGAGGAGCCAGCTCCTGTGATGCGCACCCACCCTGCCGGCTCGCTGAGTACCGAGCATGCCGAGCAGTCCGTCACCCTGAGCGGCTGGGTCGCCCGCCGTCGCGACCACGGGGGCGTGATCTTCATCGATCTGCGAGACGCCTCCGGATTGGTACAGGTGGTATTCCGGGAGGGGGAGATGGCGCAGCGGGCACACCGGCTGCGCGCGGAGTTCTGCGTCCAGGTCCGCGGCACCGTGGCGGCCCGCCCGGAGGGGAATGAGAACCCGGAGATCCCGACCGGTGGCATCGAGGTCACCGCCGATGAGCTGACCGTGCTCGGTGAGTCCGCCCCGCTGCCGTTCCAGCTCGATGAGCACCTGGAGGCAGGCGAGGAGGTGCGGCTGCGGCACCGCTACCTCGATCTGCGCCGTCCCGCCCCGGCCGCCACGATGCGGCTGCGCAGCGAGGCCAACCGGATCGCCCGCACCGTGCTGCACGACCAGGGCTTCGTCGAGGTGGAGACCCCGACGCTGACCCGCTCGACGCCGGAGGGCGCTCGGGACTTCCTGGTGCCCGCGAGGTTGCAGCCCGGCAGCTGGTACGCGCTGCCGCAGTCGCCGCAGCTGTTCAAACAGCTGCTGATGGTGGCGGGCCTGGAGCGGTACTACCAGATCGCCCGCTGCTACCGGGACGAGGACTTCCGCGCCGACCGGCAGCCCGAGTTCACCCAGCTCGACATCGAGATGAGCTTCGTCGAGCAGGACGATGTGATCGCGCTGAGCGAGCGGGTGATGGCCGCGCTGTGGTCGGAGCTGGCCGGGCACCGGATTGAGGTGCCGATCCCCCGGCTGAGCTACGCCGAAGCGATGGACCGCTACGGCTCCGACAAGCCGGACCTGCGCTTCGGGCTCGAACTCACCGAGCTCACCGGCTACTTCGCCGACACCCCGTTCCGGGTGTTCCAAGCGCCGTATGTGGGAGCGGTGGTCATGCCGGCAGGAGCGGCCCAGCCGCGTCGGCAGCTGGACACGTGGCAGGAGTGGGCCAAGCAGCGGGGCGCCAAGGGCCTCGCCTACGTGCTGGTCGGCGAGGACGGCGAACTCGCTGGACCAGTGGCCCGCAACCTCGCCGAGCACGAACGGGAGGGTCTGGCCAAAGCGGTCGGCGCCAACCCGGGGGACTGCGTCTTCTTCGCGGCGAGCGAGCCGAGCGACGCCCGCGCGCTGCTGGGCGCGGCCCGGGTCGAGATCGGCCGCCGGTGCGGTCTGATCGACGAGTCGGCGTGGTCGTTCGTCTGGGTGGTGGACGCGCCGATGTTCGAACCCGTGGACCGCTCCGGGGACGTCGCTGTGGGGCACAGCCAGTGGACGGCGTTGCATCATCCGTTCACCGCACCGGCCCCGCAGTGGCTGGACACCTTCGAGCAGGATCCGGGCTCCGCCCGGGCCTATGCCTACGACCTGGTCTGCAACGGCAACGAGATCGGCGGCGGATCGATCCGTATCCACCAGTCCGACGTGCAGCAGCGGGTGTTCCGGGTACTGGGCATCTCCGACGAGGAAGCACAGGAGAAGTTCGGATTCCTGCTGGAGGCCTTCCGCTACGGTGCGCCGCCGCACGGGGGGATCGCGTTCGGGTGGGACCGAATCACCATGCTGCTCGCCGGCGCCGACTCACTGCGCGAGGTCATCGCCTTCCCCAAATCCGGTGGTGGTCTCGACCCGCTCACCGGCGCCCCCGCCCCGATCACTGCCGCGCAGCGGGCCGAGGCCGGGGTGGACGCGAAGCCTTCGCCCAAGGGCTGATCCGTGCTGCACCTGCACGTCATCTCCCCGGCGCAGACCACGGATGCGGTGCTGACCAGACTGCGCAACCACCCCGGAGTGGCCGGCCTCGCCCTGGTCAGGTGCGCTGCGATCGATCCGCCGGGCGACCTGGTGCAGGCTCTCGTCGCCCGCGAAGCGGCGGACGAGGTACTCGCCGCGCTCTGCACGCTCGGCGTCGACCACAACGGCTCGATCGCCCTGCACCCGCTGGACACCGTGCTCTCCGACACCGCCGATGCGGCCCAGCAGGCCGCGCCCGGGGATCCGGCCGACGCGGTGGTGTGGGACGAGCTGATCGCGCGTACCGGCGACGACTCCAGGCTGACCTTCACCTTCCTGGCGTTCCTCACCCTGGCCTGCCTCATCGCGGTCGTCGGCGTGGTCACCTCTTCTCCGGTCACGGTGGTCGGTGCGATGGTCGTCGGCCCGGAGTTCGCCCCGCTGGCAGCGATCGCGGTGGGTCTGGTGCTGCGCCGGTCCGATCTGGTCAGGCGCGCGGTGCTGGCTCTCGGGGTCGGCTTCCCGGTGGCCATGGTGATCGCCGCGTTCGGAGCGCTGCTCGCGGAATGGGCCGGGTTGATCGACATGCGTGCGGTACATTCCGCCGATCAGGTGGATTTCATCTATGACGTCGGGCCCTTCTCGCTGATCCTCGCCATGCTGGCCGGTGCCGCCGGGATGCTCTCGCTGACCTCGGCGAAGTCGGCCGCGCTGGTCGGCGTGTTCATCTCGGTGACGACGGTGCCCGCAGCCGCGTTCGCCGTGGTGGCGGCCATCACAGGGGAGTGGAACACGGCCGGCTGGTCCGCTGCTCAGCTCGGGGTGAACGTGATCGGGATCGTGATCGCGGCCTACCTGGTGTTGATGTTGCGCACCCGGCGGTGTGGCGGTGGTCTGCGCCGTCCGCTCGCCCGGGGCTGACATTCGTTCCAGCCCGCACACTTGTATCCGAATGGATAGGCTGAGCAACGATGTCAACCGAGCTCGCGGATCCTGTGGATCCAGTTCCCGCCACTGGTGAGGCGGGTGCAATGGCTGTCACTGATGCGGTGCGCGCCGCCGAGCGATTGCTCACGGCGCGATTAGGCGCACAGGTCCGGCTGGCCGATCCGGAGGATCTCGGCGGCAGTGGCCGCTCCACCGTGCTGCGGGTTCGGGTGGCCCGCACCCCTTTCACGCTGCCCAGGACTCTGGTCGTCAAGCACAGTCCGGTCCGGGCGCCGGTGGGCGGGATGGATTTGTTCGCCCAGGAAGCGGCGAGCTGCCAGCTGTTCACGTCCCTGCGTCGCGAGGAGCGACCGGGGCCGGAGATGATCGCCTGCGATCCTGAGCAGCGGTTACTGGTGCTGGAGGATCTGGGTCGTTCGGGCACCGTGGCGAGCCTGCTCTTCTCGACCGAACCGGGCACCGCCTCCCGCGCGGAGCAGGCGTTGCTCCGCTGGGCGCATGCACTCGGCCGGTTGCACGCCACCACTCGTCACCGGGAACAGGATTTCGCCGCGTTGCTACGCCGGCTCGGCGTACCGCAGGTGAAGGATCCGTTCGCCGACGACGGGCGGGCCGCGGTTGCCGGGCTGCCCGCGTTGCTCGAGACCGAGTTGGGGGTGTCCAGCCGGTTCGAAGCGGTCCAGGAAGCACGGCGGGCCGCCGAGCTGCTCGACGGGCGTCCCTACCGCGCGTTCAGCCCGGTCGACCTGGGCCCTGACAACGCCGTCGTGGGGCAGACCGTGCGCTTCATCGACTTCGAGGGTGGCGGATTCCGCACCGCGTTGCTCGATGCCGCGCAGCTGCGGGTACCGCTTCCCTCGTCGCTGGTCGCCCTGGCTTTCCCGCCTGGCATGGCGGAGGCGATGGTGTCCGCCTGGCATGCCGAGGTGCTCACCGCGTGGCCCGAGCTCGCTGACCGGTCGTTGCTGGCCCGCAGGCTGTTGGACGCCCAGCTGCTGTGGACCTGGCTGTGCACCTGGTGGCTGCTGCC
>DASXOV010000235.1:0-4168 GCA_036494005.1 Pseudonocardiaceae bacterium | reverse complement strand
TCGGACTCGCGGAAGACGCCGGACAGGTCCGGATGGCGGATCGTCGAGCGCAGCGTCAGCAGGGCCGACAGCGGTGTGTCGGGCGGGTCGTGGCGGCCCTCGATGGGCCCGAAGCGGACCATGATGTCGGCCGACGACCGTTGCGGGCGAATGAACTCCTCGGACTCGGGCTCACGCTTGTCGAGTTCGGCCAGCACCTGCTCCGGGGTGTACCCGCGCTTGCTGGTGTCCCGCTGCACCTTCCAGTCCCGGCGGATCTCCTCCGGCGGGTCCAGGTAGACGGTGATGTCGAAGCACGCCCTGGTCAGTCGGGTGTACAGCGGCAGCAGGCCTTCCACGATGACGAATTCGGTCGGCTCTACGAGCTCGGGGCGGGTGAGCTGGCCGGTGTCGTGGTCGTAGACCGGCTTGAGAATCGGCTGGCCGGTGGCCAGTAGCTGCAGGTGCTGCTCCATGATCTGCACGTAGTTGCAGTCCGGGTGCAGCGCGGTGAACGGAAGCCCCTTGCGTTCCTGCCGGTCATAGCAGTGGTAGTCGTCCACGCAGAGGGAGGTGATCCGGTCGGCGCCCAGCGCGTCGACCAAACCCTTGGTCAGGGTGGTCTTGCCGGCCGCACTGTCTCCGGCGATCGCAAGCATCACGGGCCGCGAAACGCTCGAACCGGCGCGCTCCATGCGCAGCAACTTGTCGGGCACGACTCACCCCTTTCCTGGAAACGCCGACGGCGACCCGCTCGACGGGGCCGAGCCTGACCGTCTCCGTCTTCTGACGTCGCACGTTATGCGTCAGCTACCCCGCCCGGCGTCCCCTCCTGGAGGGAAAACCGAGGGGATCCGGTACAGGACCGGCACGTGCAGCTGGGCTGATTACACTCAGCGCTGATTACACTCAGCGAATGGCAAGCCAGCCGTTGCGCGTCGTCCTGGTCGACGACCACGAGATGGTGCGCACCGGTCTCAAGGCGATGCTCACCCGCTTCGCCGGGCAGGTGCGGGTGGTCGGTGAAGCAGGCGACGCCGAGACCGCGCGGCGGGTGGTGGCCGGTCTCGATCCGGATGTGGTCCTCGCTGACGTGCGCCTGGGCCGGGAGAGCGGACTGGATCTGTGCCGCGACCTGATCGCGGACTGTCCTGAGCGCAAGGTCGTGCTCCTCACGGTCTATGACGATGAGCAGTACCTGTTCCAGGCGATGCAGGCAGGCGCGGCAGGTTACCTGCTCAAGCGGATCGACGGCCCCGAATTGGTCGAACAGCTGCACAACGTGCACGCGGGCGGGGTGGTGCTCGACGCGGCCCTCGGGGCCAGGGCCGGAGCGTCCGCCGCCCGGTTACAGGCAGGCGAGTTCTGGCCCGGCGCCCACCTCGGCCTCACCCAGCGGGAGAGCGAGGTCCTCGCGCTGATGGTGGCCGGCTCGTCCAACCGGATCATCGCCAGCACACTGGTGGTGGGTGAGGAAACGGTCAAGAGCCACGTCCGCGGGATCTACCGCAAACTGGACGTCACCGACCGAGCTGCAGCCGTCGCTACCGCCCTGCGCGAGGGCCTCTACCGCTGACCGTGCCGTTCGTCAGGCCGACGCGGAGGCCGGCTCCCGGCCCACTGCGGCGGCGTTGCTCGCCACCCGTTCGGCCAGCGCCTGCTGGCCCGCCGCCACCTGGGTCGCGGTGTCCACACTCCAGGCCGCCAGCGCCGGGTCCACCAGGGCGCGCCCGAAGGAGAACGTCAGCGGCCACGGCGTTTCGAACTGCTGCATGGCGGCCAGGTTCGCGGTCGCCACCTGCGGCGACTGACCACCGGAGAGGAACGCCACCCCGGCCAGTGAATCCGGCAGCACTGCCGTCAGGACAGCCACGGTCTGCTCCGCGACCTGCTCGGGGGTGGCCTGCTCGCCTGAGGTCTTGCCCGGCACGACCATGTTCGGTTTGAGCACAGCGCCTGCGAGGTCCACTCCCGCCTCGTCCAGCTCGGCAACCACCTGCTCCAGCGTGGCGGTGGTGACCGCGGCACAGCGGGCCATCGAGTGCTCGCCGTCCATCAGGACCTCGGGCTCGACGATGGGCACGATGCCCGCCTCCTGACACAGCGCGGCGTAACGTGCCAGCGCGTGGGCGTTGGCCTTGAGTGCACGGCGGGTCGGCAGGCCCTCGGCGATGGTGATCACGGCACGCCACTTGGCGAAGCGGGCCCCACCGGCCGCGTAGTCGGCCAGCCGCTCCCGCAGGCCGTCCAGGCCCTCGGTGATCGTCTCGCCGGGTGACCCGGCCAGCTGCTTCGCGCCGGTGTCGACCTTGATGCCGGGCAGGACGCCCAGCCCGATGAGGGCATCGGGGAAGGACTGGCCGTCGTCGAGCTGCTGGCCGAACGTCTCGTCGGAAAGGATCACCCCGCTGATCCCGCTCTGCAGGTCAGGAGTGGTCATGAGCATCGCGCGATACGCCCGCCGGTTCTCGGCGGTGGCGGCGACACCCGCCTTCTCCAGCCGCTTCGACATGGTGCCGATGCTCTCGTCGGCGGCGAGGATGCCGCGCGGCCGGCTGACCATGGTCCGGGCGATCTCGTGCAGCCCTTGGGTCATTGCCCCTCCGTCCCTTGCGGGTCCGCTTTGCGACGGGTCGATCCACGCCGCCTGCCGGAATCGTAGGCGGACAGGCCGGTTCGGCACCTCCCCCGGTAGGTGGAGGCGGTGGGGGGTCAGCCGTCCGGGCCGTCCCCGCGCATCACATCGTCGTCCTGCGCAGCACCGTGGGCCTGCCACCCGGCGCCCCGCAGGTGCCGGACGAACAGCCAGGTCGCCGCACCGGAGTAGACCCCGGCGACGGCGTGCCACGGCCGTCGCATCGGGATGCCCGGAGCGGGCACCTGAACCAGCCGGCCATCACACAGCTGGTCGGCGACGGCGTCCCGGGAGACCAGCGCGGCGCCCAGTTCGGCCACCGCCCCGGCTACCACCGCGCCGTTGGAACCCAGCACCAACTGGGGCGGCGTGACGTCCTGGGACTTCAGGTAGGTCTCCACCGTGGTCCGGGTGCCGGAGCCCCGTTCCCGCAGCAGCCAGGGCGTCGCGGCCCAGTCGAAGATCTCGGCGACCGACGGTGCGGCCACCACCACGAGCTCGTTGGACTTGATGGCCACCACCCGCGCGTCGACACCCGTGGGTGGCCGCCCGGCGATGACCAGGTCGGTCTCGTGCGAGTTCACCAGATCCCACACCTGCTCGCTGGGCCCCACCTCCAGCGCCAGGGCGACTCCCGGGTGCCTGCGGCGGAAGCCGGCCAGCAGGGTGGGCAGCAGGTGCTCCCCCGCGGTGGTCACCGCGGCGACCCGCAGCCGCCCCCGTTCCGGGTCCAGTTCCTGTGCGGCCGCGGCCGCGCCCTCGTCGAGCAGACCCAGCACCCGGCGGGCGTACCGTGCATACACCAGGCCGGACTGGGTCAGCCGAAGCCCGCGGCCGGCCGGCTCGACAAGTGGCACACCGAGCTCGCGGGCCAGCGCCGCGACTGAGGCGGACACCGCGCACTCGGTAACCGTCAGGCGGCCGGCCGCACCACGGACCGACCCGGCGGCGGCGAGCGCGACGAGCGTGCGCAGGCGGGACTCCGTCGTCATGACTCCTCAGCAATCAGTTAAGAGTCGTCTGGGAAGACTTGATGGACAGGATGACAGTTTCTCGCCACTCTCGGTGCTGACGAAAGGAGTCTGGCGTGACCGAAGTCGAGACCCCCCCATCGGAGAAGAAGAAGAAGACGGATCGTTGGTCGGCAGGGGTGATCCCGTACGCTGAGATGGGCTACTGGGAGCCTGACTACGAACCGAAGGACACCGACGTCCTTTGCGCGTTTCGGATCACCCCGCAGCCCGGGGTGCCGCCGGAGGAGGCGGGCGCCGCGGTGGCAGGCGAGTCCTCGACCGCGACCTGGACGGTGGTGTGGACCGACCGGCTCACCGCGTACACGCACTACCAGGCCAAGTGCTATCGGGTGGACGCCGTCCCCGGCATCGAGAACCAGTACATCGCCTACATCGCCTACGACATCGACCTGTTCGAAGAGGGGTCGATCGCGAACCTCACGTCATCCATCATCGGCAACGTGTTCGGTTTCAAGGCGCTCAGGGCATTGCGCCTGGAAGACATGCGGGTCCCGCTGCACTATGTCAAGACGTTTCAGGG
>DASXOV010000234.1:0-38530 GCA_036494005.1 Pseudonocardiaceae bacterium | reverse complement strand
CCTTGCGGTCGACCTCGGGGGAATCCGACCGGTTCTTGTCGGCCTCCGCCAGCCACTCCTCGGTCAGCTGAACCATGTCGTCGAAAACCGTTGCGGCGGACCCCTCAGCCAGAGAGCGGGCCAGATAGCGCTGGTAGGGGCAGGATACTACACGATCGTATAGTCCGTCAGACAGTACGGTGGACGAGCGGGCGGGCCGCTACCTGTCGTGGGGCAGATTTCCCGGATTTCCTCGGCTGGACACCGGGCAGTTCTGCTCTCGTTCTTCAGCTTTCGATAAAATTCGTTCATCGCGACGGCGATCGGCGCGTAGCGCATCACGGCAGCCGCAGCCTTCTCCGGAATTCCCCTGAGGACGTGTAGCACCGGTCATAACTCAGGTGCATCTGGAAGAATTCGAACTCGGCCGGCGAGAGCTCGAATCGAGAGCACATCGCGAGACCGAGTATCTGCTGACTGGTCCTCTGTTCGTGTGCCGCGATCAGCTCTCCGGCTTGCCGAGCGACACCCGTATGATATTGGTGACGTAGCGCCCGCCGGCGATATCGCCCGGCACGACCAGCCGTGGCCCGTCGGCCGCGAGCGAGCGGCCGTCCTCGCTGGTCGCAAGCAGCACGTCCTTGGCCTCGAAACTCGGATCGATCTCGCAGTAGGCGACCAGCGCCCGATAGCCATCGGACGCACTCACGCTGACGAAGTAACGCAACTTGTCGTTCTTGATCGCCGGGTCGAACGTCGGGCCCGCTGTGGCGAGCACATCGAGCAGGCGCGGGCCGACGTAGACGTGGTGCTCGACACCGCTGCCCGACTTGAACGTCACCTCGACCGTCCGTGACGGCAACCCCCTGAGATCAGCCACGTCAAGGCGTAGACGATGCGCGACGGCTCCGGCCACGACAAAGCTGCCGACTCGCCGCTCTGGGTGAGTCTGCGGATCGGGCGTGTGCTGATGGAGCACGTGCGGACCGGGTTCGGCGCCTGCGATGGCGACCGGACCGGTGAACGCCGCGCCGATGAGCACGGCGAATGCGGCAAGCAACGGTAGGAGGCGCCGACAAATCACGATGGATCCTTCCTATGACCTACCGTCCCTGATCCTGGACGGTTGCGGCTCGGGGGATCGAGCAGTGGCGGATTCGTCGCCGTGATCCCTTCAGCGGAGCTAGAAGCGCGCATGATGTGATGATGCAAACACGGACTGTAGCAGGCCTGAAGATCCGCGTCTGCGGTGATTTTCACCAATTCGCAGGGGGTAAATCCGGTGATCCGGGCATGCCCGGGTCACCGGACGGGGCGAACCGCCCGAGCGGCACGGATGTCACCCGGACGGGCACGTGCGCGACGGCGGCATCGCCTGTTGGCGGGTCGGCCCGCCGACCTCGGTCCGCTAGGGTTTCGAGCACAGCCGTGTGGTCTCGCGTCGACCCAGTCGGCACATCTGTATCGACTGTTCGCAGGTCGGCCCCGCTCGGTTCGCGCGCCCCTTTCGGCCTGACGAGTGCTGGGCGCGAGGCCAGTCGCCGTCGTGGCGCAGCCACCGATTTGAAGGGCACCGCATGGTCACGTTCGGTTTCTTGAGCACCTACCCGCCCACGCTGTGCGGGCTTGCGTCCTTCACCGCGTCGCTGCGCTCCGCGCTACCTGCGGGGGTAGCGGGCGGGGTGGTACGGCTCGTCGACGCTCCGGGTGGGCCCCGGCCCGTCGGCGTCGTCGGGGAACTCGTGGCGGGGTCGGCAGCGAGTTGTCGCGACGCTTCTGCCCTGCTCAACGGCTACGACGTCGCGATGATTCAGCACGAGTACGGCGTATACGGCGGCGGCCACGACGGCGTCGACGTGCTGCGCGTGCTGTCCGGGCTGTCGGTGCCGGCTGTCGTCGTGTTGCACACCGTGCTCGCCGCTCCGACCGGACATCAGCGCACCGTGCTCAACGGGGTGATCACCGCCGCCGCGGTGGTGGTGGTGATGAGTGAGGCGGCCCGATCACGGCTCATCGCCGGCTACGACGTACCGGCTGACCGGGTCGCGGTCATCCCGCACGGCGCGGCGAACACCGGCACCGCGGCGGCGACCCCGCATCGGAACCAGCAGCGGCAGATCCTGACCTGGGGCCTGCTTGGCCCCGGCAAGGGCATCGAATGGGCGATCGAGGCGATGACGCTGCTCGGCGATCTGCGACCCGAGCCACGCTACGTCATCGCGGGCCGGACCCACCCGAAGGTGCTGGCACGCGAGGGTGATCGGTACCGAGACCTGCTGATCGCCCGGGCTCAGAGCCTCGGCGTGGGTGACCGGGTCCGGTTCGACTCTCGGTACCTCGACGCCGCGTCGCTGCGCCGCCTGGTGGCCCGCGCCGAGGTCGTCCTGCTGCCGTACGACTCGCGGGAACAGGTCACCTCCGGGGTGCTCATCGAAGCGATCACCTCGCGCACGCCGGTCGTGGCGACGCGTTTTCCGCACGCCGTCGAACTGCTCTCCGACGGCTGCGGCGTCCTCGTCGATCATCGGGATCCGCGCTCGATCGCCGACGCGGTGCGTACGGTGCTCACCGACCGGGCGGCAGCGGCAGGCATGGCGGCGGCGGCGGGCGTCGCTGCGCGGAACCTGGGATGGTCGTCGGTGGCGCAGCGGTACTGCCGACTGGCCACGGACCTCACCCGTACCGCCGCGCCGGTCGTGGCGTGATGCCCGGTGGGTCGCATACCGGGCTGGACTTCCGCCACCTGCTGAGCCTGTCCGACGACGTCGGCCTGTTGGAACACGCCTGCGGGCCGCTGCCGCGCCGTGAGCACGGCTACTGCCTCGACGACGTCGCCCGCGGGCTGGTGGTGCTCAGCCGTGAGCCGCATCCGGACCCGGCGTCGTCCCGGCTGCAGGAAAACCTGCTGGCATTCACCGCGCACGCGCACCAGGACGGATACTTCCGCAACCGTCTCGGCTACGACCGCCGCTGGCAGGACGCCCCGTCGCTCGGCGACTGGTGGGGTCGCGCGCTGTGGGGACTGGGCAGCACGGCCGCGCACGCCGACCGGCCGTGGGTGCGTGCCGCGGCCAGGGCACTGTTCGAGCGCGGAGCCGGTCAGCGTTCGCCGTGGCCACGCGCGCTGACCTTCGCCGCGCTGGGAGCGGCCGAGGTACTCACCCGCGATCCGCGCGACGAGCCGGCGCGGGCGCTGCTCGCCGCCACGGTGTCCGCGATCGGCCCGATCCCGATCGAGGCCTGCTGGCCGTGGCCGGAGCCACGGCTGCGCTATGCCAACGGGTCGGTGGCCGAGGCGCTGATCGCGGCCGGGTCGCTGCTGCCCGCTCCGGCCACGCTGGCCGACGGGCTGCGGGTACTGGAGTGGCTGGTGGACCTGCAGACCCGCCAGGGACACCTGTCGGTGGTTCCCGCCGCGGGCTGGAACCCCGGTGACCGGCCTCCGGGATTCGACCAGCAACCGATCGAGGTGGCCGCACTCGCCTCGGCCTGCGCCCGCGCCCATGCCGTCACCGGCGACGCTCGGTGGGCGACGACCGTGGTGCTCGCCCGCGACTGGTTCCTGGGGGCCAACGACGCAGGCGCGTCCCTCGCGGACCCGGACACCGGCGGGGGTAGCGACGGACTGCGAGCCGACGGTGTCAGCACGAACCAGGGCGCCGAGTCGACACTCGCGCTGCTGTCCACCTTGCAGCACGCACGGCACGGGACCGACATGCTGTCCGATGCCGGTGCGGCGTGATCGCCCAGGCTCCCGGCCTGGTCACGCGGCATCCCGTCCTGTTCGATCCTGACCCGCGGCGGGTCATCACCAAGCTGTTCGTCCCCGGCGAAGAGATCCCGGAGACCCGGTCCCGGACCAGCGCCGTCCTGCAGCGAACGCTGGCCCTGCCGGAGAGCAGTGTCGATGCGCTGCTCGACGGAGTACTGGCCGACTTCGCCGTACGGCACCGCGACTTCACGGCGATCCTCGAGCGCAACGCGGCGATCATGAGCAACCGGATCGCCGATCCGGACGGACTCAGCCGGAATCGCCGGCTCCTGATCGGCGCCGTCTTCACCCATGAGTACGCCGTCGAGGCGGCCGCACTGTGCAACCCGTCGCTCGTACCGCATCCCTCGCAGGACGTACTCGCGGCGGGCGAGGTACGGGTGGTGCTCAGCCTGCGCGGCATCGGCGAGGGCCACCTGTCCTCGATCGGGTTCGCCACCGGCGTGCTCGGACCCGGGCCGTCCGCCCGGTGGGAGCCTCGTATCGGGCCGCTGGTCACCGCCGAGCGTCAACCGGATTCCTGGGACGGCAGCTGGTTCCGGGCCGCACTCGCGCACGACGGGTGCGACGAGATCACGTTCACCGTGCTCTCCTCGCTGCCCGAATCGTTCGACCAGGCCGACCTCGACCATGCGCTGGCCTCGTTGCACCCTCGGCTGCTGCAGCGGCCCCGGGCCCCTGGCACGGTCCGCCGGATCCGCGAACTGGCCGCTGCCAGCTACACGGTGCGTTTTCCCGACGGCACCGATCTGCCGCAGCGGATCCTGTGGCCGACCAGCGCGGCCGAGAGCCACGGCATGGAGGACGCCCGTTTCGTCCAGGTCGTCGATCCCGACGGCACCGCGAGCTACCGTGCCACCTACACCGCGTGCGACGGCACCGGCATCGCGCCGCATGTGCTGGAGAGCTCGGACCTGACCTCCTTCCGCGCACTCCCGCTGACCGGTCCGGCAGCGCGGAACAAGGGCATGGCGCTGTTCCCCCGCCTCGTCGGTGGCAGGCACCTCGCGCTGTGCCGGGGAGACGGCGAGACCACGAGCCTTTCGATCTCGCCGGACGGCCGGAACTGGGCCGAGGGGGTCACACTGCACGGGCCCACCGCGCCATGGGAACTGCTGCAGGTCGGCAACTGCGGCTCGCCGCTGGAGACCTCGCAGGGATGGCTCGTGCTGACCCACGGCGTCGGGCCGATGCGGACCTACGCGATCGGCGCCGTTCTCCTCGACCTCACCGATCCCACCCGGATACTCGCCGCGCTGCCCGAGCCGCTGCTCGTCCCCGAGGCGAGCGAGCGGGACGGCTATGTCCCCAACGTCGTCTACTCCTGCGGCGGCATGCTGCACGACGGAACGCTGTGGCTGCCCTACGGCAGCAGTGACACCCGGGTCGCCATGGCCACCGTGCAACTGGACGCCCTGCTGGCGCGGATGGGTTCGTCGCACCCCGGCTGAATCAGGTGCGGCGGCAACAGTGCCCAAATGCGCCACCCGGCCGGTGGTCCACGGTGAGTACCCGGGTGTCGCGGCGCCGGCGCCCGGGCGGGACACCGGGGTGCGCACGGCGCCACGCGGCGATCTCGGCGATGCCCTGCTGGCGGTCGACGAGCCCGAACCGAAGACTCAGCGCCGTCACCTCGGCGACGACCTCCGGGCAGTTGATCCCCGCAACCGGGGTTCCGGTGCTGCCGGGCGTGACGGTCACCGCGCCTCGGCCACGATCGCGGGCCTGCCGACGTCGGCAGGTTCGTCGGGTACCGGCGGCGGCGTCTCGGCATCGGTCTCGCCGAGGGTGCTCAGCGCGAACAGCAGGCACACCGCGGCCATGAACAGATAGCCCAGCGCCACTTCCGGTTCGGCGGCCCACTGGACCTGCACACCGTGGATCAGCCCGAGGAACGACAGCGCCGCCCCGGCCAGGCTGTACCCGGCCGCCCAGACGAACTTCTTGTCGATCATGAAGGCGACGATGGCGCCGAGCACCATGCCGGCCAGGATCGCGCCACCGCCGAGCAGCTGCAGCCCGTGGTAGACGACCCCGGCGTTGCCCAGCGCGTCCATACCGATCTTGTCCGCCGTGGTACCCGCCGCGCTGAGCACATTGTCGATCTGGCCGACCGCCCAGGCCGCGATGTTCGGGATGATCGCGATCACCACGGCGACCGCGTGCGCCTTCGGTACCACCTGGAACGCCTGGGCACCGATGAGCAGCCCGATATAGAGCAGGATCGGCACGATCGCCGGCAGCGGCAGCAGTGCCCCGAGCAGTCCGAACAGCCCGAGGAAGCACATCAGCGCGATCACCACGCCCGAAGCCAGCGAGTACGTCGAGCGGCCGCCCGCCTCCTTCCATCCCGGGTGCCCGATGTACACCGCGGGCGGGAACGGGCTGCCCAGCGCGGCGCCCACCACCGCGCCGGTGCCGTCGGCGAGCAGCACGCTGCGCAGGTTGTAGTTGTCGCCCGCGGCCGAGGCGCTCTCCACGTTGGTCATGCCCTCGGTGAAGTTGTAGATGCCGAGCGGGATCGCGGTGGCCAGCAAGGGTGCGACGTTGGCCAGACCGTGGAACAACAGCGAGAAGTTCAACGTCGGCAGCGCGATAGCGATGTCGCCGGCCGCGCTGACCACGTCGGGCGGCGACATGAACCCACCGATCCATCCGATCGCGGTGCCGACCAGCAGCGCGGCCAGCCCGATCGGGATGTTCCCCGGTAGCTTCAGCCCGGTGAAGAAGCCGATCACGATGATCGCGAACACCGGCAGCGCGATCCAGGCCGCCTCCCACATCTGCGCGGCGGGCCGCATCGAGATGAAAGCGATGGAGATGCCTGCCAGGGTGCCGAGCAGGGCCGCCCTGGGGGTGAACCGGCGAATGTAGGGGCCGACGAACGCGCCGATCAGCACGATCAAACCGATGATGAACGACCAGGCGAGGCCGGCGCTCCAGGCCCGGATCGGGTCCTGGGTCTTCAGATAGATCGGCAGCATGATCACGAACGTGACGATGAACATGTGCGGCACGCTCGGTCCGTAGGGCATCGCGCACACGTCGGTGCGGTTCTCCTTACGAGCCAACCGGCGCGCCAGATAGGTGTAGTAGCCGTTGCCGATCAGCAGCTGAATGCCCAGTGCGGGCAGGATGACCCCGAAGACGTCACTCGCCGGGATCTTCAGCACGGTGATGCACAGCGAGCTCAGCACCAGCACGTTGACCAGCACGTTGAAGCCGAGACCGAAGGCGGCATTCAAGTCACCACCGACCCACCAGGCCAACGGCATCTTCGCCACGGCCTGTCGATCCGCCATCCTCCTGGCCAGCATGTGATCAACTCCGTTCGGGTTCGGCGGCTGCGACCACCGCGGCTGGACTGATCTCCTGCAGGGCAGCGAGATACTCCGCCGAGGGCGCGACCCAGCCGAAGATGCCGCCCTGTGCCGCGATCATGGCCAGGCCGACGCGCTGGAACTCGGGGAAGTAGGAGCCGACGCAGTCGGCGAGCACCAGGCACTCGTAACCACGGTCGTTGGCCTCCCGCACGGTGGTGTGCACGCACACCTCGGTGGTCACGCCGGTGACGACCAGGCTGGTGACACCCGCCGCGGCCAGCCGGTCGCCGAGGTCGGTGCCGGTGAACGAGCCCTTGCCGGGCTTGTCGACGACCGTCTCACCGGGAAGCGGCGCCAGCTCGTCGATGATGTCGTGGCCGTATTCGCCGCGGACCAGGATCCGGCCCTTCGGCCCGAGGTCACCGATGCGCAGCGCCGGGTTGCCTCGGCCCCGTTTGGCGGGTGGACAGTCGGAGAGATCAGGCAGGTGCCCCTCCCTGGTGTGGATCACCGTGATGCCCGCAGCCCTGGTGGCCGCCAGTACCGCCTGCAGAGGTGCCACCACAGTCCGCAGCAGGCCGGCATCGTTGCCGAGCGCCTCGCCGAACCCGCCGGGCTCGACGAAGTCGCGCTGCATGTCGATCACAATCAGCGCGGTGCGCTCGGGGTGGAAGCCGAACGGCCCGGGGTCGGCCGCGACAGTGAGATGCCGCGCATCGGCGCTCATCGGGGACCACCGAACGTGGTTGCCTCGATCACGGCGTTCGCGGTCGCGACACAGCCGAACACCCCGCCCTGCATGGTCACCATGTGCAGGGCCGCGAGGTGGTTGTTCAGGTCGGTGGCCCCGGTGCAGTCGGAGAGAACGACACATTCGTAGCCGCGGTCGTTGGCCTCTCGCATCGTGGTGTGCACGCAGACATCGGTGGTGATCCCGATGAGGATGATGTGCGTGATGGCCAAGGTGTGCAGCACCAGGTCGAGTTCGGTGGCGTAGAAGGCGCCCTTGCCCGGCTTGTCGATCAGCACCTCATCCGGCAGCGGCGCCACCTCGGGCACGATCTCCCAGCCGGGTTCGCCCCGGACCAGGATGCGCCCCTGCGGGCCCGGACTCCCGATCTCCGCACCGATCCGGGCCGAACGCCACCGTTTGTTGGCAGGCAGATCGGACAGGTTCCGGGTATGGCCCTCCCGGGTGTGGATCACGTGCAGTCCGGCGGACCTGGCGTGCGCCATGATCTCCACCGCGCCGGGCAGCCCCGCACGGGTGAGCCCGATGTCGTAGCCCATCCGGTCGACGTAACCGTTTGGGCCACAGAAATCGACCTGCCAGTCGATGGAGATCAGGGCGACGTTCTCGGCGGCCACCGAGCCGTCGTAGGGCCAGAGGTAGGGATCCGCCTTCACCGGGCCGATGCGCACTCCGAGCTTGTTCGGCTTGTTCGGTTTCCCCGATGCTCTCAAGGGATGCACGGACATGGCGTCCTCCTAGCGCGTTCGCCGAAACCGGCTGCGACGGACAACAAGAGGTCTTCGGAGAAGGCCGGGCCGATCAGGGTCACCCCGGCTGGACGTCCGTCGCTGGTCTGCCCGGCAGGCACGGCGACGGCCGCCAGATCGAGCAGGTTGACGAACTGGGTGTAGCGGCCGAGCACGAGGTTGCGCTCGATGGGCTGCTCGGAGATCTGGGCGTGGGTGAACGTGGTCGGCACCGTGGGCAGCAACACCAGCTCGGCCCGGTCCCACAGCCTCGCGGTCCACGACCGCAGTTCCTGGAGCCGGTGCATCGCGCGGAACACCGCAACCGCGCTGTGGCCATACCCGCTCTCCAGCACGGTTCGGGTCACCGGCAACAGGGCGTCCGGGCGGGTGCACAGCACCGGCTCCAGGTCGGCCAGCCGCTCGGCGACCCACGGTCCCCGGTAGAGCAGATCGCCGGCTTCCAGCAGGGGGGCGATGGTCGTCCGGACGGTGCGCCCGACTGCGTCGGCCCGCCCGCAGGCATCGTCGAAAGCGGCCTGCATGCCTTCGTCGCCCGCGAAGTCGAGTTCCTCGCGGGCAGGCAGCGCGATCCGGACAGTGGTGTTCCTGTCCCCCGCCGCCGGTACTGACGCCGGCGGCGCACCACGCGACCAGGGATCGGTGGGATCGACACCGGCCAGAACGTCGAGCGTCGCGGCCGCATCGGCCACATCGGTGGTGAACACGCTCACGCAGTCCAATGACCGGCACGCGGGGACCACCCCGCTGGTACTGACCAGCCCGCGGGTCGGCTTGGTGCCGACGATGCCGTTCAGCGCGGCGGGTACCCGCCCCGATCCCGCGGTGTCCGTACCCAGGGCGAACGAGACCAGCCCGGCGGCCACGGCGACCGCCGATCCGGAGCTGGACCCTCCCGAGATCAGCCCGCCGCCGAATACGCTCTCGCAGGCACCGTACGGCGACCTGGTGCCGGTCAGACCGGTGGCGAACTGATCGAGGTTGGTCTTGCCCACCACGATCGCCCCGGCCTCGATCAGCCGCCGCACCGCCGTGGCGTCGGACTGCGGCAGGTAGCCGAATGCCGGGCAGGCCGCAGTGGTGGTCAACCCGGCCACGTCGATGTTGTCCTTCACCGCACAGGGCACCCCGAACAGCGGCAGCCCGGTGAGATCACCACCGCGTTGCCTGCGCAGCCCCGCCAACTCGTCGGCCCGCGCGCGCAACCGCTCGTCGGGCCACCGCGAGATCCAGACCGCGTCACTCCGTCGACTGACGCGCTCCAGCACCCGTTCCAGCACGTCTCGCGGGTGCTCACCGGCCGCATACGCCTGCTGCAGCTGGATTACCCCTAAAGGGTGATCAATACCCTGATCAGATGTTGCTGACGTGGTGATTCGCACTTTGTCGATTGTCGACTATTTCGTGTCAATCGATGGTCGAGTTTGTTACATCCCGGTTAGCTGACCGCGGTGCCCAGCCAGGTCGGCCGGCAGGCAGGGGTCGAGCTCAGGACAGGAACCGGCGAGCGCCATGGTTGGCGAGCTCGGCCAGTACCAGTTCCGGACGGCCGTCGACGACGGCGGCGAACAGCTTGCGGTGCCGCGCCACCCCGTCCATCGGGGACCGCTGCTGGGCTTCCCGCCGAAGGTTGACCGCCATGCACAGCTGCAGCTTGAGTATGACGGGCTCGTACACCTGCAGCAGGTGCTGGTGCTCGGCCAGGCCCACCAGCGCGAGATGGAATCGACGGTGCGCTTCGGCCTGCTCGAGCATCTCCCCCGCGGCTGCGGCCCGGTCCATCACGGCCAGTTCGGCGGCAGGCGCGTCCAATGTCAGCCCGGGACGCAGCGGCAGTGCGGTGCGCATCGCGAAGCGCTCCAGCACGTCACGCAAGGTGAACAGTTCGTCGACGTCCCTGGCCGACAACTCGGGGACCCGCACCCCCCTGCGGGGCAGGTGTTCCACCAATCCCTGCTGACCCAGCAGCCGCAACGCCTCACGCAGTGGCGCCCTGCTGATCCCGAACCGGCGCGTGAGGTGCTCCTCGACCAGCCGGTCGCCCGCTGCCAACGCGCCGGTGAGGATCTCGCTGCGCAGCCTCCGGACGGCGAGTTCGACCAAGCTGACCGGGGACAATTCGTCGCCCACGACGGCATCGGGCTCGGCTCGCACAGCGGGCTCCTCGGGACGACTGGCGCTGGGTATCACCCCAGTCTCCGCCATTCCGGCACGACGGGCGCAGCTAGTGGGTCTGATCCCAACCGGCCGACGGCGGGTGAGCCGCATCCGGTACGTCCGAGGGGATGCTGGTACGGGGTCTACCGGCGGGCGAGAGCTTGCTGCAGCTGCTCCTTCGTCATGGCTGATCGGCCCTTGATACCGGCCCGGCGGGCATCCTGACAGAGCTGGGCCTTGGTACGCCCGCGGGGGGCGGCGGAGTTACCTGATCGCCGCGAGCGCGGCAAGAGTCGTCTCGATCTCCGAGATACGCACCCGCAGCGACCGGTATTCCGCGTGACCCGAGAGCCTGGTGGTCACCTTGAGATCGAACACCGCCGGAGTACGCCAGGGCGTCGCCCATTTCTCTTCCACATCAGCGGTGACTTCTTGTTTGATCACGCCCATCCGCGCGCGCAGGTCCAGTAACTCCTGCCGTCCAGCGGCCGCACCGCTCTGGCCATCGGTATCCCGCGCATCATCATCGTGGTTCACCTTGACGCTCCCGCCTTCGCACCGTCCAACTTGAG
This sequence comes from Pseudonocardiaceae bacterium, assembly GCA_036494005.1. Classification (GTDB taxonomy): domain Bacteria; phylum Actinomycetota; class Actinomycetes; order Mycobacteriales; family Pseudonocardiaceae. The sequence continues at coordinate 27,227 of DASXOV010000234.1, read as the reverse complement.
CATGCACGGTGCGCGCCCTCGGCAATCCCCAGCGTAGGTGATCGGCGCACCCCACGGGGGCCCGTGCCCGATGCGCTGCCACCGATGTTCGAGTCCAGTTCACGTTCCGGGTGATTCGTGATCACCGCATGTGCCTGCCCAGGGCACGCCCCTCCGGGTGCGACACTGGGATGCGTGACGTCGTCGCGCTACATCGAGCCCGGGTGGTTCACCCGCAGGGTCTTCGACCCCCTGGTCGCGCTGCTGACCAGGGCCGGGGTGAGCGTGTACGGATCTCGGGTACTGCGGGTCCGGGGCCGCAAGACCGGCGAGCTGCGCGAGAACCCGGTGAACCTGCTCACCCTCGGCGACGCCCGATACCTGGTGGCACCGCGCGGGACGACGCAGTGGGTACGCAACCTGCGGGCCGCGGGGGGCGGGGAGCTGGCGCTCGGACGGGACATCGAACGTTTCCGGGCGGTCGAGCTGCCCGACGACCGGAAGCCCGAGATTCTGCGGGCGTACCTGAAGCGCTGGGGATTCGAGGTCGGCGCATTCTTCGACGGCGTGCGCGCCGACTCGGCAGCGGAGGAGTTGCGCCGGATCGCCCCGCAGCACCCGGTGTTCCGGATCGAGGGCAGCTAGCGTGCGCCGGGTGGTCGGCAAGCAGATCGTCGACATGTCGGCCGAGGAGTTCGGCCACCTGCGGGCGAACCGGCCGGTACTGCTCGACGTGGGCACCGGGGACGGTAGGCACGTCGTGCGCCTGGCCCGGCAACGACCGGACTGGCTGGTGGTCGGGCTCGACGCCAGCCGTGATCAGATGAGAAAGACGTCGGTCACGGCCGCGGCCAAGCCCGCGAAGGGCGGCGTGCCCAATGCACTGTTCGTCTGGGCCTCGGTGGAACAGTTGCCGGAGACACTGCGCGACCTGTCGGAGGTGCACGTCCTGATGCCGTGGGGGAGCCTGCTGCGCGGCATCGTCGGCCTCGACCCGGCGATACTGCGCCGGTTGCGAGCCGCGGCGGCGCCAGGGGCCCGGCTGCGCGTCACGCTGAACCTGCACGCCTGGCGGCCGCCGGTACCCGAGGTGGGAACCACCGACGAACCCGATCCACACTGGGCTCGCCAGGAGCTGGCCGGGACCTACCGCGCCGACGGATGGCAGCTCGACGCCGCCGGCTACCTCGATGCGGCCGAGCTCGACACCCTGGCCACCTCGTGGGGTCGCAGGCTGGGCTCGTCCCGCAGCAATCTCGACATCCTCGCGCTGACCGCCACCGCGTCCGGATGAACCCGGCCGGTCCCTGGGCCTGGGCGACCTTCGTGCCATCGGCGCACCGCCGTGGCCGGCTGTTGCGGCTCGCCGGCAACGGTCACCCCGGCATCCGGGCCCGGCACCACAAAACGATGGAGTTCTCTCCCGCGTCCTCGATCAGTGGCCGGGCCACGTGTGTCGTCGCGGTGAGCACCGATGTTGTGAGCACCGATGTTGTGAGCACCGAGGTCACATCGCGGCCGGCGACCGGGATCGCCGGGCCGGTCGGCATCGTGCTCACCGCGGGGACAGAGTCGGCCGAGCTGACCGCAGTGGCGAACCCCAACTGGCGCCCTGGCGAGACCGCGGTCGTGCGCCGCAGCTCCAGCCGGCTACCCGGAACTCTGGCGACCGACGCGGACCTGTCCGCCGCTGATCTTCCGCGCGAGCTGGTGGCCCGCCTCTCCGATCCGGACACGCGGCTGGACGTCACCGTCGAAGCCAGGGCCCGCCACGGTGACGGCCGGGCCGGTCTGGTGCTGTTGTGGGCCGACGCCACGGGCGGCACGGACGACCGGCTCGCTGCCGAGCTGGCCGCCGCCGACCTGGTCATCGCCGAGGACGCCGCCGCACGGGAGCTGGCATTGACCGCGGGCGTGGCGGACGGTGCGCGGGCGCTGCGCTGGCCGGGCGACGCCGCGGTCCGCCAGGTGAGCATCGGCGAGCTCGACCGGATCCTCGTGCTGGCCACCGCGGATCTTCCCGGTACCACGGTGCCCGAGCTGCTGAGCCGTCCCGACCTGGTCAAGACGGAGGTCGCGGGCTTGCCACCACCGCTGGCGGCGGCGGCCGCTTCGGCCCGCCGGTCTGCGGTGCACCTGGCGGGACGGCTGCAGGCCAGGCAGACCCGCGGCGCTCTGCGGCGGGTGCCCGCCACCGCCCAGCTGGTGTTCACCGCACCCGTCCAGCAGCTACCCGAGCTGTTCGAGCTCATCGCGGCGACCCGGGAGATCACCACGGGAGTGCTCCTGCTCCGGCCGGGCGTCGACCCGTGGGCGAGCTGGGCACCGATCCGCGCCGACGATCTGGCCGGTGCGGGATCGGAGGTCGTGTGCTGCCTGGACGGCGCCGACGACGAACCGGGCCTCGACGATGTGGTGGCGGCTCTGACCCGCAGGCTGGCGGCCGACGGCGTGCCCACCAAGACGCTGGCCGCAGCAGTGGCCGCCGTGCAGGGCTGGCCACGGGGCCGCGCCTACGACACCGTCACCCGGCTACGGGCGGACGCACCTGAGGGGGATGGTGACCGCCGCCACTGACGGCGCGACCGCCGCATTATTGCCAGAATGCCGCAACTAACGGTATCTTGCCAGATCCAAGGTGTCACCCTCCAGGATGACCACCATTGGCAGCACATGCTGTGTCGCCGCTCGCAGGCGGCTCGAACCTTACGCCCATCGCCGTGCATAATCCGCTCATGCGGAGTATTGACAGCTATCATTCCGCTGACACGGAGTGATATCGTCGCTGCTTCCGCAGTTGAGGTTCTTCACGGCGGTCCGAGCGAAGGGCAACCCATGTGGGTCGATGGTCGAGGTGGCAGGCACGGACAGGGAATCGGGGTTCCCATGCTTGAGTTGACCGCACAGCTGGACACGTCCAGCCCGCCCGCCCGGGTACTCACGGTTGCCGAGCTCACCAGTCGGCTTAACTCGGACGGGCAGACCGCCCTGATGCGGATCCGGCGATCCTCGGCGGCCTCCATCTCCGTGGTACAGCTGTTGCGCCGTGAGGGACGCTCGCTGGAGCCGTCGCGCACCCGGCACGCCGCCGCGCCGCGGCAACCATCCGAGGTGCATCGCAGCCGTGCCTCGGCGGCGGCCCCTCCCGTACGCGGCACCGCGGCCCTGGTGGTGCCTCCCGCCCGGCACCACACCAGGAGAACGGCGTCTCGGCGCATCAGCACCCCATCGCGGGGCATCGGACCCATGGCTGCGGTGGCCGAGCAGCCCTTCGCGTCATGACCATCGACCGGGTGCTGTCTCGCCCGCGGCGGCGCGCCGCGGTGTCGCTGTCCTCGCCGGCCACCGCCGACGAGCCGGTCGAGCAACTCGACCGGGCCGTCGAGATCATCCACCGAGTCACCCGCGCACTCCCCGATGCCGTCCTGGACCGCGAGGAGTTGATCGCCATCAGCGGGCTGCTCACCCAGATCAGCGGGGCACTGCTCACGTTCACCGACCGGCTCAGCGCCCCCGTGCACCACTACGACCGCGCCCGAACCACCCAGCCCGGCGCCGACACCACCCCACACCCCGATGCCACCGGCATGCTCCGGGACTGCCGGAGCAGCTATGTCGCCGCCAGCAACTCCGCCCGGGCATTCCACGCCGCCATCAAGCGCTGAGCGGATACCCGGCTCACCACGTATCTCCCCACCCGCTGTGCCTCTCGCACAGGAGAGTGAAGGGGAGGGCACGCCATGTCCAGTCTTTCTGGGTCCGCGCCGGCCACCACCGGCAACCAGACCAGCACTGCCGCCGGCAAGACCGATCTGGTACTGGAAGGGGGCGGCATCAAGGGAATCGGCCTGGTCGGCGCGGTGAACACGCTGCGGGCCAGCGCATACCCGGACATCCACAGGGTCGCCGGAACCTCGGCCGGCGCCATCGTCGCAGCGCTCATCGCCGCGGGCATGTCGGCCGAGCGCATGGAGGAGGTGATGCGCGGGCTGGACTACGCCAAGTTCGAGGACGCCGGCCTGCTGCCGCATCTGGGGCTGCCGGGCAAGATCGTGGAGATTCTGCTGCACGGTGGCAGTTACAAGACCGACTACATGCACCGCTGGATCTCCGGCCAGCTCGAGGCCTGCGGGGTCCGCACCTGGCGCGACCTCAAATACACCGACGCCGGGGCCGACAGCACCCTTTCGGACACGGAGCGTTACAAGCTCGTCGTCATCGTCAGTGACATTTCCCGTGGACGGATGCTCCGGCTGCCCTGGGACTACCAACGCCTGTGTGACCTGGACCCCGATGACATCCCGGTCGCGGACGCCGTGGTGGCCTCGGCCTCCATCCCGTTCTTCTTCCGCGCCCAGCACCTCACCTGCGGGCGAGTTCAGGGCCATCAGAAGCTCACCCTCACCGACGGCGGATCATTGTCGGACTACCCCATCGACGTCTTCGACCGCACTGACGGTGAACCGAACCGATGGCCGACCCTCGGCGTCAAACTGTCCGCGAGGCGGACCCCGGCAGCCGAATGGAGCCCGATCCACACTCCACTCCAGATGCTCAAGCGCTTGTTCGAGACCATGAGCAGCGCCCACGACGCGCGGTACGTCGACGAACCGTCGGTGCAGGCCCGCACGATCTTCGTCGACACCACGGGCGTTTCCGCCACCGACTTCGGTCTCGACCAGGCAGCGCGTGACCGGCTGTTCAGCCACGGCCGGGAGGCGGCCACCAAGTTCCTGGCCGGTTGGGACTGGGCCGGCTGGCAGCAGACCTACCAGAAACGACCCGCGGACTTGCCGCCGGGAACCAGGGAATTCGCCCGCTAGGCACTATCTGGGTGCCCGGTGGGCGGCACGCACCCCCTGCTGCCCACCGGGCACCGCGCAGCCCCTGCTGCCCACCGGGTGTACCGCGCAGTGTCATGGTCTGCGCCTGCCGCGAAGAGGAGGGCTACTTGACGCCGACCAGATCGACGACGAAGACCAGCGTCTCGCCGGGCTTGATCACGCCACCAGCGCCCCGGTCACCGTAGGCCAGCCGCGCCGGGATGGTGAGCCGTCTGCGGCCACCGACCCGCATTCCCGCGATCCCGTCGTCCCAGCCCTGGATCACCCGGCCGGTACCGAGCTGGAACTCCAGCGGAACGCCGCGATCCCAGGATGCGTCGAACTGCTCCCCGGTGGAATGGGCGACGCCGACGTAATGCGCCGCGATGTGCGAGCCGGTGACGGCCTCGGCACCGTCACCGATCATCTGGTCCTCGATCACCAGCTCGGTCGGCGGCGGACCCTCGGGCACGTCCACCACGGGGCGGGTCTGATCGCTCACGTCTTCCTCCTCGTCACCCGCCACGGTCGACGGGGTGTCACATCCTGGCCTACGTCAGCGTGGCATGCGACGCCAGACCGCCCTCGGCACCAGCCGCAGCACCGCGAACAACGGGCGCAGTGCCCTGGGCACCCAGACAACGGCGCGACCGCGGCGCAGCGCGGCCACGGTGGCGTCGGCGACCTGGTCCGGTGTGCTGGACAGCGGCGCCGGGCTCATCCCCTCGGTCATCCGCCCGATCACGAACCCCGGCCGGACCAGCAACAGGTGCACCCCACTGCCCTCCAGAGCATCGGCCAGACCGCAGGCGAACCCGTCGAGCCCCGCCTTGGCCGAGCCGTACACGTAGTTCGCCCGGCGCACTCGCATCCCCGCCACCGAGGAGAACACCACGAGCCGCCCGCAACCCTGGGTCCGCAAGAGGTTCGCCAGGTGGGTCAGCACGCTGACGTGCGCGACGTAGTCGGTGTGCACAACGGCGAGCGCATGCGCCGCATCCTGCTCGGCGCGGGCCTGGTCACCGAGCACCCCGAACGCCACGATCACCACGTCGAGGCGGCCGTGCAGGTCCACGATCTCGTCGAACACGGCCCGGTGGCCGGCCACGTCGTCGGCATTGAATTCCACCCGCGTCACGCCAGCGGCGCCCGCCTGGCGCAGCGTCGCCTCCTCGACGTCGAGATCGGCGCTGCGCCGGGCCGCCAGCACCACGTGGGTGGCGCGCTGGCCGACCAGGCGCCGCGCCACCGCCAGTCCGATCTCGCTGCGACCACCCAACACCAGCACCGTCTCGCTCATCGATGCACGACCGTCAGCCCGGGCGGGGGACACAGCAGCCGGCGGGCCAGGAAGTAACCGACCCCGGCCAGCACGCACGAGGACACCGGCAACAGGATGTAGCCCACCACGAGCGGGGTGTAATGGATCTGCGGGTAGAACGTCGAGGATGCCGACGTGTTGACCAGCAGCACGAGCAGCAGGCAGGACAGGCCCGAGGTGACGATCGTGCCACCCCAGAGCACCGCCAGGAATCGCACGGTGGGCCGGGACTGCCGCAGGTTCAGGTACTCACCTGCCACACTGCGGCCTACCAGCATCAAACCGCATCCGATGCCGAACATGAAGAGCACCGACACCAGTGCCATGGCTGTCGCCAGCTGAGTGAACACATTACGCCACATGGGCAGACGGTGACCCAGTCCCAGCAACAGGCCGGCACAGCCGAAACTCCACAAGACGGTGCACAGCCCCACGGGCGGCCCGACCCTGCGGATCTTTCGGACCGCTGCGGCCGGAATCCTGATGTACATGGGCGGCAGCTGCGGCCCGGAATCTGCAGTGGTCATCAGTTGATGTGCCAGTTCATTCCGCTGGGATCATTGACGCAGGCGTGCCCGAGCGCGTCGATGTTCGACTTCTCCCAGTTGCCCAGGTCGTCGTGGATCTTCTGCCGGATGTTGCCCTGCTCGGTCTCGATCGCCTGAGCTTGCGACTGCATCGCCGTGATAGCGGTGACCACCAGGCCGAGGGAGACACCGCCGGCGCCCACCAGGGCGGCGATCGCCGCCGGAGTGCCCACGATGGTGCAGGCCGCCGCGATTGCGCCCGCCGCTCCCACCGCGAACACCACCAGCGCCGCGATGAGCGCCACGTGGAAGTTCTCGATCGCGTTCGCCAGGTTGGACAGCGACGACTTCATCTGCTCCGCGACGTCCTTGATGCCGCCCAGGCCGGAGACCTGGGCGGGCACGGTGGCCTTGTAAGCCTCGGCCGCTTTGCCGGTCCAGTCGTAGTTGGTGGCGAGCTTGTCCAGGGAGATGCTGCCCGCGATGTCACCCGCGGCATTGCCGATCTGCTGGGTCCATTCGTCGCCGACCTGTTTCAGCTTGTCCGGGTCACCGGGCTCATTCCAGATCCGCTCAAGCCGCTGCCAGAACTCCTCCACCTTCTGCCGGAGTGCGTCCATTCCCTGGATGATCGGCTCTATCAGATCCGACAGAAAACCCGGCACCCAGGACAACACGTCATTCACCTTGGCGAAGAAGTCCTGTATCCTCTGATCGAGCTCGCGCGCCTTGTCGTCGAGCTGCTGGGCCATCGGGTTGGCCATGGAGTTCTCTCTCTAGTAGATGCCGGTGAGCTAGTAGACGCCTTTGAACCGATGCATGCCCTGCTCGTCCTCCCGCTCATAGGTGTCCGCCGAGGCCCGCAGCGCGCCCGCTATGTTGACGAAGTTCTCCGACGCCTGTTTGAGCACCTCTTCGAGTTTCGCGCGCGCCTCGTGGTACGTCTGGTCGAGCCCCTGGGCGGCGGCATAGCAGGAGACATCGGCGGCGCTCAGCGGCAGACTTCCGACCGCGGAGCGCGGACCGTTCAACCCGTCCGAGGCGTGTTTCCAGATCGCCGCGTCCGACCGTAGCGCCGCAAGGGCCGCGGAGACCTGCTGTCCGCTGGGAGTACTCATGCTGCACCGGTCCGATTTCGTGAGATGTTTGACTGCGACACCAGGAAAGTAGGGGACACCAGGAAAGCAGGGCTCTAGGAAAGCAGCCCGAGCCTGCGTAGGAAGTTGTGCGGATCGCTGGCCAGCGCGGTCAGTTCCTCGATGGCCGAGCTCTGGGGCCCGTTTGCGAGATCACCCGGCGAACCGGCGCGTTGAAGCTTACGGAGCACGTTCACCAGTTCATTTTCGATCTCGGAGTCCCGAACGCGACCGGCCCAGCTGGCGTCGATCACCAGTTCGACCACCTGACCATGCTGACCCGATCCACTGATGCGCCGGCCCGCACTCTCGGCCGATACGGTGCGGTCGACAACCTCCGAGAGCCGATGTGAAAACAGTTCGAGATCCGCGGAAACAGCGTCGACCAAGCGCAATACGTCCTCCTTTGTGAGGGGCGTGTGGCCAGCGGTGCCGGCACGGTCGGCGGGTCCTGATGCGGAATCTTCGACCGTTGCGGGATAGCTCTGCTCGCGCTGGTCGACTTGCGCGACGAGGGCCTGCATCGTGGCGGCGTTCGCCGCAGCGATCACGAGCGCAGGCAGCATGCGGGGTTCGACGGAATTTCTCCAGCCTGCCGTGAGCCGGACCGACACCACTTCTGCCGACGGTGTCACAGTGACCGTCACAACACCGTCGGCGTCGCGACCAGAGACAGTGTCGCCATCGCCGGAAGTAGGGTTCCGACTGGGGCGGGTCTCCTCGAATTCCCGGTCGTCGGCTTCCTCGAATCCCCACCTGCGATCATCCATGAATCTGGTGCTACCTTTCACCCGCGCTAGTTGCCGTAGCTGATGCGGCTCGGCCATTCCTCAAGCGCAGCCTCAGCGCATCCCGCCGATCCTGTCACGGACCACACCTGCGCGGCCGCGATGAGTGATCGCGGACCACAGGCTGGCAGGGCGCGTCCAGGTGCGCAACCGATTCGGGAGGTCCGGACGCCGCGCCCAGGTGGTGACGGTGGGCTGTCGCCTGCGGACCCATCGTGGTAGATCTGGCATACCGGTCCGCCGTCGTGGGAGGTCGTCGTGGGTCGTGCGTTGCTCGCCGCGCTCCTGCCCGTGGCCGTTGCGGCGTTGTTCGCGCCACCTGCCGCGGCCGCCGGGGCCGGTCTGCACTACGTGGCACTGGGTGACTCCTACGCGTCGGGGACCGGCACCCGCTCCTACTACCCGGAGTCCGGCAACTGCCTGCGCAGCCCGTTCGCCTACCCGGTGCTGTGGGCGCAGGCGCACCCGGGCACGACCTTCGTCTTCGACGCCTGCTCCGGCGCCACCACCGAGGACCTGGTGGCCGGCCAGCTCGGCCACCTCTCCGCCGGCACCGATCTGGTGACCGTGTCCATCGGCGGCAATGACGCCGGTTTCGGCCAGGTGATGACGACCTGTCAGGTCGGAGGACCGGCGGCCTGCGATCGGGCCATCACCGTGGCGCAGAACTACCTCTCGATTCAGCTGCCCCGCAGGCTGGATGCTGCCTACGGCGCCATCAGGGACCGCGCCAGTTCAGCCGACGTCGTCGTGCTCGGCTACCCGCAGCTGTTCGAGACCGGGCCGTGCAACAACACGATCGACGCCGGCCACCGCAGCCGGCTCGACGCGGTCGCCGACCAGCTCGACGCCGTCACGGCGGACCGGGCCGCGGCCGCCGGCTTCACCTTTGCCGACACCCGCAGCGCCTTCACCGAGCACCGCGTCTGCGCCCCGGATGAGTGGATCAACGGCCCGGCCTGGCCGGTGCGGGAGTCCTACCATCCCGACCGGGAGGGACATGCCCGCGCCTTGCTGCCGGTCCTGCAGGCCGTCACCGACCGCGTAGCGTCGTGAGACCCGGTCAACCGCCGTACAAGGAGTTCAGCGACTCGCGGTAGTTGGTCTCCACGACCTTCCTCCGCACTTTGAGGCTGGGGGTCAACTCGCCGGACTCCACGGTCAGGTCACGGTCCAGGATGATGTGTTTCTTGATCGTCTCCCACCGATTGAGCTGAGTGTTCAGCTCTCCCACTGACCCGTCGATCTCGGCCTGCATCGCCTCCGATGACACGACCTGCGCGTACGACATCCCCTCCATGTCGTGCCGGCTCGCCCACTCCGCTACGGCATCGGGGTCGAGCGCGATGAGGGCCACACAGTAGTTGCGCTCGTTGCCGTGCACGACCATCTGGCTGGCCAGTGGGCAGACCGCCTTGAACAGGCCCTCGATATGCGAAGGGGCGACGTACTTGCCACCGGAGGTCTTGAACAGATCCTTCTTGCGGTCGGTGATACTCAGGAAGCCGTCGGCGTCGATCTCCCCGATGTCCCCGGTGGCCAGCCAGCCGTCCGCGACCAGCGCCTCACGGGTCTCGCGTTCCAGGTGGTGGTAGCCGTCCATCACTCCGGGCCCCCGCAGCAGGACCTCACCGTCCTCGGCGATCTTCGCCTCGGTGCCGGGGAACGGCAGGCCCACGGTGCCGAACTTGAAGCGGTCCGGGCGGTTCACCAGGGTGCCCGCCGAGGTCTCGGTGAGACCGTAACCTTCCAGGATCAGGATTCCGGCCGCATGGAACCACTCCGCGACCTCCTGGGACAACGCGGCAGAGCCGGAGATGAAGAACCGGAGCCGGCCACCGAAGCGCTCCCGCACCTTGGTGAACACCAGCTTGTCGGCCACTGCGTGGCGCACCGCCAGATGCCACGGCACTGATCTCCCCTGCCTGACCAGGCGGGACACTTCGAGGCCGACTCCGCAGGCCCAGTCGAAGATCTTCGCCTTGGCCCCGCCTTCGGCGCGAGCCATGGTCACGATCCGTCCGTACGCCTTCTCGAAGATGCGCGGCGCCGCGCCCATGAACGTCGGCCGCACTATCTCCAGGTTCGCCACGATCCGATCCACCCGCCCGTCCACCGCGGTCGGGAAACCCACCTGCAGTTGCAGGGTCAGCAGCACCTTGCCGAACGCGTGCGCCATGGGCAGCCACAGGTACTGCAGGTCGTCGACGCCGAGCAGCCCCAGCGCGGCGACGGCGGCTCCCTCGTAGGTCCACGCGGAGTGCCGCAATCGCACTCCTTTGGGCCGCCCGGTGGTGCCCGAGGTGTAGATGAGCGTGGCGAGTTGTTCCGGCTGTATCGCGGCGGTCCGCTTCTCGACGGCGTCGGGGTGCCGCGCGAGATACGTGGCGCCGAGATCGGCCAGCCTGTCCAGCGAGATCACCCAGGGAACCCCGCCGGTGCCGCCGTTGTCCGGGTCCGTGTTCTCCGGGTCCGTATTCTCCGGGTCTGGGGTGCCGTCGAAGGTGACCACGGTGCGGATCGCGGGCAGCGTGTCGCGGTGCGCGCGCAGCTTGGCGATCTGCTCGTCGTTCTCGGCGAACACCACCTGGCTCTCCGAGTCGGCCAGGATGAACCCGACGTCATCGGGGATGGCCGAGGGGTAGACGGTCGTGGTGGCCGCCCCGGCACGCATGATGGCGAGATCGGTGAGCACCCATTCGTAGCGGGTTCCGGACGCGATCGCGACCCGCTGCTCCGGCTGCACGCCCAGTGCGACGAGCCCCGCCGCGATCCGGGTGACCCGTTCACCGGTCTCCCGCCAGGTCTGCGATACCCATGTCTGTCCCGCCGGGTACCGGTAGGCCTCGCCATCCGGTGTCTCGCGGACCCGGTCGACCAACATCTGCGCCACGGTCGCGGCCCGGCTGGCGACCACGGAGCGGTCGGCGTCGGTTGTCGTCATCAACGAACCTCCTGGTAACACTCGCCAGGAGGTAGCCGCCGGTAACTCCTGCCGGTCTGATCACCACGTTGCTACTCAGGCGACGTTGCTACTCAGGCGACATGGTGCGCTGACTCCACGTCGGTGAGTGTAAGCGGACCTGCGACGGCGTTCCAGGTCCTCCGCGAGCCCGAGACCGACGCCACGTCAGGGCGATTCTGACCCGCGTGCCGCGACGCGAGCGACGCCAGCGGTATGTTGCGCCCCCGGTGACCGGTTTCCAGCGGATAGCATCCGGGCACCATCGGACACGGGGCTGGGGGTTGGCGGGTGAACGACTTCTTCGGTGAGCTGGCCAAACAACTGACCGGACGGTGGCTGTCCCTGCTGGCCATCCCCGGTGTGCTCGTCCTGGCCGCGGGATGGGCCGGCCTGCAGCTCGGCCAGGAGGACGCCCTCGACACCCACCGGCTGGCTGACGCGATGAGCAGCACCACGACCGAGCTCGCGACCTGGCCGGCCGGGACGCAGGCCCTCGCCGTGGCAGGACTGCTGCTGGGCGCGGTCATCGTCGGGCTGATCGTGCAGGCTCTGGTGGTACCGATCCGCGCGCTCTGCCTCGGACCGTGGCCGGTCCCGCTGCGCCGGTTCGGAAGACTGCTGACAGCACGGCGCCGAGAGCGCTGGAAAGAACTGCACGGCGAGCGCGCCGCTCTGGAGAAGGTGCATCCCGAGCCGGAACGCACCACCGATCAGCAGCATCGGATCGACGACGTCGCCGGGCAGACCAACAAGATCGCCATGTCCGAGCCCACCCGGCCGACCTGGATGGGCGACCGCGTGCACGCCCTGGCCGACATCGCGGCCCACCGATACGGACTGGATCTGGACTTCTGCTGGCCCCGGCTGTGGCTCGTCCTCCCGGACAGCACCCGCGCGGAGATCAACAATGTCCAGGGCGGCCTCGCCACCGCACTGTTCACCATCTGCTGGGCACTGCCCTACCTGGCGCTGGGTGTGCTGTGGTGGCCCGCCGCGCTCATCGGCGTGGTGATCGGCTTGACGGGGTGGGTCCGGGCCCGCTCCGCCATCACCACCCTCACCGAACTCGCCGAGTCCACCCTCGACGTCCACGGCCGCGACCTGGCCATCATCTTCGGCGTCGCCGATCCCACCAGCGCCGGCCCGCTGACCCCCGAGGAGGGGAAGTTGATCACCGACATCGCCCGCAAGGGGAGATGAGTGCAGAGAGAGTGTGAGCACAAAGAGAGTGGAACACAGGACCGCTATGGGCCGATGAGGTTGCGGATCAACCGGCCGAGTTCGCCGTGCCGGTCAGCGGGCAGGTTACCGACATGTTCGCGCAGCCAGCTCTGCGGGTACCAGGCCAGCCGATCGAGCATGACGGTCCCGATGCCGGGGATGGGTTCATGGAGTTCCGGATCACGCATCTCGTGCGGGTCGACCTCGACCACGATGACGCCGAGCCCGGATTCGTTGTAGAGGTTGCTGGACACCACGAGATGGGGGACGCGGGGCAGGATCTCTGGCTGGGTGGGGTGCCCGGTGGTCCAGACCTGGCCGAAGCTAGGCGGCACCCGGTTCCCCTAGTTGACGTACTGACGGACGGCGGCCCGTTCGATGGCATACGCGGAAAGCCGATGCTCACTGTCGACACCCACGGCCCTGCGTTCGGCGGCAGCCCGGGCATAGGCACGCCGAGTGGCTTCTCGTTGCGCCAATCGGGCCAGCCACGTGGAGACATCCAGTCCGTCCTGCTCGGCTTCCCGGCGGATCTGAGCTGCCGTTTCCGGCTCCACACTGATCGTCATACGGGTCCGCACACGGCGGACCATATCACTGGGACTACCGTCGGTAATGTATGGCCCGTTCCCGGCGCGCCGAGCGGTCACCCATATGCCATCCGAGTACTGCCTCGCCGATCAGATGTATTCAGCTGAACCGATCGTTCAGCTACCGCTGGGCGCGGCTGAAGTACCGCTGAGCGTGACTGACGTGCCACTGGGGTCGTGACCTGGCGTGATGCCCCTGGCCCGGAGCCAGGATCTGGTGCGGATCGAATTCCGCCTTGGCCGCGAGCAGTCGCGCTCAGCGTGGCCCGAAATGAGCGGCCCAGTCGGCCGCGGACATCGGCAGGGCGTTGATCGGGTAGCCGACCCCGCCGCCGGCGACGACTCGGTCGTAGACGGACCGGTTCGCCCTGATCATGGTGGGGCCTGCAGCGGTGTTGTCGGCATCGGCGGTGCGCAGCGCGAACAGCCAGACCAGATCCGGATCGGGCAACCGCGCCAGCGGCGTCCGCAGCCGCTCGGTGGGTATCGGGTAGCGCAGGGCCAGCCCGGAGTTGCCCAGATCCGCAGTGCCCTGCTCCGCGAGGACCGCGCCGACGAGCCGCGCGGTAGCGCGCTCGGGCAGGAAGACGGTCAGCCAGGCGTGCGGGTGCAGCCACTCGCCGCTAGCCCGCAGCGCCGGCGCCCCGGCCCGGGCGGCGATCCGGGTATCCGGGTCAAATGCCCTCATCTGCCCGGCACGCGACCCGGCATTGTCACAGCTTCACGAAATGCGTCGAGAGCCTGCTACTGAGCCGACTCCGACTGCTCGAGGAGCGTCTCCCGCAGACTCTTTCCGGAGCTGGGCTTTCCCTCGGTCTTGAGCTGCGCCTTCCAGGCAGCGCGCAGGTCCGGCCCGACGGCAGCAGACTGGGAAAGGAACGAGTCGGGGTCGAGCCCCTGGTAGCCGCAGTTGACCTCGACGCTCATGCACCGAGCATCGGTGCACTCTTTGATATCGATATGCGCCTGTTCCTCTTCGGTCCAGGTCCGCCATCCGCTCCAGCCACCACGCATTGCCGGCCATTTACGGTTGCCAGCCGAATGCGCGGTGGGCCGGACGTCATTCTGGTCTGGGCTCATGCTTTAACATCCTATCAGATGTACCACACAGCGGCCGATTATGTTATTCTGGGTGGCTTTTGCTGATTTCAGCGGGTCGCCGGTCCTGCGGTGCTCGCTGAGGGTGCTGGCAGCGAGGGGTGCTGGCAGGATGAGCCGGTCGGCGGGTCAGGGAGGAGGACGTCCGGTGAGCGACCCTCGAGACCTCGATCAACAGGTCCTCGGCTGGTTGTCCGCTGACGACCGCGACCCTGCCTCGGTCAGCCGGTATGCCGTCCAGGAGCTGGCGTGGCACACGGCTCCACGAAAGTGGATCATGCCACCCGGTGAGCTGCCGGAGGTGGCCGCCGCGTGCGCCAGGCTGCTCGAGGCCTCGGGCCGGGACCGCGCCGCGGCGGTACTGCGCGAGGGCACCCCGGCCGTCCTGGCCAGCTGGGCACACTCCCCGCAGGCGGGGTTCGCCGCCTTCACCAGGGCCATGCAGGCAACCGGAGTGGAGCCCCCGGACACCCCCACCCTGGACTGGGCACAACACCTGGGCAGCGACGAGGCCACGGTACTCGACGCTGCCCGGCGCATGCTGGAAGCGGCCATCGACGCCGGGGCGTTCGTGCCCGGCGCCCGGTCCTGGCGCACGACGCAGCGCAACCTGGTCGATGCCTGGCTGCGGGCCCCCTCCACGCTGTTCTCCGGCCGGGCACCGATCGACGTGGTACACGCCGAACGTGCCGCTGACTGGGTGGAGGCGGGCAGCGCCGCCCGGAGGATGATCCTGCGCGGCCTGGTTCCGCTGCCCGTCACCCGGACCGGGCGCGAACCTCACCCGGTGGAACCGGTGCGCTTCCTGCTCGACGCGATCCACGAGGGAGTCCCGCTCACCAAGACCGGCAGACTGCCCCCAGCCCTGGTACGCGAGGCCGCCGTCCGCTTCGGCTGGGGTCTGCCCGCCTTCACCATCCGCAAGGAGAGCGACGTCGCCGAGGTCGCCGAACTCCGCGATCTGGCGACCCGGGCCCGGCTGATCACCGTCCGCCGCCGCCAGCTCACCCTCACCCCCACCGGCCGAGCGGCCCGCGAAGACCATGCGCTGCTGTGGCGGGCCACTACAGCCGGATGGTTCGACCAGGACGACTTCGCCGCGCACATCGCCGAGGTCGCCGCCGCAATCCTGCTCGAGGCGCCGGCCGGCAGCGAGGCGCTGACCAGCGCCACGCACGAGGCGATCGCCCCCAGCTTCCGCAACACCGTCGGTGCCCACCCCGACCTTCGCGACGTGCGCATCGCGCTGTGGGACTGGCTGCGGCCGGGGCACGCCCTGGGCTGGCTGGCCGACCTTCGTGGCATGAGCGGGCAACTGCATCAGCTCACCGGCCCTGGCCGCGCCGCCGCGCTCGAAGGGTTGCGCCACCGCGCGCGCTCCCCGTCGCATACAGCGGGGTCGCACCCAGCGGGGTCGCATCCAGCGGGCTGAGCGGACCGGGCTCACTGCATCCGGCGCAGCTGGGGCCACAGCGTCGGCCACGGGGTCCGCTGACCCTGGCACCACCACAGCTTCGCGTCGAAAGTGGGGTGGGCGGGCGTCACCTCGCGCACCTCGGTGAAGTGAGCACGCAGCACGCCGGGATCGCCGCCGACGTAGAGCACGGCGTCCAGGATGGCCGGCGGTGGGTCGAAGTAGCCGTATCCGCGGTACCCGCTGTAGGCGAGCGGCAGTCCATGCTGCGGCCCGAAGTGGTCGATCGCCGCGGCGAAGGGGTAGGAGTCGGCGAGTATCGCGGTGTGGCGCTGCTCGTCAGCGGGCAGCGCGTGGTAGCTCCGCGCCACGGTGTCCGCCAGTCGTGGCCAGATCTGCGCGGCGGGACGCAGCCCCGTGATGGTCAGCAACAACAACCCCGCGACCGAGACCACCGCGGACAGGACATAGACCGGCGCGGTCGGCACCCACCGCCACCAGATCGCGGGACGGTGCCGTTGCAGCTCGACCGTCGCCGCGGCGAGCAATACCGGGTAGAGCCCCATCGCGTAGTACGCCCGGCCGGGCATCAGCACGATGGCCAGCGCCGTACCCAGCACCGTCACCCCGAGGAACCGGTAGGGCCGCAGGTCCGGCGAGCGCAGCAACCGCCACAGGCCGTAGCCGCACAGCACGATCGCCACCAGGCTGCCCGCCGACACGACGATCCCGGCCAGCGTGCTGAGCCGGCCACCCCCGAGCGCCACCTCGTGTGCCACCACCCGGCCCATTTGCAGCTGCGGCCAGCCGTGCCCGGCCTGCCATGCCACGCTGGGCAGGGTGGCCAGCGCCGCTGCCCCCATGCCGATCCACAGCAACGGCCTGCGCAGCAGCTTCCGAGGACCGAGCACCAGCACCGCGAGCACGGTGATCACCCAGAACGCGACGATGAGGTACTTGGTCTGCAGCGACAGAGCGGTGACCAGTCCGGCGCACAGCAGCAGCCGGTCGTCGCGCACCCGCACCCACCGCATCAGCAGCCAGGTGATCAGGATCCACCAGACCGGGTCGATCGAGTAGGTGGCCAGCCAGTGCCCCACCACCAGGAGGTTGAACGAGACCGCGTACGCACCGGCCGCGAGCACCTGAGCGCGTCGCTGCCCGCCGAGTTCGCGGGCCATCAGGGCGGTGAGCAGCACACTCGCGGCGCTGGCCAGCACGGCGGGCAACCGCAGGACCGGCACGGCGCCCGGCGCGAGGGTGTCCAGCAATCCGGCCAGCGCCGGGACCAGCGGGGGCTGATCGGCATAGCTGACCGACAGGTGGTAGCGGCCCGCCGTGATGAAGTACAGCTCGTCGAAGAAGTAGCCGTCCAGCCAGCTGGTGGCCAGCAGCACCAGGGCCACCGCGGCGGTGATCACCAGCACCGGACGGCGCGCCAACGGTGGTAGGACGGTGGACACCGGCAGCTCTCGGCTGGGCTCTCGGATGGGCACTGTCATCTCGGCCATCTCGCGTTCCTCCCTGGTCACAACCCCCGATGAGCCTGAAGCAGCGACGCGGACCGCCGCGACGGCCGAGCGACGATCTCTGCTCGACCAAGGTCGGCGCGCTCATCGACTTCGGTCGATACCCGCGGGACACCAGCCGGTCGTAGCCTGCTCACCATGGGTAGCTCCGCGGCCGGGCCCGGCGACCGGACCGTCCCGGACCATCCGTGGCTGCTGCCCGCGCTGCTGGGCGCCGACATCCGGGCGGGGACCGAAACCGGAACCGGCGGGTACGCAGGCCGGATCCGGCGCAGCGCCCGGGACTGGTTCGTCGATGTGTCCTGTGTGCTGGCCTCGGCCGGTCTGGCAGCGCTGACCTGGGTGGGCGAGTATGTCGCCCACCCGCCGACACCACCCGCGTTGCTCGTCGTGGATCTGATGCTCGCGGTGGCGTCGCCGCTGAGCCTGTGGCTGCGCAGGCGCTGGCCGGTAGGTCTGGCGCTGGTCCTGGTGGGACTGTCCACGTTCTCGCAGCCGGTGGTGGCGGCGGCCGGGATCGCGGCGGCCACGGTGGCCGTGCACCGCCGCGCGGCCCTCGGCATCGGGGTGGGTGGGTTGGTCGTCGCAGCGGCGATGACCCGGCTGACGATCACCCCCCACGGCCCGCTGCCCTACTGGCTGCTGATCCTGGTCGCCGTGCTGGCCGTCGTGGCGACGGTGGCCTCGGGGATGTTCACCCGCGCCCGACGACAGCTGACCTGGTCACTGGCCGACCGGGCCCGCCGGGCCGAAACCGAGCAGCAACTGCACGTCGAGCAGGCCCGCCGGGGCGAGCGGACCCGGATCGCCCGGGAGATGCACGACGTGCTGGCCCATCGCATCTCGCTGCTGAGCATGCATGCCGGGGCGCTGGAGTTTCATCCCGATGCAGGCCCGGACGAGGTGGCCCGCGCCGCCGGGGTGATCCGGGGCAGCGCGCATCAGGCGTTGCAGGATCTCCGCGAGGTCATCGGGGTGCTGCGGGAGGAGCACGCCACCGACAGCCCGGATCGCCCGCAACCGGGGCTGGCCGACGTACCCGGGCTGGTCGAGGAATCCCGCCTGGCCGGGCTGCAGGTGGAACTCGACGACCGGATCGGTACCCCGGACACGGTGCCGGGCAGTGTCGGGCGCGCCGCGTACCGGATCACTCAGGAAGCGCTGACCAACGTCCGCAAACACGCGCCGTCGACGGCCGCACGGGTGGCGGTGACCGGTGGACCCGGGGACGGCTTGACCCTGGAGATCCGCAATCGGTTGCCCGGCGCGAACCCCGGCACGGCCGCCACGGCGATCCCCGGAACAGGCACCGGCCTGATCGGATTGACCGAGCGGGCCAGCCTGGCCGGCGGCCGGCTGCGGCACGGACCGACCGAAACCGGCGATTTCCGGGTACAGGCCTGGCTACCGTGGCCGCAATGAGCTCACCCATTCGCGTGCTGATCGCCGACGACGACAGCCTGGTCCGGTCCGGATTGTCGTTGATGCTGGCCGGGACCGACGACATCGCGATCGTGGCCGAGGCGGCTGACGGTTCGGAGGTCACCGCCGCGGTGGACGCGCACCGTCCCGACGTGGTGCTGATGGACATCCGGATGCCGCGGATGGACGGGTTGGAGGCCACCGAGATCCTGCGCCGCCGCCCGCGCGCACCGGAGATCATCATCCTGACCACCTTCGACACCGACGATCACGTGCTGCGGGCGTTGCGGGCCGGAGCGAGCGGATTCGTGCTGAAGGACACCCCGCCCGCCGAGATCGTGCAGGCGGTGCGCCGGGTCGCGGCGGGCGAGCCGATCCTGTCCCCCACGGTGACCCGGCAACTGATCAAGCACGTCACCGGCGACGGCACCGACCAGCGCCGCCGCCGGGCCCGGAAGGTGTTCGACGAGCTCAGCGACCGGGAGCGCGAGGTGGCTGTGGCGCTCGGGCACGGCAAGTCCAACGCCGAGATCGCCACGGAGCTGTTCATGAGCGTGGCCACCGTGAAGGCCTACGTATCCCGGTTGCTGACCAAGCTCGGGCTGAACAACCGCGTCCAGGTCGCCCTCTTCGCCCACGACGCCGGCCTGGCCTGACCGCAGCGGATACCCGATGAGCGCTACGGTGAGGTGCGACTTTCGCCGGACAGTAGATACAACATATACGCGGCGATCGTCGAGTCGTCGGTGACGATTCCCTCTCGTATCATGTCTTCGAACTCGCTGCGAGGGAACCATTTCTGCCGCATATCCTGCTCCTCGTGTCCCCGGGAGTGCCGGCCGCCGTGAAGCTGGTCGGCAACGAATATCGTGAACGCTTGGCTGGTCATGCCTACGGCCGTACAGAGGCGACCGAGGCGGTGAAAACGTTCTGCCCGGAAGCCGGTCTCCTCGGCGAGCTCTTTGCGGGCCAGTTCAAGCGGATCTTCGTCCTTACGGTTGGGCATGGTGCCCTGCGGAAACTCCCATGATCGGTGGCCCACCGGGTAGCGATACTGCTCGACCAGGTGGAACCCGTCGCACTCAATCGGAATAATGAGGGCGAAGTCCGGCTTCTCAACGTAGGAGTAAATTCCCTGAGATCCATCGGGACGGCGGATCACATCTTCGCGAAGTTCCATCCATTGATTGGAGTACACGGCCCGCGAGGAGACCCGCTCGATGGTGGCGCCGTCATCGCCCACTGGTTCAGGTGGCCGCGGGTCCGGGTAGTGCCCACAGGAGTCGATCGTCAGGGTCCTCAGCCTTCCAGCAATGATGTGATCATCGCATCGTAGATCGGTCCGTCGGGAAAGGGATGGATCTGTCCGACTGGCCGATAGCCCCATGATCGGTAGGCGTGCCGTGGTGCCGACGTGTCAGGACGCACCAACAGGGTGACCCGTTCTTCGGTCAGCCCGTCGATCAACTTCGCATGCATGCGGCGCGCGACACCGCGCTGCCGGTACAGGCGTCGCACAGCCTGTTCGATGATCGCGAACGTCCGTGGCACTCAGGCACGACAAGTCCAACGCCGAGATCGCCACGGACCTGTTCATGAGCGTGGCCGTTGTGAAGGCCTACGTGTCCGACTGCTGATCAAGCTCGACCTCAACACTCTGGACCAATATCGAGGGCATGATCGCGGCCGGGGCCGTCCGATCAGTCGACGTGATGCGCCACGAGCTGAGCCGGAAGGACGACGCGACAAAGAGTGGGCGGCGAACCAGGGCGACCTGTTCCTGCCGCTCGACGAGGATATCCAGGTGGCGACGAGGGAAGTGCTGGCCAGGCACCCGAAGCTGGTCGGCAAAGGCGGGCAGCGCAATCTCGCCGACTCGTTCGTGATCAGGCTCGCCCGTGCCCGCAGCGGGATCGTGGTCCCGCAAGAGACGCGGACCAGCAACCCGGAGAGGCCCCGGATTCCGGACGTGTGCGACGGGATGGGAGTGCGCTACGTGGACCTCGTAGGGTTCATCCGCGACCAGGGTTGGACGTTCTGATTCGGGCGGCTCGACAGCCCGGGCCGGTCATGGCTGGCCGCCACAACCGCCGGGGTGTCCCGGCTCGACGACCGCCCCTGCGCCTCGGCGACGTTGTGCTCCACGCGGCGGGCGGGGGCGATCTGGCACAACTGCGCCGCCAGCCAGTTCCTCACCCGATCCCTGATCGCCTACCGTCCACTGATCGAGTGAGGACGTACTCGTCTAGAGCTCGGCCCCGCACACTCCTGAGCACAGTGACCAGTCAGCAGAACTGGTCCATCCGGACACCACTGAGGAACACGTGCCACTGGGCGCGGGGCACCGCCAGTATCGGCCCGGCGGGATTCTTGGAGTCCCGCATCGCAACGCGGTCAGGGAACTCGGTGACCTCGATGCAGTCGGTCTGCTCGCCATCGCCACCGTTGCTGCGGCTGCTCTTGCACTACCGGCTCCGGTCAGGCCCGCTGTCCGCACCATGCTCGCCTCGCTTCCGCTGCGCAGAGATCATCAACAGCCGCTCGACGAAAGCTAGCGAGTCGGGCGGGCTGAGCGCCTCGGACTGCAGTCGATCGAAGATCACCTTATACTCGCGGACCTCCGCCTCCTTGTGCACATACATGGCGGTCACCGCGTTCTCCAGGTACGCGATGGCTGGCTCGTCGGGCTCGCCGAACTCGAGTACGTTGAACGAACCGCTCAGCCTCGTATGCGTCCCAACGGAGGCCGGTACCACCTGCAAGCACACCGACGAGTGAGCAGCCTGGCGCACCAGATAGCGCAACTGCTCCTGCATTACCTACACCCCGCCGACCGGACGGCGCAGCACCGTCTCGTCTACCACGGCCACCAGGTCCAGCGGCGGGTCCTCGGTGAACCTGCGCTGCCGTAGCAGCCAAGCTGGTACGCGTGCACCACCGCAGCGTCGGCCTCCAGCGCGAGGTACCCCCGGTTGCTGAGGCCGTAGGTGTGCCACCAGCCCTTCTGCCGGGCCTGCCGGGTCAGGTCGATGATCTCCGTCCAGCGCTCGCCGCCGACGTCGTAGAGGTCGAGCATGCTCCGCACGCCGTGCACGTCCACGCCCTGTTGCCCGGTCTCGATCCGGCTGAGCTTGCTGGTCGACCAGTCCAGCGCAGGCGCGACCTCCTCCAGACTGAGCCCGGCGTCCTCGCGCAACCGGCGCAGCTCCCGGCCGAGTCTGCGCTGCCGCAGCGTCCCGTTGTTGCCCATCCCCACCTCCGTCCGCACTGGGGATCATCCCGAATAGGAACGTAGAAGTGGGAATGCATCGCCGGTCGGCCCGGCGCGATGTCGGCGTCCGTCAGCCTTCCAGCAGTGATGTGATCACCGCATCGTAGATCGGCCCATTAGGAAAGGCTGGATGTGTCCGAAGTCAACCGCAGCGCTGCCCGGGTCTCGCTGGACAGCCCTACTATTAAGTTCGGGGACGCTGAGGTTCAGTTCGGGTACATCGAGGCGCCGGGTCAGTCCGAGTCACGCGGTCCGTCGAGGCGGACCAGCGGGGTGTCGACCAGGTGCTCGGCGAGGAACCACGCCTGCAGTTCCCCGGTACGGATCACGTCGGAGACGAGCAGATCGTTCGTCCCGTCGTCCCCGAGCCCGGCGACCCGGGCCGCGGCGTCATGGGACTCGATGAGGATCGTCTCGTGCGCCTCCAGCAGCCGCGACAACATCGCCGGGACGGCCTCGACGCCGTCCGGGGACCGGGGGATGGCGGTGATCTCCGCGACGTGCCGCGGGTCGCCGACTGCGACCCCACCCAGGGTCTGCACCCGCTCGGCCAGTGTGTCGATCACCTCCAGCTGCTCGCCTGCGTGCTTGTCGAGCAGCAGGTGGAGTTGGTAGAAGGTGGGTCCCCGCATCAGCCAGTGGTGTTTCTTGTACAGCGCGTACAAGATCTGGGAATCAGCCAGCACCCGATTCAGCCGTTGGCACGAGTACATCCGCGCCTCGTACGACAACCCCAGCGGGAATTGTCGCACGGTGCCGAATTCCTGGACCTGCACACCGTGCTGGTGCAGCCACGGCTGCGACGCCGACGGTTTGGGCGATGTGGTGGTCGTCATGAATTCTCCTTGTGCTCAACAGTGGCCGGTCGGCTACCGGCCGGTGGCATCTGGGCGTGTGCGGCCTGCGCCCCCGGGAGTCACGGGAGGCGCAGATCGATCAGGCGGACGTGCACCGGTCCGTCCGGGGTGGAGTAGGAAACGGTGTCTCCGGGCCGGTGACCGGCCAGCGCGCGGCCCAGCGGGCTGTGCACGGTGAACGAGGTCTCCTCTGCGCCCTCGGGGACCTCCTCGGGGAAGGCCGCGACGCGCAGGGTCTGCTCGGTGCCATCCTCGAACCGCAGGGTGACCTCGGCGCCATCGGGCAGGCCACCGGAATCTCCGGCCGGTTCCGCGCCGGCGAGCCGGGCGACGATCTCGGCGATCTGCTCATCCGCCCACACCAGTTCGTCCCGCATCTCCAGCGTCTCGGCGGCGTCGGCGCGGTCCCCCACCGAATCCGATTCCTGCAGAGCGGCCACGAGCTCGCGACGCCGATCGCGTAGATCAGCCAGCTCATCCTGCAGGCGACGGCGCGCATCCGGCCCCAGGCCGGGCCTGCTGGTGCTGTCGGCCCCCGTCATGGCATCACCGTCCTGAGGATGAAAGGTGCTCGTGGACCAGCCGGACGGCCATGGCCCCCTCCCCCACGGCTGAAGCGACGCTTGATCGAGCAGCTGCGCACGTCGCCCACCGCGAACACCCCCGGTTCGGTGGTCTCCAGCATCAGCGGTGCCCGCCCGAGCTCGTCGAACCGTCCGTCGGCCACCCTGGCGGCGTCGGCCCCGATCAACACGTAACCGCCGGAATCCAGGGCCAGCGTGCCTGCCAGCCAATCGGTGCAGGGGGTCGCTCCGATGAAGACGAACAGCTCCTTGGCGTCCACCAGCTCGGCGACCTGGGCGATGCTCGGATTGCGCAGCAGCCGGTCCCGCCAGACCACGACGGGCGTGTCGTCGGGCCCGACGCCCGACCGGCGCAGCAGGCTGTCGGCGGCCGGGTCGTCCTCCAGATCGATGAACCGGTGCGGGAACCGGTTGCGCATCGCGAAGTCGCGCAACCGCCGGGTGTCCGTCGAGTACCGCGAGCCGATGATGCGGAACCCGAGCCCGAGCCCGATCGCCAGGGTGCGGCGGATCAGGTAGGCACGCAGGATCTCATCGCCGAGCACGGGCTCCTGCACGACCAGCGCCCGCATCCGCTCCGCCGACACTTCGAGCACCGCACCGTCGACCAGGACCACCGCCGTGCACAACTCGGGTTGCGCGGTGAGCACGCTCAGTTCCCCCAGGAAACGACCCGGACCGTGCACCCGCACCACCCGCTGTTCGCCGATAGCCCCGTCGGTGCCCCCGTCGGTGCCCCCGACGGTGCCCCGACGGTGCCATAGTCCTCGACCATCGCCACCCGGCCCTCGATGACGACGACGAACGACGGGCTCGGCTCACCCTCGCGACACAGCACGTCGCCGGGCCGGACAGGACGTCGTTCGCCGTTGCCCTGCAGGATGTCCAGCTGAGCCTGGGCGAGCCGGAGGGACTCGCCGTCCAGGTCCGGCGTCTCTGGCAGCGCGGCGGCTTCGGTCAGATCACGTGTGGTCATGGCGAGAACCGGCTCACACGAAGGT
Organism: Pseudonocardiaceae bacterium; assembly: GCA_036494005.1. Lineage (GTDB taxonomy): Bacteria > Actinomycetota > Actinomycetes > Mycobacteriales > Pseudonocardiaceae. The sequence goes on along the minus strand of DASXOV010000234.1, from coordinate 2,701 downwards.
CTCGTGGACAAAACACCAGCGCCAGTCCTCCCCCGGTTCGAACGACCGGACGATCGGGTGGCTGACCACACCTGCATGCAATCGAGCGTGCCGGTTCGGTGAGGAGTCGCAACAGCCGACATGCCCGCAGGTCAGGCATAACCGCAGGTGTACCCACCACGACCCGGTCTTCAGGCACTCCTCGCAGCCCTCCGGTGTGCGGGGAACCACGGCCTGCACCATCCGCAGGTGCGGATCCACTACTGCCCTCGTCATGACCGGTCCTCCTGCCGCAGCGGGACCTGCCAAACCTTCTTACCCGGGTTCATGCGTTACCTCCAGATTCGGATGGGGAGGGAATGCCGGCGACGGCGTCCTGGATCCAGCGGCGCAACACGTCCACCTGGGCGGCTCCCGGCTGGCGCGCGATCACCTCGCCGCGGTACAGCACCATCAGGGTCGGGACGGCCTGCACCGAAAACCGCCGCACCAGACCGGGTGCTTGATCGATGTTGACCTTGACCAGCTTCAGCTGACCGGCCTTCTCCCTGGCCAGCTGCTCCAGTGCCGGACTGACCATGCGGCACGGTCCGCACCAGGGCGCCCAGAGGTCCACCAGGACCGGGATCGAGGCCCGCTCCGCGATCTTGGTGAAGTCCTCGTCACCGGCGTCCACGATCCAGGGCAGGTACCTCTTGCAGCTCCCGCACCGGGGCTTGCCGTCCCCGGCCGCGGGTATCCGGTTGAGCTTGCCGCAGTTCGGGCACCGGACCGTCAGTCCCGTCGTCGTGGTCGCCATCTGCGCTCATACCCCCGTGCTCGCAGCCGGGGTCGGGTCGTCGTGGGCCACCAGGAGATCGTCGCCCTTCATTTCCACCCGGACCGTGGCGCCATCGGGGACGGCGTCGGTGAGCAACGCCCGGGCGATCCGGGTCTCCACCTCCCTGGCGATGAACCGGCGCAACGGCCGGGCACCGTAGACCGGGTCGAAGCCCTTCGCGGCGATGAACCGGCGGGCGTCCTCGGAAACCTCCAGTGCGATCTGCCGCTCCGCCAGCCGGTGCCGCAGATCATTGAACATCAGCTCGACGATCTGCTCGATCTCGCCCTGGTTGAGCGGGGTGAACAGCACGATCTCGTCGATCCGGTTCAGGAACTCGGGCCGGAAGGCACTGCGCAACTCAGCCATCACCAGCTCGCGCGCCTCCGGCCTGATCTCCGCGTCCGGAGTGACACCGTCCATCAGGTACTGCGAGCCGATGTTCGACGTCATGATCAGCACGGTGTTGCGGAAGTTGACAGTGCGGCCCTGGGCATCGGTGAGCCGGCCGTCGTCGAGCACCTGCAGCAAGGTGTTGAACACGTCCGGGTGCGCCTTCTCGATCTCGTCGAACAGCACCACGGAATAGGGCTTGCGGCGAACCGCCTCGGTGAGCTGGCCGCCCTCCTCGTAACCGACATAGCCTGGCGGGGCACCCACCAACCGGCTCACGGTGTGCCGCTCCTGATACTCGCTCATGTCGATCCGGACCATGTTGTCCTCAGCGTCGAACAGTGCCGCGGCCAGCGTCTTGGCCAGTTCAGTCTTCCCGACGCCGGTCGGGCCGAGGAAGACGAACGACCCGATCGGGCGGCGCGGGTCCTTGATACCCGACCGGGCCCGGATGATGGCGTCGGACACCGCCCGGATCGCCTCGTCCTGGCCGATCACCCGCTCATGCAGGACCTCGTCGAGACGCAGCAGCTTGTCCCGCTCGCCCTCCTTCAGCCGAGTGATCGGGATGCCGGTCCAGGCCGAGACGATCTCCGCGATCTCGTCCTCGGTGACCACCTCGCGCAGCAGCCTGCGCTCACCCTGCTTGCTGGCCAGCTTCTCTTCTTCGGCGCTCAACCGGCGCTGCAGCTCGGTGAGCGTGCCGTAGCGCAGCTCCGCCGCCCGGTTGAGGTCGTAGCGGCGCTCGGCCTCCTCGACATCCCGGCGCACCTGCTCCAGCTCGGCACGCAGCTCCTGCACCCGGCGGATCGCCTGCCGCTCGGCCTCCCACTGCGCGCGCATAGCGTCGGCCTCGGCCCGCAGGTCGGCCAGTTCCTTGCGGAGCTGGTCGAGCCGGGCCTGGCTGGCCGGGTCGGTCTCCTTGGCGAGTGCGGCATCCTCGATCTCCAGGCGCATCACCCGCCGGGTGATCTCGTCCAGCTCGGCGGGCATCGAGTCGATCTCGGTGCGCAGCCGGGCACAGGCCTCGTCGACCAGGTCGATCGCCTTGTCCGGCAGGAACCGGTCCGTCAGATACCGATGCGACAGGGTGGCCGCCGCGACCAGCGCGCTGTCCTGGATCCGCACCCCGTGGAAGATCTCCAGCCGCTCGCGCAGCCCGCGCAGGATGGAGACGGTGTCCTCGACGCTGGGCTCGTCCACCAGCACCGGCTGGAACCGGCGCTCCAGCGCGGCGTCCTTCTCGATGTACTTGCGGTACTCGGCGAGGGTGGTCGCACCGACCATGTGCAGCTCGCCGCGGGCCAGCATCGGCTTGAGCATGTTGCCCGCATCCATGGCGCCCTCGGCGGCGCCGGCGCCCACCACGGTGTGCAGCTCGTCGACGAACAACAGGATCCGCCCCTCGGCGGCCTTCACCTCGGCCAGCACCGCCTTGAGCCGCTCCTCGAACTCGCCGCGGTACTTGGCCCCGGCCACCAGAGAACTCAGGTCCAGCGCGAAGATCGT
>DASXOV010000233.1:0-17439 GCA_036494005.1 Pseudonocardiaceae bacterium | reverse complement strand
GTCGCCGTGCCCGAGGCGCGGGTCGTCGCTGCGCTGCTCGACGACCTGGTTGCGCATCTCCGCTGCGGCTCACAGTGCGCGGTTGTCGTGGCCCGGTTTGCCGGCGAGTGGTCGGTGTGCATTGCCCCGTTCGGGCGGGCTGCCCGTACTCTGCAGAGGTGGCTGCACCGCTGGCAACGAGCCGATTCGTGCCGTACGGGCTGTCTCACGGTGTGGCGCTCGTGGTGCTCGCTGTGGTGGCGGCCGCGGTGGTGTTGATCGGGCGCAGGCAACGTGGCAGCGCCGCCGAGCGGACGACGACCCGGGTGTTCGCACTGGTCTTCGCCGCGCTCCTGGTACCGCTGGAGCTCTACTGGATGTTGCCCGGGCACTGGGTGCTCGGATTCTCGCTACCACTGCAATTGTGCGATCTGGCGGCGATGGCCTCGGTGTGGGCCTTGTGGTCGCATTCCCCGACCGCGTTCGCGCTGACCTACTACTGGGGTCTGACACTGACCTCGCAGGCCTTCATCACTCCCGAGCTGAACGGCCCGGACTTCCCGTCACTGGAATTCGTCATGTTCTTCGCGCTGCACTCCTTGGTGGTGTGGGCGGCGCTCTACCTGGTGTGGGGCGCCGGGTTGCGGCCGGACTGGCGTAGCTACCGGGTCGCGGTGTTCGCCACGACCATCTGGGGGGTGGCGATGTTCGCCTTCAACCGGATGGCCGGGACCAACTACGGCTTCCTCAATGCCAAGCCGCTGGCCGAGTCGATGCTCGACGTGCTCGGCCCGTGGCCCTGGTACCTGCTGTCCGAGCTGATCCTCGGTGCCGCCGTCTGGGCGTTGATCACGGTGCCCTGGGTGCGCCTGCAGACGTCGCCGCCGGCCGGGCTGCGCAACGACGCAGCAGGAGTATCCCGCCGGCCGGCGAGGGGATAGCGCACGGCGCGGTGCTCGCCCGCCGCGGCGGCGGCGAGATCTTCATCGACCGTGTCGATCCGGCGATCGGTCGTTCGACGCCTACGTGCAGGGCCCCAGGCACCAGGGCCCCAGGCACACAGCGACGTAAGGACGATCATCATGACCGAGATCAACCCGGCATCCCCCTCCGCAACCGCCGATGCTCTGCCGCAATCCTCCACGGCCCGCGCCCGGCGGGGGCGCAGAGCCGGCGCTGTCGTCGGCGCCGTGCTGGCCAACTGCCTGCTCTGGCTGGTGGCCCGTGCGCTCGGCGTCGACTTCGTGCTCAGTGATTCCCTCGGCACGGGGGTCCTCGGCCTGGGCACCGTCATCGTCTTCACTCTTGTCTTCGGTCTACTCGGCTGGGGCACGCTCGCCGGGCTCGAGCGCTTCACCCGCCGGGCCAGGACAACTTGGACCGTGATCGCGACGGTGGTGCTGCTCCTGTCCCTGGTCCCGATCTTCCTCGAACACGCCACCACCGGCACCAGGACCGCGCTGGTCCTGCTCCACCTCGCCGTGGCCGCGGTGCTCATCCCGGCCCTGCGCGCATATCCCCAACGGCACTGACCACCGTCATCCCCTTCCCGCGCCGGGCGGCCGGAAGCCGCCCGCGCGGTGCGTCAGTGCTGTGGCGTTGGCGAGGCGATCGATCTGATGATGATCGCGGGCACAGCAGTACAGCAGCACTTCGTCGGCACCGATGTCATCGAACGCAGAGGTCATCGAACGCGGAGGTCATCGAACGCGGCACAGCGTCAGAGCACGCTCGACGTGGTGATCTTGCTGTTCGTCTCGTCGGACGGCGACGTGCCGCTGTTGTCGTCGAGGAATCCGCCTGACTGGTGGTGCCAGAGCCTGGCGTAGGTGCCTTGCATCTGACGCAGTTCGTCGTGGGTGCCCTGTTCCACGATCCGGCCGCGGTCGAGGACGACGAGCTGGTCCATTCGCACCACAGTGCTCAGCCGGTGCGCCACCACGAGCGCGGTCCGGCCGTCCATGAGCTGCCAGAGGGCTTGTTGGATGAGGATCTCGCTTTCCGAGTCCAGCGCGCTGGTTGCCTCGTCGAGCAGCAGGATCGGCGCGTCGCGCAGGATGGCGCGGGCGAGCGCGACCCGCTGGCGCTGGCCGCCGGACAGCTTGATCCCGCGTTCCCCGACCATGGTGTCGAACCCGTCGGGCAGGGCCTCGGCGAACTCGGTGACGTGGGCCGCGTGGGCGGCGCGGTGGATCTCGGCGTCGCTGGCGCCCGGGCGGGCGAACGCGATGTTGTCGCGCAGCGTCCGGTGGAACATGGCCGGGTCCTGTGGCACGTAGGCGATCAGACTGCGTAGGTCCGCCTGGCGCAGCCGAGTGATGTCCTGACCGCCGACGAGGATGCGACCGTCGTCGATATCCATCAGCCGCAGTAGCAGCCGGATGAGGGTGCTCTTCCCGCCGCCGGAGCGGCCGACGAGGCCGATCTTGGTGCCGCTGGGGACGGTCAGATCGAGGCCGGTGAACAGCGGGGGTGCGCCGGCGTGGGCGTAGCTCACCTGCGTGAAGCGGATGTCCGCGCTCGTGGTTCGCAGCGGTTCCGGCGAGGCCGGATCGAGCACGGTCGGCGGGGTGAGCAGCAGTTCGGTGAATTGGGCGGCTTCGGTCAGGCAGCTCTCCAGTCGCCGATAGATCTGGTTGAACTCGAACATGATCTGTGTCGCGTTCGAGAAGTAGGCGAAGGTCACCACGATCGCTTCCACGCCCAGCCGCCCGCCGCCGAGGCTGACGGCGAGCAGCAGGCCGAGTGCGTTGGTGAGCACGGCCATCGGCGCGACCAGGGTGTCGATGCGCAGGTTGGCGTAGTCCCAGGATCGGATGGCGAGGGTTCGCTGTTCGGCGACGCGTGTCTTGTGCTCGGCGGCCTCGCGATCCTCAGCGGCGAAGGCTCGCACGGTCTCCATGTTCATCAGGCTGTCGGCGACGTGGCCGGACACCCGTGCGATGGCGGCCTCCCGCTGGTCGACGAGTGCCTGGCGGCGACGCACCAGCGGCGCGACGACCAGCCCGGTGACCACGATGAGGCCGAGAAGAACGACGACGAGCAGCGGGTCGTAGTGCCAGAGCACCACCGACGCGAATCCCAGTGGCACGATGTCGGCGACGACGGAGAACGCGAGCGTGTCGACGAACAGCTCGAACCGCGTCGCGAAGCTCAGCACCCGCTTGGTCAACGAACCGGCGAAGTTGTCGTGGAAGAAAGCCGCATCCTTGGCCAGCAGCTCGTTCATGCCGACCACGTACAGGTGCTCGATCCCGCGGCCGTCCGTGCGGTTCATGCAGTGCACGCCGACCCGCCACAGGGCCTCCGCCAGGAGCATCAGGCCGGCGAAGCCGAGCACGTAGGGCAGCACCGTCGCAGCGCCGGTCTTGGCGCCGCCGGCGAACCGGCCCGCGAGCTGGGCAACGACCAGCGGAGCGAGGTAGAACAGGCAGGTGTTGCCCAGCGCCGGAAACAACAGGGCGGGCAGCGCGACCCGCCGGTGGCGGGACAGCTCCCGGCCGTAGTAGCGCAGCGCCAGCAACACGGCCGTCTTGCGCATCGGCGAACCGCGGCGCGCCGCCTCCGTGTCGCCAGGTGATTCGGGCGCAGCCATCCGTCCCCCTCCCAAGCACCTCCGAGCAGCCAACCCGTGATGCTGCCCCAGCGGCCCCGGTCATGGCGATCGAATATCGGCGATCGAATATCACGGCCTCACTGTCAGGGGTGGGCGGCACACTGCCAGCATGGACGGTGATCCGCTGGAGCGGCTGCGCCGGATCTGCCTGGCACTGCCGGAGACCACTGAGCGGCTCAGCCACGGCGAGCCGACCTTCTTCATCCGCGGCAAGAAGGTCTTCGTCACCTACGCCGACCACCACCATGACGACCGGCTGAGCTTCTGGTGCGCCGCCCCGGCCGGTGCCCAGCAGGCGCTGATGGAGTCGGATCCACGGCGGTTCTTCGTGCCGCCGTACGTGGGCAGGCGCGGCTGGGTCGGGATGTACCTCGACGTCGAGCGTCCGGCGAGCTTCTGGGAGGAGGTCGCCGAACTGGTGGAAGACGCCTACCGGATGGTCGCGCCGCGCACCTTGCTCGCTCAGCTGGATGCGGGGCCCTCACCCCGGTGACGGGCCACGCAGGGCGTCGACCACTCGCCGGACCCGCGGATCGCGCTGCAACTCCTCCAGGGTCACCGGTAACGGCAGCCGCCAGTTCGGATACTGGTCGACGGTGCCGGGCAGGTTGGGCTGGCGCAACTCGCCGAGCGCGTCATACGGCGAGGCCAGTAGCAGCCGGCAGGGCGTGCGGGCCAGCAGCGCGTGCATCGCGACCACGGTGTCCTCCTCAGAGGCGGTGTTCTCCTCAGACCCGGTGTTCTCCTCGGATTCCGGGTCATCGTCGGGGACCTGGGGGAGCAACCCTTCGGTGCGCAGCAGCGCGACGAGTTCCGCCCGGTCGGCCCGGGCGCGGGCCCACTCCGCGGTGTCGTCGGTCAGCAGGCCCAGCTCGGCGCGGATCCGCACCTGCTCGCCGCGCAGGAAGCCGGTCGCGGTGGGCAGGTCGTGGGTGGAGATGCTCGCTGCCGCGCGTTCGGGCCAGCGCCGCGGGGCCAGCAGTGGCTGGCCGGGGTTCGCATCGTCCCGGCCGTGCTCGTCGCGGGCGAACCACAGCACCGCGCAGCCCAGCATGTGCCGCTCGGCCAGCGCCTCGGTGACCTCGGGTTCCACCGTGCCGAGATCCTCTCCGATCACCACCGCGCCGGCCCGGTGCGCTTCCAGCGCCAGCGCCGCGAGCATCGCCTCGGCGTCGTAGTGCACGTAGGTCCCCTGGTCCGGGGACGCCCCGGGCGGCACCCACCACAGCCGCCACAGCCCGGCCACGTGATCAATGCGCAGCCCGTCGGCGTGCCGCAGTACCCCGCGCAGCATGTCCCGGTAGGCGGCGTACCCGGTGGCGGCCAGCCGGTCCGGGCGCCACGGCGGCAGCCCCCAGTTCTGTCCCTGCTGGCTGAACGCGTCCGGCGGCGCTCCGATACTCACCCCGGTGGCCAGCACATCCTGCAGCGCCCAGGCGTCGGCGCCCTCCGGATCCACTCCGACCGCCAGGTCGTGCACCACCCCGATCGCCATCGGGCTCGCGGCGGACCGGACGGCGGCCAGCTGCTCGTCGCACTGCTGCTGCACCCAGGCGTGGAACGCCACCCGCCGCGGGTCCGCGCTCGCGGTCGCCGGGTGGCGCAGCTGCGCGGGCCAGCGCGACCAGCGCCCGCCGTGTCGCTCGGCCAGCGCGCAGAACGTCGCGAAGTCGCGCAGTCCGTCCGCCATGACCGGTGCGGGGCAGCCGTCGGCGTGCCAGAGCAGCTCCAGCGCGGTCCGTTTGGCCTGCCAGACGGCGTCGTGGTCGATCAGCGCACCGCCGCACGGCACGCGCAGGGCGTCCACCTCGGCCCGCACGGCCGGGTCGGCACGGGGATAGCTGCCGGTGTCGGTGACCCGCAGATACAGCGGGTTGGCGTAGCGGCGGCTGGACGGCGTGTACGGCGACGGCTGCACCGGGTGCACCGGGGTCACCGCGTGCAGCGGGTTCACCAGTACCGCGCCCGCCTGGTGCGCGCCGGCCGTCCAGTTGATGAATTCCCGCAGGTCGGCGAGGTCCCCGAGGCCCCAGGACCGGGCCGAGTGCAGCGCGTAGAGCTGCAGCATCCAGCCCCAGGTGCGGGGTGGCTCGGGCAGCGCGGGCGGCGTGATCAGCACGGTGGTTGGCTGCTCTTCAAGGCCACCACCGCCGCCCGAATCGGTCCGTAGCGAGTACCAACCGGGTGCCAGGTCCGCCGGCAGCGAGCCGCGCACCACCCGCTCGCCACCCTCCTCGTCACGCAGCACCCCGTGACGCAACACCCCGTCGCGCAACACCCCGTCGCGCGGCACCCCGTCGCGCAACACCCCGTCGCGCAACACCCCGTCGGCCGGTAGCTCGAAGCTCCTGCCGTGGCGCACCACCACGGTGCCGGGCAGGGCACGGCCCGGCAGCCGCGCGGCGGCCAGCGCATCCCGGACCTGTGCCGGTGTGTCGGCGATCACACCCAGCAATCCGAGCACCCGGCGTACCACCTCGGGATCGACGTCGATCCGTCTGCGCTGCCCGTCGCGGTACCAGGTGGCAACGCCATGCGCAGCGGCGAGCGCTTCGAGTGCGGTGTCCATACCCGCCATCGTGACGCCTCCGCAGCCGCGGCCGGTCCCCCGAGTCCCGACCGGCGGATCGTCACTGCGGTGGCGTCCACCGTGCGGGCGGTTCCGAACATCTCTACCGTCGGGAGGCATGCTTGCCATCACTGAGACAGCCGCACAGGCCATCAACTCGCTGATCTCCTCGAGTGAGATGCCCGACGGTGCCGGGCTGCGCATCGCGTCCCTGCCCGAGACCGAGTCCGACGGGCTCGAGTTGTCGGTCGCCCCGGGGCCGGCTGAGCAGGACACCGTGCTCACCGGCGGTGGCGCCACCGTGTTCCTGGAGCCGGTAGCCGCCCAGGCCCTGGACGACAAGGTGCTGGACGTCCAGCGGGTCGAGGGCGACGCCGAGGAGCAGTACCGTTTCGCCATCGCGCCCCGGTCCGAGCTGGAGCCCTGAGCCCGGAGTCCCGAGCCCGGAGTCCCGAGCCCGAAGTCCCGATCAGGGGCCGATTCAGCCGGTGAAGACGCCGATGCCGTTGGGGACCATGCGCTCGGAGGCGGACGGGTTGCCGACCACAGTGACCCGCGGAGCGAGCCCGCTGCCGTAGACCAGCGTCGACGAGCCGCCTCCATCGAGGTTCACCCCGTCGTCACCACCGAGTTCGTGCAGCAGGGCGGCGAGCTCCACCAGGGTGGCCCCCCTGGTGGAGCTCGCCGCCTGGCTCGCTCCGTTGCGGGTGGCCTCCCGCCCGCCCACGGTCACCAGGTACAGCCGTTGTCCGTCCGCGCTGACCGCGGCGCCGCTGCGGGCGGCGCGGGTGCGGTCGTCGAGCCGTTCGGTGGGGGCACCGTCGCGCAGGATGGGGCTGGCGCCCACGGCGAACTGGGGGGCCACCCCACTCTGTGCCACCAGCCGGTAGCTCACCTGAACGGGATCGCCCACCTGCAGTGCCCGCAGCGCGGTCGAGCCGCCGTCCCGGCCGAGCAGGACGACGTCGTCGGCGGCGAGCCGGCCCGCGCCCGCTCGGTGGGACACCGCGGTCACCACACCGCCCCGCACCGTCACCTCGGTGACGTCTGGAGCACACCCGGACTTGGCGTCGGTGTCCGAGCCGCACACCGAGCCGGCCCGGCTGGCCGCCCCCCATGCGGAGGTGAAAAGGCCGACCCCGCCGACCGGGACCGCGTACTGGTTCAGCGCCACCACCGGCACCGTGCCGTGCTGACTGGTGACCTTGGCATCCAGGTCCAGCCGATCGATCGCGGCCCGGTGGTCGACACCGACCCGGAACACGTAGTCCATCTCGGCGCCCGGAACGGACGGAGCGGCCCTGCGGCCCTGCGGCACCGCTGCCTTCAGCGCGACCCCACCGGCCACCTCGGGTCCGGCAGGGGCGCTGGTCCGGCCGATGTCGAAGAAGTCACCGTTGATGCCCGCCACGGCGCCACCGAGGCCGACCATCCGGGTCACGGTGCTGCGCGCGGCCACCGCTCCCGGGGTGAGCAGGTCGGCGCGCACCCCGGCCACGGACAGATCGACCACAATGACGTTGCCCGTCAGCCGGCCGGTCGCGATCGTGGTGGTGAACGCGCGATGTGTCACGCCGGAGGCCACCTGCTCGGCGGGGAGCAAGGTCGCGAGCACCTGTTTCGACGTGCTCGGCGCCACCGACGGCTGGCTGAACGCAGGCGTCGCCTGCAGTCCCCCCAGCAGCGCCGTCAGCAGCGCAGCGTGGACCGCGCGCGTCAGCCTCCCCATCCCCAGGTCCCCCCTCGGTCGATGATCGCGTCTGACGAGTCATCGTCGGGGAAACCGGTGACATTGAGGGACCACCCCCGGTCAGGGGGTGCAGATATATCGTGAGCCGGTGGCCACAACGGGTGATGTCCTCAGTAGGCTCACCAAGACCGATCAGAAGACCAAACCGAAGACCAAACCGATCAGAAGACCAACCGATCAGAAGACCAATCAGTCGACAATGCGAGGTGACGAGCCTTGAGCCAGGTGGCCAACTGGGTCCCGGACGGTGTGGACGTCACCCGGCCCAGTGCCGCACGGATGTACGACTACCTGCTGGGTGGTGGGCACAACTTCGCCGCCGACCGGCAGCTGGCGGCGCGGGTCAGTAACGCGCATCCGGGCTGCTGGGACATAGCGCGGCTCAACCGGGCCTTCCTGCGCCGGGTTGTGCTGGAGCTGGGACGGGCCGGTGTGCGGCAGTTCCTCGACATCGGCTCGGGCATCCCGACGGTCGGCAACGTGCACGAGATCGCGCAGGGGGCCGATCCCGAGGCCCGGGTGGTGTACGTGGACCACGATCCGGTCGCCGTGGCCCATTGCCAGCTCATTCTGGAGGACAATCCGCACGCCGACGTGGTGCGGGCGGACCTGCGTGAGCCGGAGAGCGTTCTGGGGTCCCCGACCACCCGGCAGTTGCTGGACCTCGACCAGCCGGTGGGGCTGCTGATGGTGTGCGTCGCGCACTTCATCCCGACGGACGACGACCCGGTGGGGGTGCTCGGCCGCTTCCGGGAAGGGCTTGCCCCGGGCAGTTACCTGGCGCTCTCCCATCTCACCGCCGACTCGGGAGCCGCCGAGATGGACGCTCTGGTCAAGGTCATGCAAGGCGGGAAGGAACCGATCCACCCGCGCAGCAAGTCCCGGATCAGCGAGCTGTTCGGCGGGTTCGACCTGGTGGAGCCCGGGGTGGTCCCCATCGCCGAGTGGCGACCCAGCTCGCCCGGCGACGGTGGCGATGTGCCGGAACGGCATCAGGTTCTGGCCGGGATGGGCGTCAAACGTTGAAGTCGGTCACGTTGAAGCCGGTCAGACGGTGAAGTCGGTCACACGGTGAACCCGGTCAGACGTTGAACCCGGCGGCCGTCGGATGAGCGCCGCCGGTCTGACCGTGGCCGAGCTGGCCCGGGCCTGGGCGGCGGTGGTGAACCGCACCACCTACGTGCCGCTGTCCGCCGCTGAGCTGGAGCGGCGGCTGGCCGAGTTGATCGACCGGCTGGTGACCGCGGCGGCGGCGGCGCAGGTCGACCGGTCCGCTGTCAAGGACGTCGCTGCCGAACTGGTCGGTCACTGCTACATCGGGCCGCGCAGTGTGGGCGACAGCATCGAGGTCCTCGGCGACGGTCTGCCGCGGCTGGAGTGCCTGCGGCGCCGCGACGGGCTCTCCGCCGCCGTGCTGACCGTGCTCGGGACGCTGACCGGCGGGTACGTCGAGGCGCAGCGCCAGCACACCTTCGATGAGCAGCAGGGGATCATCCAGGCACTGCTCAGGGCCAAGCAGGACGCCGAACGCGGGCTGCGGGTCAGCGAAGCGCGATTCCGGGAGATCTTCTCCAGCTCCGCCGTTGCCATCGCGATCAGTGATCTCGGCGGTGCCCTGGCCGACGCCAACCAGGCGTTCGCGGACCTGGTGCACCGCGATATGGCGGACCTGGCCGGCGCGCCGCTGCTGGACCTGTTGCACGCGCGGGGCGATGCCGGGCTGATCGAGGTGTACCGCGAGCTCAGCACTGGCGAGCGGGCCCGATTCCGGCGCAGGCAGCAGCTGACCAACGCCAAGGGTGACGTCCTCTGGACCTACCTGTCCGGCTCGCTGCTGCACGACGCCGATGGGGCGCCCTCGCATCACATCACGATCGTCGAGGACTTCACCGAGGTGCACCTGCTGCAGCACGAGCTGTCGGACCAGGTGTTGCACGACAAGCTGACCGGGCTGCCCAACGAGCACTACTTCATGTCCCATCTGCAGAAAGTGCTGGAGCGTGCCGAGCCGTCGGCGCTGGTCACGGTGTGCCGGGTGAATCTGGACAGTTTCTCGGTCATCAACGACGGAATCGGGCGGACCACCGGCGAGCAGCTGTTGCGTTCGGTCGCCGCGCGACTGCAGGGCCTGGTCAAAGGGGAGCGCGCGATGGTGGCCAGGATGGGCACCGACGACTTCGCGATCCTGATCGAGGAGACGGTGCAGACCCCCGATGCCGGCGTGCTGGCCGCGGCGATCAACGAGGAGTTGTCCGAGCCCGTCTATCTCGGGGACCGGGGATTCGCCGTCTCGGCGGGCGTCGGTGTGGTGCGCAGGCATGCGGGCGGGATCTCGCCGGGTGAGCTGATCCGTTCGGCCGATGCGACGCTGCACCGGGTCAAGCGCAGCGGCCGGGGGCAATGGGGGCTCTACGACGCCGACGCCGACGCCCAGGAGCGGGACCGGTATCGGCTGGCCGTTGAGATGCCCGCCGCCTACGAGAACGGGGAGGTCAGTCTGGAGTACCAGCCGGTGCGCGGGCTGGACAGCGGGCGGGTGATCGCGTTGCAGGCGTTGCTGCGCTGGAACCGGCCGGACGGGACGGTGGTGGCCCACCCGGATTGCCTCGCCCTGGCCGAGGTCACCGGTCTGGTGCTCACGCTGGGGCGCTGGATGTTGCAGAGCGCCTGCGCCGACCTGGCCAGGTGGCACGCGGAGCTCGGGACGGCCGCGCCGTTGCTGCGTGTCGACCTGACCCCACGGCTGAGCCAGGACCCCGATCTGATGGCGGTTGTGTACGGCGCACTGTCCAGCACGGGTGCCGCGGCCGGGCACACCCGGATCGGGGTGCCGCTGGTGGCACTGTCCCGGGACCGCGGGGACGCGGTGGACAACGTGCAGGTGCTGACCGACGTGGGGGCGGGGGTGGTACTGCTCGGTGCCGCGGCCGGCCCCGGGTACATGGCCTACCTCGAAGACCTGCCGGTCAACGCCGTGGAGATCGCCCCGCAGACCGTGGACCGGATCGGTCGCCGCCCCGGGAACGACTCGGTGGTGACCCAAGCAGTCCGCCAGGCCATCCCCCTGGTGCACAGTACGGGCGCCACCGTGGTCGTGCCGGGTGTGGACAGCGCGGAACAGGCCGACTGGTGGCGCGATGCCGGAGCCGACTCCGCCCTCGGCGCCCACTTCGGCGCTCCGCTGCCGGCCGGGGAACTGACGACGTTGTTCGACCCCGGTCACTGATCGGGCACCCGACCGAACCTCACAGACCGATCAGGCCCCGGTGAGCCGCCCGCCGACATCATTGCGGCGCCGGGGAAGCGGTGCCGCAGCACGTGTTCGGCGAGGATCACACTCAAGTGCGTACCCGGTTCGTAGAGCAGCCGCTGCCGGTTCCTCATGGCGGTCAGACCAGCGGTGACCTGTTCGTCGGTGAGAACGGATCAGTGTCGCCGGCGCCGGCGATTGCGGAACACCGCTGCGATCGTGACCAGGAACAGGGCGGTGACCAGCGCGAACACCGCGAGGAACAACAGGCCGTAGCCGGTCACCACGATCAATGCGTACACGCCGAAGCCGGCCGCGATCAGTGCCGCGGAGACGGTGAGCAGCGGATCGGACCGGGTTGCGGCGACCAGCACCGGACGGGCCTGTGGCGGCAGCGTGCGGGTGAACCACCAGCTGACCAGCCCGGCGAAGGCGAGGACGACCGCGGCGGCGATCCTGGCCGGGGTGCTGGGTTCGAAGCGGGGTTCGGGCTGCCCGGACAGGGCCGCCACGCCCACCACGTACAGCGAGACGAACAGCACCAGCCGCAGGTACCAGGTCAGCCGCCACAGCACGGTCGTGACATTGGCCAGCACGGGCAGCCCACCGCCCGGTGCCAGCGCCGCCGGGTCCAGTGCCCCGGCTTCCAGCAGTCCACGCAACGCCGGGCCGGCCCGGCCCCGGGCGAGGTCGAGCAGGGCGAGGTCATGACGTGCCGCCGCGTTGTCCGGGTCCAGCCGCAGCACCTCCTGATAGGCCGCGCGGGCGGACGCCCGGTCCCCGACGTCCGCGCTGATCCCCGCCAGCACCAGATGCGCCGTGGGCTCGTCGGGGGCCAGTGTGACTGCCTGGCGGGCGGCCTCGGCGGCGGCGGGCAGTGCGCGGGCCTGCTGCAGCACCGCCGCGTGCACGATCAGCGAGGCGACGGCGTGCGGATCGAGGGAGACCGCGGTGGCGCTCGCGTCGCAGGCCTGGGGGTGCCTGCCCAGGGCCGACAGGGTGAGCGCCCGCTGCCGGTGCACCGAGGGCTCCGGAAGGTCGGGGATCGCGGCATCGGCGGCTTGCAGCGCCTCGGTGTAGCGGCCCTCCTGGTGCAGCACGGCGGCCAGCCCGACCAGCAGGAGACCGTCCGAGGGGTCAGCGGCCAGCGCGTGGCGTGCGACCTCTTCGGCATCGGCGTAGCGGCCCAGCAGGCGGAGGTGCTCGACGCGCTGGGCGGCCCGCACCGACGCCTGGTTCACCGCTTCCGCGCCCTGAGGTAGCCCACCAGGTCGTCGTAGCTGCCGTCGGAGTTGGCGAAGGTCGCGACATTGCGTGCGGTGGCGAACCACGGCCCGGTGCTGGGACGTACCTCGCGCAGCGCCGCTTGCAGGTCCGACATGGTCACCGGGCGCACCGATCCGGTGGCGATGGACTCGGCCAGCGCCCGTTCGGTCGCCGACTCGCACAGGTGCGCCAGATCGGCCCCGGAGAAGTCCGCGGTGGATCGGACCACGGCCTGCAGGTCGATGCCCGACAGTGGCCGGTCGCGCAGGTGGTAGCGCAGGATGGCGTCCCTGGCCGGTGGGTCGGGCGGCAGCACCAGCAGCATCCGGTCGAACCGGCCGGGACGGCGCAGCGCGGAATCGACGTCCCAGGGATGGTTGGTCGCGCCGAGCACGAAGACGCCCTTGTTGTCCCCGTGTACCGAGTCCAGTTCGGTGAGCAGCTGGTTGACCGTGTTGCGCATCGAGCTGGAGTGCCGCAGCTGAGAGCGTTTCTGCCCGATCGCGTCGATCTCGTCGAAGAACAGCACGCACGGCGCGTTGCGGCGGGCGACGTCGAAGATCTCCTTGAGATTGCGCTCGCTCGCGCCGACGTACATGTCCAGCACGTCGGACAGGCCCACCGGGTAGAACCGCGCGCCGAGCTCGCCGGCAACCGCTCTGGCGAGGAAGGTCTTGCCGCAGCCGGGCGGACCGTAGAGCAGCAGGCCGCCGCGGATGGTCTTGCCGAAGGCCCTGGCCAGCTCGGGGTTGCGCATCGGGCCGAGCACCGCGAGTTCCAGCCGCTGCTTGACCTCGGTCATCCCCCCGACATCGTCGAGGCGCACCGCGGGGCGCTCCACGTCCTCGTCGACCCCCGGGCCGACTGGGTCGGTTCCCGGAGGCTGGTCCTGCACGAAGGCGGGCTCCACGAGATCAGCCACCTGCTCCTCGGCGGCCGACCAGTCGAAGGCGTCCTTGGGCCGGGATACGGGGGCCGGGGTTTCGGGGGCCGGGGGCTCGGGGTCCTGCGGTCTGGCCAGCGCGGCGCTCACCAGTTGCAGCATGGTGAGCGCCTCGGCGTTGCCCGGGTCGTGTTGCAGCGCGGCCGTGCAGTGCGTCAGTGCCTCGGTGTACCGGCCGCGGTCGGCGAGCAGGCCGGCCACCTGCAGCCGCAGCGGTACCACGTCCGGACTGGCGTTGACCGCCACCAACAGCTCGCTGAGCACGGCATCATCAGCCATCGACCAAGACCTTTCCCAGGCGCTTCCCCGGCGCTGAAGGCTGACCGTACCTCCCGCCCGCCGCGTTCCGCGCAGTATCGGCAGTAGTGTCGGTGTCGTGATCGAGGTGCCGTCACCCACGCTAAGAGATCACGGACCGAGTGCGTCGGCGGGCACCGGACGGTCCTCGGCCAGCGCGGAGAACAGGTCGGCGGCCCGGTTGCGGTTCCACAGCACGGCCGATGAGCCGCCCACCGTGCCGAATCCGGCGATGGGCACCGTCGTGGTCACCGCGTCCCCGCCGGAGAGCGAGCGCATCGTCCAGCCCAGCCTGGCCAGGTGCCAGACGTGGTCAGCGTCGTCGACGGTGATCGCCTTCGGGACGCTGGTGGCCAGCGGGACGAACCGGAACGGGTTGAGCAGGGTGGCGGGGCTAGCGGCCTTGGCGATCAGGGCGCCGAGGAACTCCCGCTGGTGTGCCACCCGGTCGAGGTCACCCCGCGGGGTGTGCCGGGTGCGGACGTAGCCGAGCGCCTTCGGGCCGTCGAACTGCTGACAGCCCGCCGCGATGTTCAGGCCGGCCAGCGGGTCGTCGATCGGGTCCGTGGGGCACAGCTGCACACCGCCGATCGCGTCGACGATCCCGGCGAATCCGCCGAACCCGATCTCAGCGTAGTGGTCCACGTGCACCCCGGTGACCGTCTCCACGGTCTGCACCAGCAGCGCGGGCCCGCCGAGGGAGTAGGCGGCGTTGATCTTGTTGCGGCCTTGGCCCGGGATCGGCACGGCGGAGTCCCTCGGCAGGCTCACCAGCGTCGGCTTGCCGCTGCCGCCGAGCGCCGGGATGTGCAGCAGCATGATCGTGTCCGTGCGCTGGCCGCTGGCGCCCGCCACGTCGCCGGTCGACAGCTGGGACTCCTGGTCGCTGGTCAGCCCGGCTCGGCTGTCCGAGCCGACGATCAGCCAGTTGGTGCCAGGGGTGTCCGCGATCCGGCCCGGGTAGTCGGTCAGCGCCGCGACCCGGTTCAGCGACTGGTCGACGTAGAGCGCGAACCCGACGACGAGCAACAGCAGCACGGCGAGCAGCACACCCAGCACCCGGCCGGGGCGCCGTCGGCGACGGATCGGGGCGGGCGGCGGACCCCCAGGGCGCGGTGGCGCCGGGCGCGACGGGGCCGACATCGGCAGGTGCGCGGTGGGAGCCGGGCCCTGCGGGGCGCGCTGATTCTGCGGCGGCATGAAATCACCCGGTGGCCGCAGTGGCGGCCTGGAACGGTCCCTTCGGGGTGGTCCCTGGTAGCTCACCGTTGCCTCCTGCCTGGGTAACACCCCCGAGTGGGTGTGCCGAGGATATGTCCTGTCAGGTGAACGTGCACGTATCCCTATCTTGCGCCAAGCGGCTAGCCTGGTTGCTCTGTTCAGGTGCCATAGGGTCGCCACTCAGGCGCCCGCAGGTCCTCCGGTTGAGCGGTGCCCATCGACTTACCGAACATGCGGGGGTACCAGCCATGCGGGGGGTACCAGCAGGGAGGCAGCGTTGGATCGCTTGGATCGAACTGACCTGACGGACGCCGCGTTCGACGTGGCGCTACGGGGCTACGACAAACGCCAGGTCGACGAGCGGATACGGTTCCTCGCCGCCGAGCTCGGTGCCGCCGAGCACGCGTTGCGCGCCGCCCAGTCGAGAGCGGCGATGCTAGAGGACGAGGTGCACCAGGCCCGTGCCGGGTCCAACGGGCACGGCCCGCCGTCGGGTTCCGGTGGGCCCGGGCCGGACACCAGCTTCGGCGCGCGGGTGGAGAAGATCCTCATGGCCGCCGAGGAAGAGGCCCGCGAGGTCCGCAGCCTGGCCAATGCCGAGGCGACCGCCGCGGTCGAGCAGGCCCGCGGGGAGGCCGAGGAGCAGCGCAGGCGCATCGGGCAGGAGATCGCCGCCCGGCAGGCGGAGGCCGAGAAGATGGGCGCGACGGCCGCCCACGAGGCCGCCCAGGTGCGTCAGGCCGCGACCCAGGAGGCGGATCAGCTGCGCCAGGTCGCCGCCCAGGAGGCCGACGAGGCGCGCCAGAAGGCCCGCGCCCAGGCGGCGCAGCTCGTCGAACAGGCTCGGATCGAAGCGGACCGGCTGGTCGGCTCGGCCACCGAGACCGCCCAGCAGCGGGAACGGGGCAGCGCGCAGGAACTGCAGCGGTTGTCGCGGTTGCGGGACCAGGTCACCGCCGAGCTGTATCGGGCCAAGAGCGTGCTGGACGGCTTCTTCCCCCACACGGCCCCCCACACGGCCCGGGCATCCGCGGAGCACGAAGCCGCCAAGCAGCACGAGGCCGCCAAGCAGCACGAGGCCGCCAAGCAGGACGGCCTGCCGAACGTATCGTTGCGTCGGTGACCTCGCCCGGCCCGACGCCGGTTCCCGCGCCGGAGGCCGCCTCCGTGCTTGGGGTCGCTCTCGTGCTTGGGGTTGCCCCCGGGTCTGGGGCCGGTAGCCCTCCGGCAGGAGAGTGATCGGGACCGCCGCTGCCGCCCGGCGTGCCGGGATTCGTGTCAGGATTGTGGGTGGAGCGATCCGTCAGTGTCGCGGACGCCGCCATGCGAACCGCATCCTGGAGCCATGCCGCGCCGCGACGACGCCGCCGCGGGTCCATCACGAGTGGAGCGTGGCGTAGAGCAAGGAGAGGTAATGGACAGCCACGTGCCATCCTCACTTCCCGACCCGCCAGGCGAGCACCGCCCCGCGCTGCCCAAGATGGGCGCCGCGATGGACGCGGCGCACAGTCCGGAGCAGATGCTCGCGAACCTGCACGCCACCAGCGTGGGCGAGGACATGGTCCAACTGCTCACCCCGGAGGGTGAGCGGGTTTCGCATCCCGACTTCGCCATCGATGTCTCGGCGGAGCAGCTCCGGTCGCTCTACCGCGACATGGTGCTGGTCCGCAGGGCCGACCGGGAGGCCAACGCCCTGCAGCGGCAGGGCCAGCTCGGTCTCTGGGTGCCCCTGCTGGGCCAGGAGGCCGCGCAGATCGGTGCGGGCCGCGCGCTGGCCCCGCAGGACATGGCCTTCCCCTCCTACCGGGAGCACGGCGTCGCCTGGTGCCGCGGGGTGGATCCCACCGAGTTGCTCGGCATCTTCCGCGGCATCGACCAGGGATCCTGGGATCCCATCGCCACCAAGTTCGGCCTCTACACGATCGTGATCGCCAACCAGTGCCTGCACGCCACCGGCTACGCCATGGGCCAGCGGCTGGACGGGAAGATCGGCGACGCGGAGAGCGGCGAGGCCACGATCTGCTTCTTCGGTGACGGCGCCACCTCACAGGGCGATGTGCACGAGGGGTTCGTCTGGGCCGCGGTCTACGACGCGCCGGTGGTGTTCTTCTGCCAGAACAACCAGTGGGCGATCTCGGAGCCGATCGAGCGGCAGACCCGGATCCCGCTGTTCCAGCGCGCGCTCGGCTTCGGCTTCCCCGGCGTCCGCGTCGACGGCAACGACGTGCTCGCGAGCTATGCGGTCACCCAGGCCGCGCTGCAGCGGGCCCGCGACGGCCAGGGCCCGACGTTCGTCGAGGCCTACACCTACCGGATGGGCGCCCACACGACCACCGACGACCCGACCCGCTACCGGCTCTCCGGCGACGTCGAGAGCTGGAAGCTCAAGGACCCGATCGCCCGGGTGCAGGCCTACCTCAAGCGCAACGGCTTGGCCGATACGACGTTCTTCGAGGAGGTCGGCCAGGAGGCCGACGAGCTCGGCGTCCGGCTCCGTGAGGGCTGCAAGGCGCTGCCCGACCCCAACCCGCTCGACATCTTCGACGTC
>DASXOV010000232.1:0-20799 GCA_036494005.1 Pseudonocardiaceae bacterium | reverse complement strand
AGCAACCACACGTCGTCCTCGGCGGCGGGCGGCAGTTCGTAGCTCTCCTGAACACCACGCAGACCCGCGGCGAGGATCACCGCGTAGGCCAGGTAGGGGTTGCACGCCGAGTCCGGGGTACGGATCTCCACCCGGCGGCTGGTGGCTCGGCCCGGCGAGAACATCGGCACCCGCACCAGGGCCGAGCGGTTGGCATGCCCCCAGCACACCGCGGTCGGGGCCTCCCCACCCGTGATCAAGCGCTTGTAGGAGTTGACCCACTGGTTGGTCACGGCGGTGATCTCGCGGGCATGTTGCAGCACCCCGGCGACGAAGGCCTTGCCCGTGGCGGAGAGCTCGTAGGGGTCGCCCTCGTCATGGAAGGCGTTGCGGTCGCCCTCGAACAGACTCATGTGGGTGTGCATCGCCGACCCCGGATGGGCGGTGAACGGTTTGGGCATGAATGAGGCCCGCACCCCCTGGGTGAGCGCTACCTCCTTCACCACGTACCGGAAGGTCATGATGTTGTCGGCCATGGTGAGCGCGTCGGCGTAGCGCAGGTCGATCTCCTGCTGCCCGGGCCCGTTCTCGTGATGGCTGAACTCCACCGAGATGCCCATCTGCTCCAGCGCCTCGATCGCGTGCCTGCGGAAATGCGGCGCCGCATCGTGGCTGGCCTGGTCGAAGTACCCGCCGGTGTCGGCCGCCTCGGCCTCGGAGCCGTCGGTGGGCAGGCTGCGCAGCAGATAGAACTCCATCTCGGGGTGCACATAGCAGGTGAACCCCGCTTCCCCGGCCCTGGACAGCCCACGACGCAGCACGTGTCGCGGGTCGGCCCAGGAGGGCGCGCCGTCCGGCATCGCGATGTCACAGAACATCCGGGCCGAGTACTGCTCGCCGTGGTCGTTCTCCCAGGGCAGCACCTGGAACGTGGACGGATCTGGTTTTGCGATCATGTCGGACTCGTAGGCCCGCCCGAATCCCTCGATGGCCGACCCGTCGAAACCAATGCCGTCGGCGAAGGCTCCTTCGAGCTCAGCGGGGGCGACAGCCACTGATTTGAGGTAACCCAGCACATCGGTGAACCACAACCGAACGAACCGGATGTCGCGTTCCTCCAGCGTACGCAGGACGAACTCCTGCTGGCGGTCCATGGGCGCAGGGTAGAGGACGGAAAGTCACGGCGCTGCTGCCGGGACCGTGCGAATGCGCCACGGCCGTTTGACCGGCCGAACAGGGCCGTCGATGTTCATCCGGTTGGCCTACCCCTACGATGCGCCCATGCCGCGCCGACACCTGCACCTGCTGGCACTGTTCGCAGCACTGGTCATGGCACTGCTCACCTCCTGCGGAGGGCAGACCGCGGACCAGAAAGCTCCCCCGTTGCCCGGCGGCGCCAGCCTGCTCGGCGACTCCGCCAACGCGATGCGCACGGTGATGAGCACCCGGGTCGCGATCACCGTCGACGGCGACCTTCCGGACCTGCCGATCAAAGCGGCCGAGGGGCAGATCACCAAGGACGGCTCGGCCAAGGGCACCGCGTCGGTGGACTTCGGGGCACAGCCCTACGAGGTATCCTTCGTGATCATCGGCCAGGACCTCTACCTCAGGGGCCCGACCGGCGGCTACAAACAGCTCTCCACCTCGTCGGCCTTCCTCGTCTACGACCCGACGGTGATCCTGAACCCGGACCGTGGGGTGGCAGCTGTGCTGGCACACGGCACCGGGGCGAAGACCGAGGGCCGCGAATCCGTCAACGGGGTGGACAGCTACCGGGTGCGGGCGAGCTTCTCCGGACAATCGCTGGCCAAACTCGTGCCCGGGTTCACCCAGGGCAAGACCGCCGAGGTGTGGATCGCCACTAACGGCTTCCGGCTGCAGCAGGCCCAGTTCCCGACCAAGAACGGCTCGATCACGTTCCACTTCTCCGACTACGATGCGCCTGCCGACATCAGCCCGCCGAGCTGAGTCCGACGTCGTTCTGATGAGCACCGTGACCTCGACGGCCGTGCCGGTCCGGCACCGCGGACTGGCGCTGGGGGCAGGCGGCCTGGTCACCTTGCTCGCCGCGCTGGACGCCTACGTGGTGGTCAGCCTGCTGGTGGACATGATCCGCGACCTGCGGGTGCCGCTGAACCACCTGGAACGGGCCACCCCGATCGTCACCGGCTTCCTGCTGGGCTACGTGGCGGCGATGCCACTGCTGGGCCAGGCGTCCGACCGTTTCGGCCGTCGGGTGCTGCTGCAGAGCTGTCTGGTCGCCTTCGCCGCCGGATCGGTGGTCACCGCCATCGCCACGTCGCTGCCGATGCTGGTGACCGGGCGGGTGCTGCAAGGTGTCGCCGGTGGCGCGCTGCTGCCGGTGTCCATGGCACTGGCCGCCGACCTGTGGCCGGGTCGCGGCCGGTCCACCGCGCTGGGCGCGCTGGGCGCCGCACAGGAACTGGGCAGCGTGCTGGGTCCGGTCTACGGGATCGCGGTGGCGGCCCTGACCGGCTGGCGCGGCGTGTTCTGGGTGAACGTGCCGATCGCGCTCGCCGCCGTGCTCGCGGTACAGCTGGCGGTGCCCGGCGGGCGGGCGGTACGCGACCGGGCACCGCTCGATCTGGTCGGCGGCGGACTGCTGGCGGTGACGCTGGGGCTACTGGTGGCCGGGCTGTACAACCCCGATCCCGACCGGGGGACGCTGCCGAGCTGGGGACTACCGGTGCTGGGCCTGGCCGCGCTGACCGGGATCGGGTTCGTGCTGTGGGAACGGCGAGCCACCACCCGGTTGCTCGATCCGGCCGGGGTGCGGTGGCGGGTGTTCCTCGGCTCGCTGTCGGTCAGTCTGGCCGCCGGTGCCGCACTGCTGGTGACCCTGGTCGACATCCAGCTCTACGCGCAGACCGTGCTGGGGCGCGACGGCGCCGGAGCGACCGGACTGCTGGCCCGCTTCCTGGTGGCTCTGCCGGTGGGAGCGTTGACCGGCGGGATGCTGGCCGGCGGGCTCGGCGACACCGCGGTGGCCGCCGTCGGCATGCTGCTCGCGGCCGGGGGCTTCCTGCGGGTGGCGGCCTGGCCCGCGAACGTGCTCGCCGCGCACTACGACCTCGCCGGGCTGGTCCTGCCCCGGTTGGACACCGACCTGGTGCTGGCCGGTGCCGGGCTCGGCCTGGTGATCGCCCCGGTGTCCGCGGCGGCACTGCGCGCGACGCCCGCCGAGCGGCACGGAGTGGCATCCGCCGCCGTGGTGGTGGCCCGGATGACCGGCATGCTGGTGGGGATCGCCGCGTTGTCGGCGTGGGGGCTGCACCGTTTTCGCGAACTCACCGCACAACTGGACACCCCGCTGCCCTTCGGGGTCAGCGCCGAGGTCTTCCAGCGGCAACTGGCCGGCTACCAGCTGGCCCTGCAGGCCGCGTTGCGCACCCAATATCACGAGATCTTCCTGCTCACCGCGGCGGTGTGCGGGGTCGGCGCCTGCTGCACACTGCTCCTGAACAGGCAGGTCCGGTGAGAACAGCGAGGCACACAGACCTGCCGGGCAGCCCGGGCCGTCAGGAGGCCAGACAGTTGTCGATCCTCGGCATCTGCAGGAGCACCAGGTAGTTCATGACCGCGTCGTCCACGCACTTGACCCCCTGCAGGGCGACGGTGTGCTGGTTGCCGTAGTAGCTGAGCAAGTGGGCACCCAGCTGCTGCGCGAGTTCGACACCGGCCTGGTACGGAGTGGCCGGGTCACCCATCGTGGAGATCACCAACACCGGCACCAGCCCGTTCACCTGCGGCGTCTCCGGTCTGCCGGTGGAGGGCACCGGCCAAAATGCGCAGACGTCCCGTGCGGCTGACGGGGGGTGACCGTCGTCGAGGAAGGGGGCCGCTTCCCGGTAGCGCCGGTCGGCCTCTCGGACGATCGCCGGATCGGTCACCGGAGGGTCGTCCAGACAACGGATCGCGGTGAACGCGTCCTCACTTCCGGAATAGCCGCGTGAATCGCGCTGGTAGTACAGGTCGGCCAGGGTCAGCAGCAGGGATCCGTCGTGGGCGGCCAACTGCGTCAGGCCCTCGTTGAGCAATGGCCACAGCTGGTCGGAATACAGTGCCTGAATCGCACCAGTGGTGGCGTCGGTGTAGGAAAGCTTCCGGTTCCCGACCGGCAGTGCCCCGGCGATCAGCGGCCGTACCGCCTCCTGGAACCGGCTGTTCGCCTGCTCTCTCGGAGCACCGTTCAGCCAGCAGACCGGCTGTTTGAGACACCAGTCGACGAACGAATCGAAGGAGTGCTGGAAGCCAGCGCCCTGGTTGACCAGGCTGTCCACCGAGTTCTGTTCCGGGTCCACCGCACCGTCGAGCACCATGGCGCGCACATTGCGGGGGAACTGCTTGGCGTATTCGGTCCCGATCCGGGTGCCGTAGGAGTAGCCGAGGTAGGTCAGCTTGTCGTCACCGAGCGCCGCTCGCAATATGTCCATATCCTGCGCGACGTCCCGGCTGCCGCTGGTGGCCAGCACATCATTGCCGACTCGCTGGGAGCACAGCTGCGCATAGGCCTTGTTCTCCGCCTCGGTCTGCGCGACACCCGCCGGTGACGTGTCCACGTCGAGGTCGAGCCGTTCAGCATCCTCTTCCTGGGTGTTGCGGCACGCGATCTTCGGCTCGCTGGCCCCGACACCGCGGGGATCGAATCCGACCAGGTCGAGCCGGCGACCCAGCTCGGTACCTGCCACGGCGGTACTCAGCGAGGCCGCCGTACTCATGCCGGAGACACCGGGACCACCCGGGTTCACGACCAGTGAGCCGACCCGGTCACCGGGATCCTCAGCGGCCCGGCGCAACACGCCCAGCCGCTCGATCCGCCCAGCCGGATGAGCGTGGTCCAGCGGCACCTCCAAGCGGGCGCATTGCAGGTCCGCGGCCCCGAATGCCTCTGCGTCATTGTCGGTTGTGGCGAAATCCGCACAACCGGTCCAGGTCAGTTTCTGGTGGTAGAACCGATCCAGTCCCGCCGGCAGCGATGCCGTCGATGTGGCCTCCGGCGGTGCGGCGGCCCCAGGGTTGGCAGGCGTGACAATCGGTACCTCTCGGGGAGCGGTGCCCCTGGCATCGACGGCACATCCGGCGAGACAGAGCACGGCCAGCGCGACGGCAGCGTGGCGAAGGGGACGTGAAGAGTGGGGCACGTCGCGGAGTGTAGTGAGCGCGGAGTGTAATCAGCAGCGTGCGGACGTCATTACTGGATGATGGGGCCATGCCGCAGATCCGTCTGGCGCTGGCCCAGATCAACCCGTGCGTCGGCGACATCGAGGGCAATGCCACGTTGATCGCCGCGCGGTGCCGCAACGCCACCGCTGCGGGTGCCCACATCGTGGTCTTCGGTGAAATGGCACTGACCGGTTATCCGGCGGAGGATCTGGCGCTGCGGGAATCCTTCGCTGTCGGGTCGGTGCGGGCACTGGAAGCACTGGCGACACGACTCGCCGAGCAAGGATGCGGGAACGTGGCCGCCGTCGTCGGCTACCTCGACCGGGACGACCGGGGTCCCCGTAACGCGGCTGCGGTGTTGTACGGCGGGCAGGTGGTGGCGCGCCAGTTCAAACACCATCTCCCGAACTACGGGGTGTTCGACGAGCGCCGCTACTTCGTTCCCGGCACCACGCTGACCGTGCTGCGGTTGCACGGCCTGGAGATCGGGATGGTGGTCTGCGAGGACATCTGGCAGGAGAGTGGCCCGATCACCGCGCTGGCCCGGGCAGGCGTGGATCTGGTGGTGGCACCCAACGCCTCCCCTTACGAACGCAAGAAGGACGACACCCGCTTCGCGCTGGTCGCCCGCCGAGCCACCGAGGCGCAGGTACCGCTGGCCTACGTCAATCTGGTGGGCGGGCAGGACGAACTCGTCTTCGACGGCGACTCGATGGTGGTCGACGGACGCGGCGAGCTGCTGGTGCGGGTTCCCCAGTTCGCCGAGCGGCTGGTCCTGCTCGACCTGGATCTGCCCGGCGGCGCCGCCCGAACCGAAGGCCGGCACGCCGGGCTGGACGTCCGGCGGACGGTCCTGGCAGCGGACCCGCTACCCGATTACCTGCCGCTGCCGACACCCCCGCCGACCGAGCCACTGTCCGACGAGGCCGAGGTCTGGGGTGCCCTGGTCACCGGGCTGCGGGACTACGTCCACAAGAACGGCTTCCGCTCCGTGGTGCTCGGCCTGTCGGGCGGAATCGACTCAGCGGTGTGCGCCGCGCTGGCAGTGGACGCACTGGGCGCGGATGCGGTGCACGGCGTGTCGATGCCCTCGTCGTACTCCTCCGCTCATTCCCGGTCCGACGCCGCTGAGCTGGCTGAACGAACCGGCCTGCGCTATCAGGTGCAGCCGATCGGGGACATGGTGGAGGTGTTCGTCCGGCAGCTGCGGCTTGTCGGCCTCGCCGAGGAGAACGTGCAGGCCCGGTGCCGTGGCGTGACCTTGATGGCATTGTCCAACCAGTACGGCCATCTGGTGCTCGCCACCGGGAACAAATCCGAGCTCGCGGTGGGCTACTCCACCATCTACGGCGACGCGGTGGGTGGGTTCGCCCCGATCAAGGACGTGCTCAAGACCGCGGTATGGGCCTTGGCGCGCTGGCGCAACACCGAGGCCGAGAAGCACGGCGAGATCCCGCCGATCCCACCGAACTCGATCAGCAAACCGCCGTCGGCCGAGCTGCGTCCCGGCCAGCTCGACACCGACTCGCTGCCCGACTACGAACTGCTCGACGACGTGCTGGACAACTACGTGGAGGGCGACCGCGGATTCAGAGATCTGGTGTCCGCCGGATTCGAGCCCGAACTGGTGGAGCACATCGTGCGGATGGTGGACGCCGCCGAGTACAAGCGCCGCCAGTACCCGCCCGGCACCAAAATCACGTTCAAGGCGTTCGGCCGGGACCGGCGGCTACCCATCACCAATCGCTGGCGGGAACGGGCGCCGGACTCCGGGTTGTGAATCTCGTCGGATTGTGAATCTCGTCGCAGGCTGATGCCAGGCACTGACTTGGGTGCGACGCTTCGCGGTATCAGCCATCCGGCACGACCCGGGGACCGGCGCAAACGGCCGGCCTCGAGGGAGGACGGTCAATGATGACCGCAGCTGCTGTCGAACCCACGCTGTACGGCGGACCGATCGGCCCGGACCAGAAGGTCAAGCGGGTCCGAGTCCACGATCTGCTCGCCGCCAAGCAGCGCGGCGAGAAGTGGGCGATGCTGACCGCCTACGACTACTCCACCGCGACGCTGCTCGATGCCGCAGGCATCCCGGTTCTGCTGATCGGTGACTCCGCGGCAAACGTCGTGTACGGCTACGAGACGACGGTCCCGGTGACCGTCGACGAACTGGTGCCGCTGGTGCGCGGCGTCGTCCGGGGGGCCCGCCGGGCGCTCGTCGTCGCTGACCTGCCCTTCGGCTCATATCAGTCCTCGTCGGCGCAGGCATTGGACACCGCGGCCCGCTTCCTCAAGGAATCCGGCGCACACGCGGTGAAGCTGGAAGGCGGCAGGCGGGTGCTGCCCCAGGTCGAGGCGCTCACCGAGGCGGGGGTTCCGGTGATGGCCCACCTCGGGCTCACCCCGCAATCGGTGCACGCCATGGGTGGTTACACCGTCCAGGGGCGCGGCGAACAGGGTGAGCGCCTGGTGGAGGACGCGAAGATCCTGGAAGCCGCGGGCGTGTTCGCCATCGTGCTCGAGGTGGTGCCCACCGAGCTCGCCACCCGGATCACCGCAGCCACCAGCGTGCCCACCATCGGTATCGGGGCGGGGCCGGACTGCGACGCCCAAGTCATGGTCTGGCAGGACATGGCGGCTTTCCGCGCCCCCGGTGGCCGCCCGCCGAAGTTCGTCAAGACCTACGCCGGGCTGGGCGACGGGCTCCGCGAAGCAGCGAGCCATTTCGCCGAGGAAGTCCGCTCGGGCGCCTACCCCGGCCCCGAGCACACGTACCACTAGCCCAACCCATCACCCACCCCTCCGGCGTGTCAGGCCCTCATGCACGGTGTGTCAGGCCCTCATGCACGGTATGTCAGGCCCTCATGCACGGTATGTCAGGCGGCGGGGCACGAGATGTGAGAGTGCCGCGCGCCGCGTGTTGACCGTTGCGGTCGACGTTGTGCACCACCGCGCGACGTACCGGGCACCAGCGCCTGACACACCGGGCATGAGCGCAGGACACGCGGGGAGGGGTTAGAGGTCGGTGATCCGGATGCCGGCGTGCGCCTGGTAGCGCTTGTTGATCGCGACGAGGTTGGCGGTGAGCGCCTCTACCTGACCGGCGTTGCGCAGCCGCCCGCCATAGATGCCGCGAATTCCGGGGATGACCTCGGCCAGTGCCCGCACCAGATCGGTGGCCTCCCGATCGTCCCCCAGCACCAGCACGTCGGTATCCAGCGTGGTGACCTCGGGGTCCTCCAGCAGGACCGCCGAGACATGGTGGAAGGCCGCGGTGACCCGGGACTCGGGCAGCACCGTCGCGGCCTGCTGGGCGGCGCTGCCCTCGGGGACGGTGATCGGGTACGGACCGAGCTTGTCGAATCCGAGCGGGTTCACGCAGTCGATCACGATCTTTCCGGCCAACGGGCCACGTAGCGATTCGAGCAACGTGGCGTGGCCACCGAAGGGCACCGCGACGAGCACGAGATCCGAATCGGCGGCACAGCCGGCGTTGTCCGTTCCACGTACCTCGGACGAACGGGAGCGCTCCCGCAACGCGGCGGCGGCCTGCCCGGCCCGCTCCGCATCCCGGGAGCCGATCACAACGGACAGCCCGCCGGCCGCCCAGCGACCGGCCAGCCCGCGCCCCTGGGGACCGGTTCCACCCAGGACCCCGATGGTGAGCCCGGCGACGTCGGGATGGGTCACTCCTACCCCCTGCAACGCAGACCGAACAAAACGCAGACCGAACAAAACGCAGACCGAACAAAGCGTCCTACCGCGGGCGACCCTACCGGGACAGCCGGGCCCGTGCTCAGAACTGCGGCGCCGGACCGGGCCCCCTGGGAGGAGGCGGGTGACGGGGTATCGGGTCCAGGCAGGACACCAGGACCTCACGGGACTGCGGATCAGGCACCACCGCGTCATAGCGGTCCCGGTACACCAGTTCCCCGCTCGCGTCGATCTCCAGCACGTACCCGGCTGCGGCGAGCTGGCCCTCGTCGAGATCGACCAGTCGTTCCGTCCGGCAGGGCACCACCTGGTAGTGCGGCCAGGGCAGATCGCCGTAGGTCTGGTGCAACTCACCGATCAGGTAGGCCATCTGCTGCTGCCACGGCAACGGCATCGATTCGGCCAGCGAACGCGGCAACACCACATAGCCCTCATTGACCCCGAGACGAGTCGACGCGAGATGGTCCCGCAACGGGGTGGCCGATGCCGGCGGACCGGCCGGTCGTGGGATCGGATCCGACGTGTACACCCTGCACCTCCGCACTCAGGCGCTCGCGGCCGAGACCCCTGGCCGGACCGCGAACGGCATCAACTCGTCCTCATCGAAGCGCACAGCCCGCTGCCGCAGCGGCACAGTGGGATTGGCCGCCTCGACCATCTGACCGTTGCCCAAGTACATCGCGACATGGTGGATGCTGTCCGGATCTGAGGTGTCATACCCCCAGAACAGCAGGTCTCCGGGCTGCGCCTGGCGAACCGGTAGCTGGACACCGGACCAGTACTGCTCCCGCGCCACCCGGGGCAGGGTCACCCCGGCCGACTGGTAGGAGCGCAGCATGAGACCCGAACAGTCGAAGGAACCTGGCCCGGTGGCACCCCAGACATACGGTTTGCCGACCTGGCTGAGCGCGAACTCGATGGCACGCCCGGCGACCTGGGACGGCGGCACGGCGGGCAGCGTCTTCTCGCAGGCCGCCTTGGTGAAGGCCGCGACGTCGTCGCCGTGCACCTCGATCACGTCGACGGCCAGGTTCTCCCACTGGTGATACCGGGACGGGAAAGCGGAGCGCTCGACGGCCTGCGCGGAGTTCCCGGGTCGCTGGGTCTCCCAGTCCGGCACCTGCTGCAGCACGTCGTAGAACTTGTTGATCTGGTAGGCAGGATCGGAGAGCTGGGCGACCGTGCCCCAGCCCTGCGAGGGGCGCATCTGGAACAGGCCCCGGGAATCCCGGTCCCCGTAGGGCAGGTTGCGCAGCCGTGACTCGGTCATCGCCGCCTGGATGGCGACCTGCCAGGCCCTGGGCGGCAACCCGCGCTGCTTACCGATCGCGACGATGAGCTCGGCATTGCGCCGTTGCTCGTCGTCGAGATCCCCGAAGCGCAGCGCCACCGGGGGGGCATCCTGGGGATCGGCGGCAGCCAGCACCGGGCCACACGGAGCTCCCAGCGCCCCGCCGCCGTCGGTCAGTCCGCCGAGCAGGGTGGCGATCGCCCCCACCGCGATCAGGCCCCCGAATGCGGCGACAACCAGAAGCGCGACCAGCCACCGCCGCACGGCTCAGCCCGCCTTGTCGAAGCCGGCCACCCGCCACCCGCTGGGCGTCGGGACCAACAACAGCCGCACCACCATCGCGGTGGTGGGCACGTCCACCTCGGCTTTGCCCGCACCCGCGCTCACGGTTCGCGGCGAGCCGCTGACATGCCCCTTGGGCACGTTGCTCGGGTCGACCGAGAGCAGGACCGGGAAGACCTCGTCGGTGGTGTAGGGCCGCATCTGCTCGGCCCAACGCGCTGAGGTGATGCCATCGGGCACCGTCAGGAACGCGTCGACCCAGGACACCGCCGTCGACAATGCCTCCGCAGGGGCCTGCGCGCTCTGCGGAGTCGAGGGGACGAGGTTGCCCAGGCCGGTTCCCGGCACAGCCGCCCGGGAGGCCGGGTCGAACTGATTCACCCGGGTGCGACTCGACGGCGCCGCCGTGGCGGGATCGTGTCCCCCACTGGGCAGCACCAGCCCGAGCCCGACCGCGAAGATGCTGAGCAGCAGCACGGCGCCGGCCAGATGTGTGGGCGAGCGCAACGGCCAGCCCCAGAAAGAGCGGTAGACCGCGGCACGGCCGCGATGAGTCCGGATCGGCACTGCGCTGCCCTCCCCCGCTCAGTCCGCGGTCCGGCCGCTGCCGCCGTCATTGACCTCCAGCCCGGCCGAGGGCCGGTACACCACCCACACCGGCTGTCCGGCGACCTCCTCCAGATCAGCCCGGCGCGGCGCACCACGCGGAGCCTCTGACCGGGACGGCACGTACACCGGCTCGTCGTCGGGCCGGTCCCAGCCCGGCTCGACCACCGATGGCACATCGGACACCCGGCTGCGAGCGCTCTCGGTGGAGCTGAATCCGGGTGGCAGTGCGGGTACCTGGCCGTGGCGCCCACCTGGCGTCGGCGCGCCGTAGGACGACGCACTGCTGGAATTGATCGCCGCCGCGCCACCGCGCCCCGACCCACCTAGCCCCGACCCACCGCGCCCCGGGCCACCAGAACCGTCCGGGCCCGACACCCCGGGCATCGAGTCCGCGGCCGAAGGGCCGCCACCGGGTCGATCCATCCGCTGCGCAGCAGCCGTCACCGGCACACTGCCCTCCGGGCGGACCCGGAAGGAGGACCCGGCGTTCCCGGCAGGTGCGCCCGAGTCGGGATCGGTGCCGCGGGTCTCGTCCCAGAACCGCTCCGACGCGGTGGGTTCGGCACCGGCCCTGCGACGACGCAACCGGGTCAGCACACCGGGCGGCGCCGCGGGGATCGCGCCACCCACCGCGCCGACCGACAGCTCCACCATCTGCCACATCCGCCGCACCGGCCGGGCGATCAGCAACATCACCAGCGTGATCAATCCGGCGAGCAGCATCTGGGCGAGCACCGCCATGCCGTGCGCCGGATCGAACACCCACACCAGGACCAGAGTGTGCAGAGCGGTCAGCGCGGAGAGCACGATGACGTTGAGCAGCGCGGCCCCGACCGCTCGACCCACACCGCGCAATAGATCGTGGTACAGGATCGCGATGAGGCCGATCACCGGGCCGAGCAGAATGACCACTCGCAGCACGATCTGCGCGAGCAGCAACGCCGCCTGGGACAGCAGCTGGAACAACGCGAACATCCCCGCCTGCAGAGCGGACAGGAATCCGACGCCGATCCGGCTGCCGTCCACTCCCTGGAAGTAGCCGTAGGCACTGCCGGTCCGGGCGCCGATGGTCTGGAACTCCTGCTTCTTGCGGTCCTCGACACCGGAGCTCGGATCGTCCGCGCCCGCGGCGATCTCCTGCTTGGTGTAGGCCTGCGCACGGACCAGGTCGCGGCCCAGTTGCTGGGCCTGCGGCCCGTCCGGCGAACCGAACTCCCCGCGCAACCAGTTCCGGTAGACGATCTGGTCGTGCAACAGGGTGGGCAGCGCATCACGCTGCTCGACCCCCACTTCCTGCAGGAAGCCGCTCCGGACCTGGTTGCTGCCCGCCACCAGCACTTCGTCGAGCACATGGGTGTAGAGCACCGGGGTGAGATAGGTGGCAGCGGCCAGCCAGAGCCCGGCCAGCGCCCAGGCCGCCCGTTTGCTCACGGTGGCGAAGTCGCCGCGCCAGATGGATCGGAACATCACGATCGCCAGCAGCACGGCGATCAGGCCGAACCACGGGGCATAGACGCTGTCGTAGAGCCCGGCGGTACCGGAGACGATCAGGTCGTCGAGCGGGGCTAGCAGACCGCCGTCGGCCAGCGCGTAGTGCAGCCCGTTGGTGGCACCAACGATCACCTTGCCCACGTTGAAGAGCAGGTTTCCGGTCCAGGTGTCGATGACAGCCTCTGGGTTGCGCACCCCGGAGGGGCCGCAGCCCAGGTCGTAGGTGTGCCAGACCAGCCCGGCGTAGCCGACCTCCCGGTAGACGCTGTCCGGCGCACCGACGTCGGCCGGGGTGGGATCCAGCGCCCCGACCATGCCTGCACCCGGGCGTTCCGGGTTGGGCGCCTGCTTGCAGTCGTCGACGCCGGGGATCTGCGCCAGCGCGGGGGTGCCCAGCGCGGCCTGTGCCCCGAGCAGGGCCAGCACGCCTGCGAGAACGACGAAGACGGCGCGCAGCCGGGCGCTGTTCACGGCCGGACGGCGCCGCCGGACACACCATGCCACCAGAGCGGCAGCGGTCCCTCCGAGCGACACCAGGAGTGTCACGCGTTCGCCCGGGCGGTCGATTCCCCCGCCTCCGCTGGACTATCGCCGTCAGTGGGGTGCGTCGGCTCCACCTCCTGCAGCCCCAGTTCGGCGTCCGCCGCAGCCTCCAGCTTCTCGTCGAGCTCCGAGTCGAATTCGACGTCACTGCCCTGACCTCGCGCGACGGCGCGGGCGGCCATCGCCTCCCGGTCGGGCTGGGTGGCGACCGGGAGCGGCCCCCTGCGGCCACCATCGCGACGCTGTGCATCCGGGGTGGTGTCCAGCACGGAGCAGAGATGGTTCAGATGCGGACCGGAGAAGTCCACCCGGACCCGCTCGACCCCGCCCGCGCCGTCACCGAAGATGAACTGGCGCGGCGCCCGGTCCCGCTCGGTGGCCAGCCGTTCGCCACCGGGCCGTCGGCCCAGCGAGGCCACCACCTGCTCGTATCCGGCGTCGACGGGCACTTTGAGCAAGCGCAACGCGTCGGCCTGCGCGGGTTCGTCGTCCAGCCGCCCCACGAACACCGAGTCCAGCAGAGACACGAAGCCTTGGATCTTGAGGAAGTCCGCCGGGATCTGAGAGGACAACAGCACCCGCACGTTCCATTTTCGCGAGTCCCGGGCGAAGCGGTTCATCAGCACCCGGCCGGTGGGGACCTCGGAGAGGAAGAACGCCTCGTCGATCCAGACCCCCTTGCGCTGGTCGCGCGCACGCTCGTAGATCGAGCGCTGAGTCAGCCAGGCGGCCAGGTTGAGCAGCTCGACGCCGAGTGCCTCGGCATCGGTCCAGTGCTCCCGTCCGACGCCGTCCTTGGGCAGACTCAGACCGGTCATGGTCAGCACAGTGAGCCGGTCGTCGCGCACCTCGGTGTAGGGGTCGGCACCCGCATCGGGGATGAGCAGCGACATCCGCTCACGCATCTCGTCGAGGAAGTCGGCGACCACCAGGGCGTGCTCGCGGTGCTCGGACGGATCGCGGCGCAGCATCTCGAAGACCTGGCCGGGGTGCGCGTCGGGCCGGCCGCCCACCGCGCGGACGGCACGCAGCAGCACGATGCGGGTCTGTGCCATTCGGGCGACCTCGAAGGGCAGCACTCCGGTGAGCACGTCGAGGACCAGCCGCCTGCGGGTGGCCGCGGTCAGCGCCTTCTCCCGGCGCCAGGACCGCTCCGGGTCGTCCTCGTCGAGGAAATGGGCCAGTTCGGGCTCGGCGACCACCCGGTACGGGTTGAGGATGCCCGGCTGCGCGTTGAGCAGGTTGATCGGCCGCGCATAGGGCCGCAGCTCGGGCAGCTCACACAGCTTGGTCAGCGGGCCCGAGGGATCCAGCAGGGTCCAGTACGCCCCGGCGCGCAAGGTCTTGTAGACGATGCCGCCGCCCAGAAACGACTTGCCGCCACCGAGGCCGGCCACCATCGCCGTCAGCCCCGACGAGTCCCGGATCTCCTGGGCCATCCAGGGATCCCAGGCCACCGGGCGGCGGGTGGCGGTGCACGTCTCACCGAGGAGGATGCCGCGCCGGTCCCCCACCTCGGCGGTGGCGGTGGGTACCGCCGAGGCGGCCCAGATCACCGACCCACGACGCAGGTACGCGCCCGAGGACAGCGGCTCACCGGGGATGAACTCCCTGGCCAGCGCGTACTGTGCCTCCGGGTGCTCGATGGCGATCTTGGGCTTGTACAGGTCCAGCAGCTGCTGGGCCAGCCGCAACGTGTCCCGTTCAGTGGGCCCCGAGACCGACAGCCGCCACCAGGAGCGCACCCGGGTGCCCAGCGCGGTGAAACCCGAGGTCATCTCGTCGTCGATCTCCAGCACCCGGGCGGCCTGCCGGGCCAGGCTCTGCGGCGGTTCGAGCTCGTGCTCGTCGGTGTAGTGCCGCACCTGGGACCGGACCTTGTTCATCTGCCGCTGCAGCTCACCGGCGACATCCTCGGGGCGCCGCACGTAGATCCGGGCCGACCATTCCACCCCGGCGGGCAGCCGGTCGGAGCGCTGCACCCACGGGTCGTCGATCTCCGGGATCCGCAGCCCGTGCATCTGACCCACGGTGAGCACGGCCAGGTGCCGGGCGATCCCGGCATTGGACCCGGTCCGGCCCCGGACGGTGAGGGTGGGCGCATAAGGCTCGGCGTGGAAATCCGCGGCATCGGTGAAGCTGGCCAGATCCTCCGGCTCCCAGGCGGTACCCGGCGCAGCGGGCAGGTTGCGTGGGGCGGGCAGCCCCAGCGAGCACGACCGGTGCATCAGCCAGGACATCTCCTCCGCGGTCACCGGCCGCCCTTCCAGCCCGGACGACCCGATCACCCCGTCGAGGTGCTCGATCTCGGCGTCCAGCGCGACCAGTTCGGCGTCCACCGCGGTGGGGAACACCCGGCGCAACACCGGCGCGGCCCGCTCCACCGCCCGGTCGACCATGGTGCGGGTCTGCACCTGAACGCCGAGATAGACCTCCTTCTCCGCCATCGAGCGGCCCAGCAACTGCTGCTGCTCGCCGACCATGTAGTCATCGAACGAGAGCGCGCCCGCGACATCGGGCAGCCGGTCGACGGCGTTGCGCACGTGCGCCTCGGCCCACATCCGGATCGGATACGGACGGTTGGTCACCCGTAGGTGCATCCACCGGCCCTGCAGCTCGGCGTACTGGCCCGCGATGGCGTGGATCAGATCCTGACGTTGCGAGTCGGAACGGAACGACCAGCGCTGCGGCGCCAGCCGGTACCAGGCATAGACCTCGTGCGCCGTGCGCACCAAGTGCCCGTCGATCGACCGCAGCGCGATGGACGGGGTGTAGCTGGGGGCCACGGCCTCCCCCGGCAGTTTGTGGCTGCGCCGGTTCGAGCCGCCCCGAGGTGCCGGGGCAGCGGCCCAGGAGCGCTGACCGTTACTCGCGCTCGCGCGATGCGGTTCCGGTCCGCGCCGACGTCCCAGCCCGAACACCTCTGCCCTCCTTCCTGGCCCGGCCGAAGCGGCGTTGCGAGCGCCGGCCGGGTCGGGGACGGGTGCGCTGCACGCGGATCTTCCCCGCGCTGGCCGCACCACCTGATCTCGCGTTCGACTCCCGGGGTGTGGTGAGTTCACGCGTCCACATCGCCGCCACGGCGGTCAGTGGACGTTCATGGGTGATCCGGGAACCGATCAGCCGGGTGAGGATGACGGTGATGAGCAGTCCCCATGCGGTGGAGAAGAAGCCGAAGCCGATCCCCACCTGGCGCTCGATGCCCAGGACCACGAGGAACATCACCATGCCCACGCCCCAGGACACGTACCTGGTGCGCCACGGGAACGTCGCCTTCGGCGGACCGAGCCAGACCGAGTCGACCCGGTAGACCTCGTCATCGGTACGGATTCGCACGGCGACCTCACCCACTGAACAGGCCGGCGATCCAGGTACCGAGGTTGACCCCGGCACCGGACACCGCAAGCCCGATGACCCCCAGCGCGATGATCACACCCCCGACCCGCCGCATCACGCCTGCGTTGTCACCCTTGCCACCACCCAGCCACAGCAGCAGTACCGCGACCGCCAGCAGCAGCAACGGGATGACGTTGTCCAGCATCCACTCGCGCAGGTTCCTCGTGCCCAATTCCGCCTGGGCGACCACGGTCAGCGCGTTCATGGCAAACCCCCGGGGGTTCCGATCATGGTTCAGGAGCCGAGCGAGGCCCGGCAGCCTATTGATTACCGAGTAGAACATGCGGGGGCCACCTGAGGGTACCCGCCACGCCACCCGGTGTGTTCACCCGCACGGGCTCCGGAATGACATGATTGATCATGCACCATACGCCGGACGCTTCACTCACTGGGGTCGTCATTGCACCGAACGACACCACTCCGAACCAGACATCCGCCGTTCGTGACCAGCCTGTCCCCCACGTGTGACATGCGGTCATCCGCCCACTTGGCGCAGCGTTGACGAGGTTGCCCCGGTGTCGTCACCCGGTTGGTGGGCGGCCGGACGACCGTCAGATACCCTGCGCTGATCACGAAACTGGCTGAAGCGAACGAGT
Source organism: Pseudonocardiaceae bacterium (assembly GCA_036494005.1). Classification (GTDB taxonomy): domain Bacteria; phylum Actinomycetota; class Actinomycetes; order Mycobacteriales; family Pseudonocardiaceae. The sequence goes on along the minus strand of DASXOV010000232.1, from coordinate 3,717 downwards.
GGCTCCCGATCCGGCAGCCCGGAACGTCCCCCGCGCCGCTCCATCGTCGGAGTGTGGTATCCACCGCATCACCCGATCAGTGCAATGACGTCCCCGCCGATCCGGGTCCACCCTGGGGTGGTAGACACACAGGAGCGGGTGGTTCGGCATGGCTGTTGAGCTCAATCACACCATCGTCGCGGCCAGGGACAAGAAGTCCGCGGCGACCTTTCTGACCGGGATACTGGGCTTGGACCCGCCGGCATCGTGGGGGCCATTCGAGGGAGTAGCACTGGCGAACGGGGTCACCCTCGACTTCATCGAGTCCGACGGTGACATCCGGCCGCAGCACTACGCGTTCCTGATCACCGAGGCCGAGTTCGATGAGGTATTCGATCGGCTACAGGCACTGAACCTCACCTACTACGCAGACCCGCAACACGAGCAACCCGGCGAGATCAACACTCGCGACGGCGGACGCGGGCTCTATTTCGACGATCCCAACGGCCACAACCTTGAGGTACTGACCCGCCCCTACGGCAGCGGTCCGTGATCCAGCGCCATTCCCGAGACCCTGGTCTCAGGCAGAACGCCGGTCCAGGTCCGGCACCGTTGCGGTGCAGGCCCTTGCGGTGCTGGCATCATCGACATCGCGCACCGGCACCCGCTTGAGCAACGGTGACCGCCGGTGAGTTCTGCTCAGCTCTCGCCCTTCCCAGCACCTGCCAAGTGACTGGGAGACCAGGATGGCCGTCCGGGCGGCCAGGTCCTCGGCCCGCAGGCGGGCCTCCATCAGTTCGATGCGGCGCTTCATAGCCCGCCGCCACGCGGCCTGCGCGAAGATGCTGGCGTCATCGCCGGATCTACCCCTCACCTCACACGGTTGGCCGGGAATCCCCAACCCATGCATCAGCCCACTCCGTTGTCCGACTTCCCGACGTTGTCCGACTTCCCGACCACTGGTTGTCGCATGCCAGGATGCCTGTGACCACTCCAGGTGGGCAACCGTGCGCCCACCCTCTGCGCCAATCTAGTCGTGCGCCTCAGGTGGCCGGCCCGATCCAGGCGCCGGCTCCTCCTCGGAGGACCGGGGCGGGCGTCCCGGTCGGCGCATAGCTCCCACGCGGCGAGGCAGGCGCCCGGCCTGGGCCAGTGCGGTGCGCAGCAGGAACTCGATCTGAGCGTTCGTGCTGCGTAGCTCGTCTCCCGCCCAGCGGGCCAGCGCGTCGTGCACCGCGGGATCCAGCCGGAGCAGGAGCTGTTTGCGCTCGCCGGCCCGCCGTCGGTCCGTCACTGATGTCAGTCCGTCACTGATGTCGGTCGGTCACTGATGTCGGTCGGTCACTGATGTCGGCCGGTCACTGATGTCGGCCGGTCACTGATAGAGCGTGCCGGTGTTGAGCACCGGCTGGGCGTCCCGGTCCCCGCACAGCACGACCAGCAGATTGCTCACCATGGTCGCCTTGCGCTCCTCGTCGAGCTCCACCACGTCGTGTGCGGCGAGCCGGTTCAGCGCGAGTTCGACCATGCCGACGGCGCCCTCGACGATGCGCTGCCGAGCGGCGACCACCGCACCGGCCTGCTGGCGCCGCAGCATCGCCTGCGCGATCTCCGGGGCATAGGCCAGATGCGTGATTCGGGACTCGATGATCCGCACCCCGGCGGCCCGCACCCTCGCCCCGACCTCCACGGAGAGCTTCTCGGTGATCTCGTCGGCGTTGTCGCGCAGGGACAGCTCGCCAGTCCGGCCACTGGTCGCGTCATAGGGATAGCTGTTGGCGATATGCCGCACCGCGGTCTCGGTCTGCGTCACCACGAACTGCACGAAGTCGTCTACCTCGAACACCGCCTGCGCGGTGTCGGCCACCTGCCAGACCACCACCGCCGCGATCTGGATCGGGTTGCCGTCCGCGTCGTTGACCTTGGCGACCGCGGTCTCGTGGTTGCGGATCCTGGTCGACACCTTGCGCCGCCGGCTCAGCGGGTTCACCCAGCGCAGCCCGTCGGTCCGGATCGTGCCGGTGTAGCGACCGAACAGCTGGACCACCCTCGCCTCACCCGGGGCGACCGTGACGAGCCCACCGGCGCCGACCAAGGCGGCGACCACCAGCAGCGCACCGGCCACCACCAGCACCGCGCCGGACGCGCCGTGGCCGTCCGCGGCTCGCCGGATACCCCAGCTTCCGATGGCGCCTCCGGCGAACAGGCTCAGCACCAACACCCCCACCACCGGCAGGCCGGCCGTCCCGTGCGCCCTGCGTTCCCGCACCTGTGGCGCGGAGCGCTCCATACCCGCCTGCGGCCACGGAGGTCCGGCTGTTACACCTGCTGTCTTTGTGATGTCAGCCGCACCTGCGGTGTCCGCACCCATCCCGGTACTCCCTTCGGTGACACCACTCTATCAAAGTGATATCAGTTTAAGCGATCCTGAACCCGCGGCCGTTGCCGGCATCGCGTCCATGCCCCCAGCGGGGCACCCGAATCCATTGCCTGCGCACCGCTGACGTCCCTACGGTCATCTCATGGCGGACCAGCATGCCCCCGACATCGCCACCGTCTTGACCGCCGCAGCGACCCTGCGAGCTGATCTCATCCGGACGGCGCAGAACGTGGTCCAACTGATGGGCGAAGTCGCAATAGCCCGTGAGCACGCTGCGGCCAGCTACCGCCAGATGGCTCGCGGCGGAGGGCCTGAATCAGCCCAGTATCTCCAGCACGCGGCACAACTCCACCAGGATGCCGCCAGGGCGCACCGGGTCGCCGAGGAAGAGCTGGAGCAACTCGCCAAGTGGCAACCACCCGATGGGGACAACAACCCCGCAGGCTGAAAAGCCTGTCGTCGCGCCGGGTCTGGTGGTGGCCCTGGTCCGATCCGGCCCGTATCCGCCGCGGCCCTCAGCTGACCTGCTGTTGACCTCACTGGCGCTCAGCACCGGTGCGGACGCGGTCGTCGCCGTGCTCATCGGCTTCGGCCACGACGGAGCCGGGGTGTTGCCGTGATCAAACACTTCGGCGGTCAGGTCCTCGCGTCGGACGAGGCAACATCCCAACAGTTCGAGATGCCGGCAGCGGCGATCGAGCGGGAGATCGACGCCGTGCTTCCCTCTCCGAGATCGGCGCAGCCCTCGTCGAGCGTTCCAGACCTCATCCAGCGGATCGATTCGCCGACGAACGCGAGCGTCAGGCCACCGATACCGCCCGGCAACGACGGGACCGGGACCAACGGCAGATCGACCGCGAATCCAGCCGCAGCCAGCGAGAACTCGACAGACTCGAGGCACCGGCCGACGACGGGTCCACATCACCCGCAACGGCCAGGACTATGTCGTGCTGCTCGCCGCAGAGGATCTCGAGTCGATCGAGGCGACCCTGGAGCTGCTGGCCGATACCCAGGCCCAGGAGCGCATCGCCGCTGGCGAAGTTGACTTCGGTCGCGGTGATGTGCTCGACGAGCAGCAGGTGCGAGCCCTCATCGATCAAGGAACCCAGCCCGAGTGACCTACCGGGTGCACGTCGCCCGTACCGCGGCACGCCAACTCACCGAACAACTGCCGGAGGCCGTTGCCGCGGCATGCGTGGAGTTCCTTGAGGGGCCACTGAGCCTTTCCGCGTAACGGATCGTGGCGCTGTGTGATCGTTGCAGAGTTGGCGCGACACGCCGGGGTGGTGCGACACAGAACGCGGAACCCCCGGCTATGAAGGTGGTCCAACCAAAGATCATCTCCACGGAGGGTTCCG
>DASXOV010000231.1:0-23951 GCA_036494005.1 Pseudonocardiaceae bacterium | reverse complement strand
AGGACTATCACCAGCAGTACCTCTCCGACGCCAAGAACCCGCGCGGCTACTGCGGCCTCGGCGGTACGGGTGTTTGCCTGAGTAACCCTTAGGGGGAGGGCGGATGTGTGACAACCGCAGACCCACGGTCTTGTGACCGGGGTAACGCTGCGTTCTCGGTACTGCGGCCGTTGCCGGATTGACGGTCGCACGATCGGGGGGTCACAGTCACTCTTGTGTCTCTCCGCTCGCCGCCTCGGCGTCAAGTACCGGCAGTGGGCCGGTACTGCGTCGTGGACGGTGGAGAAGAGGCACGCAATGGAACCCATCAGCGGCAAAGCACTTGTGTTGCCGTTGCGTGATTCCGGGCCAGGGCTCACGCGTCAGCGCTCGACCGCTGGTCCTTGCGATATGGCACGATCTCGCAGGTGACCAGCAGACCCGCCACGGCGCAGCACCTACGCAACCTCGCGCGGCTGCGTCGGGTCCGCGACCGGATCGACCGGGAGTACGCGCAGCCGCTGGACGTCGAGGCGCTCGCCCGCGGCGCGCACATGTCGGCCGGGCACTTCAGCCGCGAGTTCCGGCTCGCCTACGGCGAGTCGCCGTACGGCTACCTGATGACGCGGCGTATCGAGCGCGCGATGGCGTTGCTGCGTCGTGGCGATCTCAGCGTCACCGAGGTCTGTTTCGTGGTCGGCGGCTCGTCGCTGGGTACCTTCAGCAGTCGCTTCACCGACCTGGTCGGTGTGCCGCCCAGCACCTACCGGCGCCACGCGACGCGTGCGATGGCGGGGATGCCGCCGTGCGTGGCGAAACAGGTGACCAGACCGGTCAGGAATCGAGAAGCGCCGGTCGCCGAGCCGCACCTAGCGTGACCGTCATGGACATCACCATCCACTCGACGTTCCTCCCGCATGACGACCCGGCCGCCTCCCTGACCTTCTATCGCGACACGCTCGGTTTCGAGGTCCGCAACGACGTCGGATACGGCGGGAGGCGTTGGGTCACGGTCGGCCCCGCCGACCAGCCCGGCACATCCATCGTCCTGCACCCGCCGGCCGCTGACCCCGGCATCACCGACGACGAGCGCCGCACCATCGCCGAGATGATGGCCAAGGGCACCTACGCCATCATCACCCTCGCCACCAAGGACCTCGACGGCACCTTCGCGCGGCTGCAGGCCGGCGGCGCCGAGGTCGTCCAGGAGCCGACCGAGCAGCCCTACGGGGTTCGCGACTGCGCCTTCCGCGATCCCGCGGGCAACCTGATCCGCATCAACGAGCTGCGCTGAGCCGTCCGGCAATCGCAGGCCCGACCTGCACAGACGGCACCGTGAGCGGGTGAGACGAGTTCTCTCATCTAGCCGGCTCCGGCTGGCGGAGTGGCGCACGTCATCGGCGATGAGAGCGGCACACCCTGCCGACGATGAGTACGCCGCCGAGGACCGCGATGGCGAGGTACAGGACGAGGCGTCCGGCGTTCTGCTGAGAATTGGACACCGCGCCGGCGTCTGGGGAATGGGTAGGCGCGGGTGCCGGTGGCTGTGGTTTCGGTGGCTGTGGTGCCGGTGCTGCGCCGACTCCCCCTTTCGGGGCTGGTCGGAGGTCCTTGGGATCGAGCTCGAAGCGGGTGATCGTGGTGCTGCTGCCACTGGTGGCGCCGGCGAAGTTCGTGATCACGATCTTGTCGGCCACGAGTGTTCGGCCGACGAAACACTCGGCGTACAGATCGAGTGTGCGCAGTTTCTCCAGCAGGTCCTTCGGGTCCATCACTCCCATACCGTGGGCTGCGCCGAACTCGAAGTTGAGCTGGACGACCCTGGTGAATCCGGGTGGTGGGCGTTGACCCGTAATTCCGCTCAGCTGGTCGACGGCTTTCTTGAAGTTTCCCTGGACCTCGGCCGTGTCCTGAGTCGTGACTGTCTTTATCTGGGTAGCTTCTCTGGTCGTGAGATCCAGGATGTCCGCTTTGTAGGGTGGCTTGGCGTTCGTCGGCTGCTGAGCGTCCACAGGTTGCCCGGCGCCCACTGGCGTGTAGTCACCGTCGACGACCAGATCGTGTCCGTCCCAGGTCCGGCGTGCCGCTTCTTCCAGTTGCCGTTTATTGCCGATCTCGTCAATGTTCGCCATAAAGCGCTTGAGGTCGGCGGGGTTATCCAGCTTGCCGCTGGTGACCAGCTGATACAGGACGGCGAACTCGTGGTTTAGCACGGCGTTGTGCAGGACCACCGCCGCGTCCTTGACCTTGTGTGGTGCATCTGGGTCGGTAGCGACGGTAATGTCGCTGGTCAGTGCATCCATGACCTGGAGAAGCGGCATACCGTACTGCCCAGCGGTGGCGGCGTCCTTGGTGTCGATCCCTCGTCTCACCAGCCGATCCACCAGTGCACGGTCGACGTTCGGTGGGACCGCAGTGAGCTCACTCAGCGGCTTGGGCCCGCTTTGTCCCGATTCGCGGATCGCTTTCTTGATCGCGATCACAGCGCCCACGGTGTTGTTGCGATCTTTCTCGATCGGTTCGGTGATCTCGAACGTCGCGGTGGGCCGCTGTTGTGCGCGCGGCTCGTCGCCCTGAGTGAGATGTGCGTGAGGTGCGGGTGGACTGGGTACCGAGATCGGCAGCGCGATCGACAATAGCCGGTGCGGTGTGGCGGCAGTGACCACAGCCTGCCGGGTTCCGTCGGACAGCAGCAGGCCGGGTTGCCCGGCAACCGTCTGTTCTCCGATCTGGGTCCAGGTCCCGGTTGCTGACGTGGAGACCTCTCGAGACAGAGAGGACGGGGTCAGCAGGGCGACCGGAACCAGGCCGGTGGCGTCATCGGGTGGGTTATCGATCCAGGTGTCGGCGAGCTCATCGGCGAAATCGTGCTTTTCCCACAACCAGAATTGCCGGTTGCCCTTTATCACCGAACCTGAGCCGTCCACTGCGATCTCGGCCTGAGCCCCGAAGTCGCGGGTGAGAGTGCCGTGTGCGGCACCGTCCCGGGTGACGGTCAGCGTGACAGCGGTGGACACACCGTTGGTGTCGGTGACCACGCCCCGATAGCTCACCCCCTGCCAACCGTCGAGGTCGGCGGTGGCCTCGGCGATCAGCTGATTCCTCGCATCGCCCTGCTCGAGCAGGTGAACCGTGAGGCCGGCCACGAGCGCCAACACGAACAACACGGCGGCTCCCATCAGCCACCGCCGTCGCGGACGATGGCTGATGATCCGATCGGGCACGATCATCGTCACCGCACCCCCGAATACCGCTCATCCCGCTGCTCGTCGTCGATCGTCAGTGGGGCGCGTGGGCGCTGCCGACGGGCATTCGTCCCCGGCGCTGTCGCTCATCGTAGTGAAGGTGACACGTACCGTCACGCAGGTGATACCAGGAGTGGTGCGTTAGGCGTTGTTTTCGCTCGCTTTGTCCCCGAGTCCGGTCACGACGACGACGACCTGTTCGTTGTTCGAGGTGTACGCCTCGTACCGGAACTCGATTCCGGACTTCGCCACGAACTCCTCCCAGGCCCGGTGCTCGTGCTGCTCCCAGCCGGGGTAGTTGAAGTACTCATCGAACAGGATCACGGTTCCCGGTACCAGCCGGGGGCCGACGTGCTCGAGGACGGTCACCGTCGAGGAGTACAGGTCCGCGTCCAGATGCAGGAAAGCCACCGGACCTGGGTGACCGGCGAGGAAGTCGGCGAGGGTGTCGTCGAACCAGCCCACGACGAGCTCCGCTCCGGGGACCTCAGGCAGTTTCTCGACCCCGAAGGTGCCGGCCGGCAAGCCGGATCGCCAGTCCTCGGGCAGTCCCTCGAAGGAGTCGAACCCGAAGACCTGCTTGTCATCGCGGGTTTCGGCGATCACCTTGAGCGTGCCACCGCTGTAGACCCCGAACTCGAGCGCCATCCCGTCCGCCGGGGCGAGCGAGAGGGCGTATTCCAGTGTGAGGCCCGGGTTGTGGAACGTCGGCACGGTCGGCATCTTGTCGCGCACGAAGCGTGAGCTCGATGCGGCAGCCTGCTGCTCGCCCGCGGCGAAGAGATCGCGCCGGAAGTGGAACTCCATGTCGCGCACTGCCGTGAGCACGCGATCGATCTCGCTGCTCAGCGCCTTCTCGAACTCTGCCTGCCGGGTGGAGACGACTTCCTCGACGACCCGTACGAAACGTGCCCTGATCGAACGGCGCATGCGGTCCAGCACGGCGTTCAACTCCCGTTCTTTATGTCGAACCCTGCAGCGCGGCAGGGTCATGTTCGGTTGTGTCCTTCGCGGATGGCGTCCCATCCTGCCGTACGGCGGGTGCCACGCCCTCGCCGACGGACGTGGGACGCGATCGGCAGGCGCGATCGCGGGGAGTCAGTGACCGTCGAACAGCCGCTGCCAGTTCTGCCTGCTGGTCAGCTCGGGCATGGCGGCCCGGTAGCGCTGCCGGGCCTGCGAACCCTCCCGCCGCAGTCTGCGCAACACCCTGACCGCGCGCTTGCCGATGGTGATCAGTTCCGCCCGGTCCAGCTGGAGCACGTGTACTCCCTGCTGTGAGGCGTCGGTGACCACCACGGTGCGAAATCGTGAGACGAACCACCACCGCGTGTCCAGTTCGGACAGCGCCACCGTACCGGTGGTCCGGTGCAGCAGTTGCCAGAGCAGCCGCTTGACCAGCACCGCGCCCACTCTCGACGGTGCGGGCGCCCCCGGGATCAACGGCATGGCAGCGGACGGGATGCCGGGCACCTCACTGGCCGGGTGGCACTGCGTCTCGGGGTATGCCGCGCGCAGTTTCTGCACGGCCGCCATGGCTTCGACACCCCCGTCCCGCAGCGTCTCGGGGCCGTCGAGGAAGTCCTCCACAGCCTTGAGCATCGTGACGGCCAGTCCGTAGCGCATCATCACCAGATGGCGCATCAGCCGGCCCCGGAGCACCCGGGCGCAGGCCTTCGGGTCGAAGTCGCCGTGCAGGGCATTGACGATCAGCGCGTTGCGGTGGTTGAAGTAATTGGTCGAGTTGTCCTCGTCCTTCCAGTTGAAATCGGCGTGCCAGACGCCGGTCCCGGCGAGGGTGACCGTCGGATACCCCTTCGCCCGCGCCCGCAGGCCGTACTCGACGTCGTCCCACTGGAAGAACAGCGGAAGCGGATAGCCCGCGTCGGCCACGATCTCCGACGGGATCAGGCAGGACCACCAGGCGTTGTAGCCCGCATCCACCCGCACGTCCTGCCGGTGCCTGGTGGCGTCCACGCAGAGCACGTCGGAGGGCACCGGAACGCCCGCGGCCAGTGCGGGCAGGTTCGTGGTCTGCGCCCAGCTGTACACCAGTTTGGGGTGCAGCAGGTAGAGCATCTGAGCGCCGACCAGGACCGGCTCGGTGGCGCGATTCGCGAACGCCGTCATGCGGATGACGGTGTCGGGCTCCAGCAGGATGTCGTCGTCCATGAACAGCACGTTGGCGTGATCGGCGTGCTGCACGTCGGCGACCTCGTACAGGCCGCGGGTGAAGCCGCCCGCGCCGCCCAGGTTCGGCTGCCTGCGGTAGTGCAGCTTGGGGCCGAGGGTCTCCTGGACGTGGGTGAAGCGGTCGCGTGACTCGAGCGTGTCGGTGCCCTGGTCGATCACGTACACCGCCTCGACCATCTGCATGGCGCAGTCGTCGCCGCCGAGGACCTCCAGCGTGTTCAGGCAGTCGTCCGGACGGTTGTACGTGCAGACGACGACGGCGGTGGGCCGAAGCCGACGGGGTGCGGTGACCGACCAGCGCACCTCCCGCACGGTCATGCCGCGTTCCTGGGTGTCCAGTTCGAGCCAGAGCGCACCGCCGTCGACGAACCTGTCGATCTTCGTGGTGAGCGTCACCTGCTGTTCGGTCGCGGTGCCGCTGCCACGGCGGGGCACCTCGGTCGCGGCCACCACCCTCGGCGTTCCGTACCGGTCCGACGCGGAGATCGAGAGCTGCCCGGAGCCGGACACCACCACCTCCAGTCGCACCTCGGTAGCGGTCGTCCACCGCTGCCAGTAGCTGGCCGGGAAACGGCCGAAGTAGGTGTTGGTCGACACCCGGCTGAACGGCTCGAGGGCGACCGCCTGCCGTTGCCTGGCGGCGTTGCCCCCTTCGACCGTGCTGTAGAGGTCGTCGGGCACCTGGTGAAACGGTGCGGCGAACAACACCCGCTGGGCCACCAGGCGCTCGACGCTCGGTCCGACCGCCGGAAAGTCCGCCTCGTCCGCGATGCTCGCCGTGGCCGGCTCCGCCGACGTCACGTCCGCGCTGGGGTTGCTGATGCTCATGCGGCATGTCCTCCGTTCACAGACCCGGACGATAAGGGCACCAGCCGCCGTCGTCGTGACCGGCTCCGGAATGTGCGCACGCTGTGCGATCGGCACCGGGCACTGGGTTCACTGGCGTTGCGACCCGCGCGACCCGCGCGACCCGCGCGAAGCGCGGGCCACTGTCCGCGCCCGAGTGCCATATCGTTACCCTCAACCGCCGTGAGTGCCAGCGGGTACGACCCGGTTGCCGCCGCTTCCGGCCCTTTCACCGATGGCCGTGCGCCCACCGGCCGGAAGTGGGTGTCCGGCTCCTGAACGCACCCGCCCCGGCGCCGGCCAATGCCGGTCCATCCGAAGCGCCGCTCCCCGGCACGCCCCTGGACTCCACGAGGGGCGAGATCCGGGCGCTGACCGGGCTCAGGCTCTTCGCGGCACTGAGCGTGGTGGCCTACCACTTCCAGTTCACCCGGGGTGAGACCTACGCCCGGATCCTGGAGCCGTTTCAGCCAGTGATCCAGTCGGGCGCGCTCGGGGTCGACCTCTTCTTCGTGCTTTCCGGCTTCGTCATCGCACACGTCTACGCCGCGACACTGGGGCCGGGGCTGCGCCCCCGTGCGGCGGGATCGTTCCTGTGGGCCAGGCTCAGCCGGATCTGGCCGGTCTACGCGCTGGTCACCGTCGGTTTCGGGGCCTGGCTGCTGGTTCGCGCGCAGGTCGACAAGGACGGCATCATCACCGCACAGGTGCTGCAGCCCAGTCTCGGCGCGCGCAGCTGGGTGGCCCAGTTGCTGATGGTGCAGCTGTGGAACCGGCCGGTGGTGCACGGCGCCTCGTTCAGCGGGCCCTCCTGGTCGATCAGCGCGGAATGGCTCGCCTACCTGGCCTGCCCGGTGCTGATCCTGATCGCCTGGCGACTCAGGGACGCCCGCCCGCCGGTGCTCGCCGCACTCGCCCTGATCCCCCTGCTCCCTCAGCTCTGGATCGCCGCGCAACCCGCCGATCCACCGTTCATGTGGGCGATGCGAATCGTGGGCGGGTTCACCAGCGGCGTCTTCGTCTGGCTGGCCGTCCGGCGGATCCCCCGTGACCCTCGCGTCTCGCGGATCGCCGGCGCGGTCGCGGCCGGGGCGTTGGTCGAGATCGCCGTCGTCCTCGCCTGGTCGTCGGCGATCGGCGTCGGCCTGGACCGCAACGGGGTACGGGGCCTGGCCGTCTTCGCGTTCCCCGTCCTCATCGGTGCGCTCGCCCTGAGCGACCGGGGTCCGGCCGCGGTGCTGTCCCACCCGTGGGCGGTGCACGGCGGGCGGATCTCCTACAGCCTCTACCTGGTCCATATTCCGATCTTCGAGTTCTACTGGACCGCGATGGCCGACATCCCGGCACTCGCCCCGGGTTCGGCGCTCGCCGCGTTCCTCACCCCGCACGTGCTGCTCCTTCCCCTGGTGGCCGCACACCTGGTCTGGCGCTTCGTCGAGGAGCCCGCCCGGCTGTGGATGCGGGCCAGGGATCCGTTCCGGCGCCCCGCCCCCGCTCACGTCCGTGCTCCGGCACAGGAACCAGAGCCCAGTGCGCAGGCCGAACCGGCACGCTCCTCCCGGCGGCCACGCCTTGATCGAGGTCGCGCCACCCTCGCTGCGCGGCATCGGAGGTACCGACGGCTGCCCGCCCGTGCCGAGGAGCAGTCTCCACATCTCGATCATCAAGGATGAGACTGCGCGGCCGCGGGGCCACGATAAATGGCTGTACGCAATGCCGCGAACGCCCGCAGTGAGCAGAATACCAGCCCGCCATCAGGCGTTTACGCATAAGTAACTTGATCTCGCGGTCATCCTACTAACGTGTCGATTCGAGGGTGTTCAGCTTGTTCGTGACACCACATAGCGTAACCATTCTCGATCGTGAGGGTATTGTGATGAGTACGATTAGTCATCATGGGTTGGAGCGGGTCAATGACGTACTCCAATCACATATGGAGTCCACCGCCAAGGTGGTCCAGGTCATTGAAATGCGCCGTCGTACTGTTTCATTTTACGGGTCGCTCGGCTGTTCGCCACCGCTCAATCTTGCACTCGGAACCCTGCACGGCGTCGCCACCCTCGCGAAGGTCGTCGATGGCCATCTGGCGGAGGTGGTCGCCGTCGCCCGGAACGCCGGTGCGAGTTGGAGTCAAATCGGAGAAGCGCTGGGAGTATCCAAGCAAGCCGCCCATGCGCACTTTCGAAAGCCGCCCCGCTACCTGCCGTGAACCGGCTCAAGATCCAGCGGAGCCCGCGACGCAGATCATCTCGGTCGGCGCCAGCACGGCACGTGCGAGATTGTCGATCATGTTCGCGACCTTCGCCGCTGCGTCAGAGCCCATGAGAATGTGCAGACCAAGCGCCGAAGGGCCATTCTTCTCTACCTGGGCGCGAAACTTCCGGAAGAATTCGAGTGCGAAATAACGCCTATCCCGTACCGCCAGCACCGGTAGTCCGGACGTCGTGAGCAATTCCCGGTACCGGTCCGATCCGGCGAGAAAACTTGTCGCGGAAGTGCCGGCCCACGGGACCGGGTAGGTGACGTCGCCCGACCCGGTGCGCATGACGTCATAGAGGCCGAAGATGCCTCCGGGCACCAACATTCTGCGGATCTCGGTGACCAGGGTGGCCTTGTCGGCGATGTTCATCCCGACGTGCAGCAGACACACGCGGTCGAACGAGCCATCGGGAAACGGCAGATCAGTCGCGCTGCCCTGGCGGAACCGGATGAGGTCAGCGAGCCCGACCCGGTGGGTGAGCGATTCCGCGACCTGCACGTACTCCGAGGTCAGGTCGATTCCGGTCACCTCCACACCGTGCCGGCGCGCCAGATACCGGGCCGTGCCGCCCAGCCCGCTGCCGACGTCGAGCACCCGCAGTCCGGGGCGAAGGTCGAGCTGGCCGGCCAACTCGACGGTGGCGGGCCGGCCACCGGTGTGAAACTCGTCGACCGGCGCCAACTGGTCGGGATCAAGGTGGTCCGGATCCGCCCCGGTCATCCGGAGTGCGTCGAGAATCTGTTGTTCCAGCGCACCATGCGAATAGTGCTGCGCAACGGCCTGCTCGCTCATCACGACCACCTCCCGGTTAAGCCCGGTCGTCAACTGCCGGACCGAGCGCCGCGCCGCACTGCTGCAGGCCTTCCGCCGCGTGCTGGGCGTGCCGGGTGGCCGCTCGCAGTGTCTCCAACCGATCCTCGATCCGTCCGACTTCGAGCGGGTCGGCGGCGGTGTACTTGTACACCGAGGTGGCCAGCAGATCCGCCAACTGGCCCAGTCCGCCCAGCAGGTCCCGCAGGGCGATCCCAGCGGCTGCCAGGTCTCGATCGTCGAGCGTCGATCCGGACCGCACGTGATGGAGCGCTTCGCTGATCGCGTCGGCCGCTTGGTCCACCAGGAGCACCGGCTCTGCGGCATTGCCGTCGACCCAGTACGCGTCGCTGGATGCTGCCGGCGTCTGGTCGGTGCGTGGTTGCGGGGTTCCCATGTCTCTCACGTCGAGGGTTACCACGCCCGCCGAGCCGGTAAACCCGTGCCGGGTGCGGCCATCGGCAGGCGGGTGTGAGCCCAGGTGGGATGCCGGTCAGCCGACGTGGACGACGGGTCGCTGATCGGGATCGGGTTCGGCCTCACGCAGGATCTCCCGGGTCACCTGGGCCACTTCGCCCTCGCCGAAGAACAGGTAGCGGAGCAGGTTCACCAGCGGATGGCCCTCGGACCAGTCGAAGTAGATGTGCGGCGGCCTGCCGGTCCGGTCGCGCAGGTGCAGCAGGAGAGCGGCGATGGCGTTGGGCACGGAGGGATGGGCGGTGCGCAGTACCCGGTAACCGTGCAGGTCCTCACCGGTCACGTGCAGATCGGTCTCGAAGTCCGAGGGATCGGTGACGGTCACTTCAAGGAAGAGGATCCGGTGCGGATCCGGGAGGTGGTGGTCGGCGGCCACCCTGGCCAGCTTCTGGCGATATTCGGCCTCGTCACGTTCGTCCGGCTCATTAGAGATGATCTTGATGGGACCGGGCGCCAGTTCCCGGATGAACCGTTCGGTGGTCTCATCGAGATGCACCCCGGTCACCCGCAGTTCGAAGGCCCGCACGAACCGCGAGAGGAACGACACGGCGACGATGCCCACGATGAAGCAGCTGGCGATCTTCACGCCCTCGGGACGCTCGATGACGTTGGTGATCGTGGTGTAGCCGAAGACGATCGCGATCAGCCCGTAGACCGTGCCGGAGCGGCGTCGGCCGCCACGCCATGCCGAGAGGGTCACCGCCACGGCTGCGGAGGTGATCAGCACCAGCACCCCGGTGGCGTACGCGCCACCCTGCGCGTCCACGTTGGCGTGGAAGATGACGGTGATCACGAACGCGATGAGGATGAAGACCAGGACGAGTGGGCGGACGGCTTGCGCCCAGTGCGGCGCCATTCCATATCGGGGTAGGTAACGGGGGACCAGATTGAGCAGCCCCGCCATCGCCGAGGCGCCGGCGAACCACAGGATCGTGATGGTGCTGAGGTCGTAGAGGGTGCCGAAGCCGGCGCCGAGGTACGCATGGGCCAGGTAGGCCAGCGCACGTCCGTTGGCTTGCCCGCCGGGGGCGAACGCCGGTGCCGGGATCAGCAGGGTCGTCACGACGCTACTGGTGATCAGGAACACGCTCATGATCACGGCGGCGGTGGTGAGCAGTGCATGGGCCCCGCGGATCCGACCGGCCGGTCGTTCCTCGGTGTCCCTGGCATCGGTGTCCCCGCCATCGCCCTTGATCAGCGGCATGACGGCGACACCGGTCTCGAACCCGGACAGTCCCAGCGCCAGCTTGGGAAAGACCAGCAGCGCGACGGCGACGATCATCACCGGATCCGGGTACCTGGATGCCAGTAGCTGAGTCCAGCCGGTCACCAGCCCGGGGTGGGTGGCGATCCGGGCCATACCGCCCAGTATCACGACGACGTTGAGCGCCAGGTAGGTCGCGACGAGCACCACCGCGATGCCGATGGCCTCCCGGAAGCCGATCAGGAAGACGCCGCCGAGCAGTGCCAGCAGCACCAGGGTGACCCCGACGTCGTGCCCGAGCAGCACGCGCGGTGCGAACGGGTTCTGCAGCAGGTGTGCGGTGGCGTCGGCGGTGGACAACGTCATCGTGATCATGAAGTCGGTCGCGGCGAACCCCAGTACGACCAGCACGATCAACTTGCCCCGCCACCAGGAAAGCAGCCGCGCCAGCATGGCGATCGATCCCTCGCCGTGCGGGCTCTCCACGGCGACCCGGCGGTAGACGGGCAGGGCACCCCCGAGGGTGACCAGCACGAGCACCAGCGTGGCGACGGGAGAGAGCACCCCGGCGGCCAGCGCGGCGATGGCCGGCTGGTATCCCAGCGTGGAGAAGTAGTCCACACCGGTCAGGCACATGACTTTCCACCACGGGTGCCGGTGCTCCGGAGGTGGCTGGACGTGCGGACCGGGATGCTGTCTCGACCGCTCCTTCAGGCCGTGGAGCAACCAGCGACCGGCCGCGCTGCGGTGGTCCGCTGGGCGCCGGCCGTTTCGGGCCTGATCAACCGGCACGCATCCCCCACGGTGTCCTTGCGGCCGAGTACCTCCGCGCGGTGGTGATTCTCGAAGCTAACCACCGGCGGGGCCGGGACCGAGGCTGGGGGACGAAGAGCTCGCCGAGGTACGAGGTGGTGGGGCCGGGACTGGGGTTGGGGGGGATAACCGCAAGTCCCGACCGCCACTCCTTGCTCCCGAGGCCGGTATTAGGGGGGCGGGGAGTAACCGGTCCGGGTGACCGAACCATAGTCCGTCGCACTTTGAGTAACAAGAGTCCACGAAAATGAGACATTCGTCAAGTAGTCCTGACGGATGTGATTGTATGTTGTGCGTGAGGCGCGCGAGAACTGTGAGGTGGAGGTGCCGCAGTGTTGCCATTGTCTCGCGGGATCAGCGTGCCTCGGTATCCGTCGCGTTGCCATGTCGTCGCTGAACTGAAACCTGCACGGCACCGAAGATGACCTTGGCGATGATCCCGACCGCGATCAGATCGACGACCATCTGTGTCGTGACGATGACCCTCGCGGTCTCGGTCCTGGGCGTGATGTCGCCGAAGCCGACGGTGCTGAACACCGTCACCGTGAAGTACAGGGCGTCGGTGCGGCTCAGTGGCTCGCTGAAGCTCACCGCCTGGTTCATGGCCAGGACGACGTAGGTCAAGGCGAAGAGCAGCAGCAGCAGTGGCACGCCAACGGCCAGAGTCTGGATCGCACGCAATCGGGGCGCCGTGGAGCGGGCTATCGCCCTGACCTCCCAGGTGATGATGGCGGCGAAGCCCACCAGCCCGGCCAGTAGCCCCGCGGTCGCCTCCGTGTCGTGCAACCGGTTGACCGGCACCAGGTAGTAGAGCGTCACCAGGACGGCCACCGTCAGCTCGGAGCGCACCAGTGAGATCACCACCAGCCTGCGCCGCGCCGCGGGCGGCGCATCCTCGTATCGCCGCGTTTTCTGCGGGACCATGACAACCAGACTCCGGCAGCGCCGGGCACACCTGCTCACCCACGCAAGGTGATGACCAGCAGAAAAGTATTCACCCGAACCACTTCGGATGAATACTCGTTGATTAGGTTCGATGAACGAGCAGGTCAGGGGCAAGCGCGGCTATCACTCACCGCGGCGGGCGGAGCAGGCGGCGGCCACCCGTCAGGCCGTGCTGGCGGCCGCATGGGAGCTGTTCGTGGGCGCGGGCTACGCGGCCACGACCGTCGCCGCTGTCGCCGCGCGGGCTCGGGTGGCGGTGGACACCGTCTACGCCACGGTGGGACGCAAGCCTGCGCTGCTGCGGGAGCTGCTGGAAACCGCACTGTCGGGTACCGGCGATCCGGGTGCCGACCAGCCGGCCTCGGCCGAGCAACGTGACTACATCCTCCGGATCCGGGCGGCACGCACGGCCGGGGAGAAGATCACGGTGTACGCCTACGCGATCGCGGAGTTGCAGCAGCGGGTGGCGCCGGTGTTCCTGACCTTGCGCGACGCGGCCGCCTCCGATCCCGACTGCGCCGCACTGTGGGAGGAGATCTCCCAGCGGCGGGCCAAGAACATGCGTGCGTTCGCCGCCGACCTGCGCCGCACCGGGGAGCTGAGGGACGACCTGTCCGACGATGAGGTCGCCGACATCGTCTGGAGCATGAACGCGGCTGAGTACTGGGTGCTGCTCGTCCACGAGCGAGGCTGGACCCCGGCACGGTTCACCAGCTGGCTGATCGACGCCTGGACCCGACTCTTGCTGGCCGCACCCCACGCCACTCAGCCTTCGAGGACGTAACCGGCGCCGCGGACGGTGCGAATCCGGTCGGCTCCCAGCTTGCGCCGCAGATAACCGATGTAGACCTCCACCAGGTTGGACGACCTCGGCTGCCCCCAGACCGCGGTGGCCAGGTGGCTCTGCGAGACCGGCAGGCCCGGGTCGCCGGCCAGCGCAACCAGCATCGCGTACTCGGTGGGCGACAGTGTGATCAGCTGTCCGGCTATGCTGACCAGCCGCAGGGCGGTGTCGATGGTGATCACACCCACCCGGAGCACGGTCCGGTCGGCGGGCAGCCGGGTCTGGATCCGCAGCCGGAGCCTGCTGACCAGTTCCTCGACCGGGAACGGGGTGGTCAGGTAGTCGTCCTGGGTACTTCGCAACAGCGAAACGGTCTGCTCCCGCTGCTCGCGTGAGGTCAGGGCGATGACCGGCAGCTGCGGAGCCACACTGCGCAGCTCCTTGAGCAACGTGGCCGGGTCCAGCCCGGTGAGCGCGACATCGAGCACCATCGCGGCGAGGGTCCCCGTGCGCACCGCGGCCATCACGTCCGGGACGGTGTCCAGGATCCGGGTCTCGAATCCCGATGCCCGTACCGCCTGCAGCATCCGGCTCGTTGTGTGGTGCAGCGGCACCACGAGCAGTACTGGGTGACGGGTGACCGTCGGGCGCTGATCGGGCTTCATCAGTGACCAGGGTTACGCGCCGTGCGGCTCAGGACAATCTGCGAACGGCAGGACGACCCATGCGGCCGAATGGGCCGGTCATACTGCTGAGCGCGTTACGGCGCATTCGGACCAAACAATTCGCCATCAGCACTAGCTGTTGCACGCTCGTCGCGCCGCACGTCCAGACTGGCGACAACGAGCTGGTAACGCTCTCAGGTTCGACCAGCCGAGTGCCGCCGCCTCCCTACGGTTCCCCGCATGCAACGCGTCCTGGCACGAACGCTCTGGGCGACGACATTCGTCGCCGTACTCCTCGCGCCGCTGCTACTCGGGCTGCGAACCGGTGACGGCTCCTCGATGCCGTCCGAGCTCTCCGTCGGGGTGGGGGTGCTGGCAACCTCCGCGCTGGTCTGCGCCGTGGTGCTGCCGTCGCGGCTGCGTTCGCTGACCCGCACCTTCGGTATCGAGCAGGTCATCCACATCCACCGCTACGTCGGCCTGATCGCCACGTTGCTCGTGGTCGTGCATGTCGCCCTGGTGGTCGTGGCGAACCCGTCCAATGCGGCACTGCTCAACATCGACGTGGCACCGAACCGGGCCAGGGCGGCCACCGGCGCCACCGTGGCACTCGGGGCGCTGATCGGGCTGACCCTGCTGCGCAGGCACCTGAAGCACCGCTACGAGGTGTGGCGCTGGGTACACGTGACGCTGGCCGGCTCCGCGCTCGTGCTCACCGGGCTGCACATCTGGTTGTTGAACCACCTGGTGCGGGATGTCGTGATGCGCGGGTGGTTCATCGCCCTCGCGGTCGCCGTGCTCGGCGTGCTGGCCTACCGGTGGGTGTGGCGCCCGCTCCTCGGCGCCCGTAGCGAATACGTGGTCCGGGAGGTCCGGCCCGAGACCGACAGTGTGAGCACCCTGGTCATCGAGCCCCGCAGGCCCAGGCATCGGCAGGGCTATCGGAGTCTGGAGTTCGCCGCGGGCCAGTTCGCCTGGCTGCGCCTGGAACCGTCGATCACTGCACAGGAGCACCCCTTCACCATTGCCTCCAGTGCCCACCTGGGGGTGTGGACCGAGTTCACCATCCGGCACACCGGCGACTTCACCCACGAGATCCGCCAGTTGCAGCCGGGAAGTCCGGTGTGGGTGGACGGTCCGCACGGTGCCTTCACCGTCGACCTCGCCCGGACCACCGGGCTGGTCCTCGTGGCAGGCGGGGTCGGGATCACCCCGATGATGAGCATGCTCCGGACGCTGGCCCATCGGCGTGATCAGCGCCCGCACCGGCTGATCGTGGTGGCCCGGAGCACCGACGACCTGCTCTTCCGCAGCGAGATCGCCCGGCTCCGGGAACAACTGGATCTCACCGTGGTGGAGCTGCTCCGCCGTCCTCCGCAGGGCTGGGCCGGCGCAACCGGCTCCGTGAACGAGGAACTGCTCGGCGGCCTGCTTCCGGGTCCGTTCCGGCGCAACCAGCTCGACTACTTCATCTGCGGGCCACCCGCGATGGTCACCGACGTACTGACGGCACTTGATGCCCTGGACGTCCCGCATCCCCGGATCCACACCGAGCAGTTCGACCTCGTCTGACCCGCGATTCAGAAAGGTTCAGCGCGTGCGCCCCCCGATTCCACGCTTCGTCCAATGGACTGTCGTCCTCGCCGTGATTGCCGCCCTGGTGATCGCCGTGTTCCAGTACTGGAACACCAGGCAGGTTGCCTCCGGAACCACTCAAAACAGCTGGACACAGACAGCAGCGGGCCCGCTCGGACCCGCCGACCGGATCATGTTGACCAAGGTTCGGCAGGCCGGTCTTTGGGAGATGCCCATGGGGCAACTGGCCCAGCAGCAGGGGAGCAGCCCGCGGGTGCGGGAAGTGGGCAGGCTCATCTCGGCCGAGCACGGCGATCTCGACGATCAGGTCCGCGGGACCGCCGAGAAGCTCGGCGTGCCGTTGCCCAGCCAGCCCAGTGCACAACAGCAGGGCTGGATGACCGAGATCTCAGGCAAGTCGGGCTCGGACTTCGACCGCACGTTCGTGCAGCGTCTGCGCGCCGCGCACGGCCAGGTGCTCCCGGTCCTGGCGCAGGTGCGCTCCGGCACCCGCAACGATCTGATCCGTTCGTTCGCCACCACTGCCGCGCAGTTCGTCACTCGGCACGAGGAGTACCTGGAGAGCACCGGACTGGTTGACTTCTCGGCGTTGCCCCCGCCGCCGATCCCCAGCGGTTCGACCTCCCCGGCCCCGGCTGCCACCGCATCCCCACCGGCCGGCCAGCCGCAGATCAGCCAGGTGGCCCAGGCCACCTCCACCGGAGGGCCGAGCCAGTACGGCGGCGCCACCCTGGTCTTCGTCGCGTCACTCCTGGCGATCGGCGGCCTGCTCTGGCTGCTGGGCGTCGGTAGGCGGGGCAGGCAGGTCCCGAAACGGCCCAAGCGTGCGCCCCGGTTCCAGCCTCAGGTCCCTCGCCGGCCCCGGCCGGAGGCCCGGTTTCAGGCCCAGACCCAGCCTCGGCTTCAGCCCCAGTCCGATCCGCCGAGCCGAGCCCGGTCCCACACCCAGAAGCAGACGCATCCCGAGCCCCAGACCCAGGCGTTGACCTCTGCCCAGTTCCCAGCCCAGGCGCAGGTCCAGCCCGGTTTCGAGACCCAGCCCGGTTTCGAGACCCAGCCCGGTTTCCAGACCCAGGCTCAGGCCATGCCCCAGCCCCGTTCCCGGTCCCGGGCGCAGCCTCGGTCGCGACGGGCCATGCATGCCGCCGGTGATTTCGCCGCTCGACCACGGCATGCCGCCCAGCGATGGTGAGGCATCCGCCCTGGGAGACGCCATTCACCTGCCAAAACCCTGCCAAAACACTGACGGAATGAGATTGACGATGACACGTGGAAAGCACAGGGTGCCCGCCCCGGTGCGACTGCTGGCCTTGGCCGCAGCTGTACTGACGGTCGGCGGGATTCTGGTGGCCACCGGCAACGCTTTCGCAGACGGCTCCGACCAGGTGCGAAACCAGGGAGATCAGCAGGCCGCAGGCGTGGAGTTTCCCGGCCGTGACCAGGCCGGAGGGCCGGCCAAGAATGACTTCGTCAACATCCAGCAGGTGAAGGCGAACGTCAACGATCCCAAGTCGAGGAAGAACGCTTCAACCGGAAGCTTCACCAGTGCCTGCGGCACGAATCAAAATGGTCACCGTAATTCGGATAACTTCATGGTGACCCCTGGAAAAGTAAACGGAGCCCAGCATGTGCACAACTATGTCGGAAACCTGTCCACGAATGCATTCTCCACCAATGACAGTCTCGACGCTGCCGGTACCACCTGCGCGAACGGCGACAAGTCGGCCTATTTCTGGCCAGTGTTGCGTAATACCAACGGGCAGGGAGGAGACGCGAACAAGGACGGTGGCGGCCTGGACGGAAACTTCGGCCAGATCCTTCAGGAGTCGTCGGTCAATCTACAGTTCCGGGGTAATCCGACCAGTCCGGTGACCGCGATGCCGCAGAATCTGTCGGTCATCACCGGTGACGCCAAGGCGGTGACCAACGGGAACGCCAACGCGAAAGCGGCGTGGACCTGCACCGGCTTCGAGGACCGCACCACCGCGAAGTACCCGCTGTGTCCACAGGGCAGCCAGTTGAAGCGTATCCTGGACTTCCCCAGCTGCTGGGACGGTCAGAACCTGGACTCCGCGGATCACCGCACCCACGTCGTCTTCCCGAAGAAGAACGGAGCGTGCGGCAATGGCTTCGTGGCGGTCCCGCAACTGCGGATGGCGCTGACCTACGACCGCCCGAACGGCAAGGCGTTCGCCGTGGACACCTTTCCTGACCAGCGACACAATCCGAAGACCGACCACGCCGATTTCATGAACATCATGCCCGATCAGTTGATGAAAACGGCGGTGAACTGCATCAACAGCGGCAAGAAGTGCTGACACTCCCGACACCGGAGAAGCCCGCCTGCCTGCGGGCTTCTCCGGTTGTCCTCGGCAGGAGGGCCGGTCCCCGCAGGCGATCACCGGCCGCCGCCGCGTACGACCAGCTGGTCCAGCAAATCGCGGGTGGCGGCTGCGATCGCGTCGACCGCCCGGTCGAAGGGCTCCGCGTTGCGGGCGGCGGGAGCACGAAATCCGGAAACCTTCCGGACGTACTGCAATGCTGCCGCCCGGACGTCGGCGTCGGACACGTCCGTCTCGTACGGTTCCCGCAGCGTCTTGATACTCCGGCACATCGGCCCAGGATAGAGTCCTCACGGCAGGGCGTGGAGGGTCCGCGTGCACGGTGCCGGGAGTGAGCAGCAGAACCGGCTCGCGCCCGCCCAGGACCTGCTCGCCCAGCAGTTCACGCGGTCGACGTTCAGACGGTAGCAATGGGGCTGGGAGAAGGTCGCTTGATCGTCAGCGACATCGGCACCGCGATCGCGCAGAGCACTCCAGCGCCGAGCCAGATCGCGGTGTAGGAGCCGAGTGCGCCGCGAGCCGCGCCGCCGAGGAATGCTGCGGCTCCGGCCCCCGATGCCGGCCGAAGGGTGCCCTAAAGCGGGTCGGGTACCGGGCGGCCGAACAAGGCGAGCACCGCGTCGTGGTCGTCATCGGTGGCGCTGCGATTGCGGCGGGTGTACCCGCAGACCACGCACCGGTGTACCAGCACGATCCCGTCGCGCTCGGACAACGCCCCGATCGGCTCCATCGCCCCTCGGCACGACGCGGCCCGATCGCCCGGGTTGATGTCGACGTGCCGTGAGCACAGGCACCGCGGGCAATGGTTGGTGTAGCCGGTTCCTCGTACCAGCGTCCCGCAACGCAGACAGGTGAAGTCCTCGCTGCGGCGGGTGAAAGCGGGTCGGTCAGTGGTCATCGGGATGTCAACCTGTGGACCGGATCATGCTGGGCGTTACCCTGGTCGGGTTCACTCAAGGTGAGGCGCCAGGAGGCCGGCATGACGCGGGAGGTGCGTGCCGCGGACGGTCGAACCTGGACCGTCCGGCGCGAGATCAACTGGGCGAAACCCGCCAATGCCCGGGAGTTCGAGCACGACATGGCGGCCGGCGGGATCTCCGGCATCGTGATGCTGGTGCTCGTCATCATGATGCTGCTCCTCATCGTGTTCTGGACACCGGCGGGCGTCTACATCCCCGGCTGGCTGATCTGGGTGTTCCTCGGGGTGTTGATGGTCTTGCCCACGCAGTGGGCGCTGGCCCGCCCCTGGACCATCGTGGCGGCCACCCACGAGCCGCTCGAGACCTCCGGGGAGCACTGGGTGGGAACCGTGCGCGGCATGATGGCCTCCCGGCATGAAACTACCCGGGTCGCCCGGCATCTGGCCCGGCACGCGGTGCCGGACGACGGACACGGCCCGCTGCAACCGGTCTACTGATCGGAAAACGGCGCACACTGGAGACATGCCCGAACTGCCCGAGGTCGAAGCGCTGGCGCACCACCTGCGCGAGCACGCCGTAGGACGGACCGTGACCCGCGTCGACGTCGCGTCCCT
Source organism: Pseudonocardiaceae bacterium (assembly GCA_036494005.1). Lineage (GTDB taxonomy): Bacteria > Actinomycetota > Actinomycetes > Mycobacteriales > Pseudonocardiaceae. The sequence goes on along the minus strand of DASXOV010000231.1, from coordinate 4,258 downwards.
GCAGGTGCTCAAGACCGTGCGGCCGCCGGTGACCGCGCTGCACGGGCTGACCGTGACCGCGGCAGGCAGGTACGGCAAGTTCCTCGCGGTGCACACCGAAGGGCCTTCCCTGGTGACGCACCTGTCCCGGGCCGGCTGGCTGCGCTGGTCGGACGCGCTGGCCCCGGCCCCGCTGCGGCCCGGGAAAGGCCCGATCGCGCTGCGCGTCCACCTCGCGGGGGGCGGCGGAGCTCACCCGGGCTTCGACCTCACCGAGGCGGGAACCCAGAAGCGGCTCGCGGTGTACATCGTCGATGACGCGGCCGCCGTGTCCGAGGTGCCGGGTATCGCCCGGCTCGGACCGGACGCGCTGGACCTGACCCGCGACGGGCTGGCCGAGGTGTTGCACGGGCGCACCGAGCGGCTCAAGACCGCGCTGACCGATCAGACCCTGATCGCCGGGATCGGTAACGCGTACTCCGACGAGGTGCTGCACGCCGCCCGCCTTTCGCCGTACGGCACCGCGGGGCGGCTGCCCGACGAGGCGATGGACCGGCTGCACGAGGCGCTGCAGCGGGTACTGCACGACGCGGTGGCGCGTTCGGTCGGCCAGGACGCCGCGCGGCTCAAGGGAGAGAAACGGGCCGGGCTCGCCGTGCACGCCCGGGCCGGCCTGCCGTGCCCGGTGTGCGGCGACACCGTCCGCGAGGTCTCCTTCACCGACCGGGCGTTCCAGTACTGCCCGACCTGCCAGACCGGGGGCAAACCGCTGGCCGACCGCAGGCTCTCCCGGCTACTCCGTTGAGTGGTGACTGTCCTGAGTGGGACCGCGCTGAGTGGGATCGCGGGGGTGCAGGCTACGTCAATCGTGGGGGTCATCCGGGCAAAAGGGTGATAACGAATCGATAAAGGTGCAACTGGTGGTGGCAGGCCCTGGCTCGTACGGGTTTGCTGACCACGTGGTCCTGTTCGCGTCACCCCCCTGTCCCGTCCGACCGCCACCTGGCCAGGTCACCTCGTCCGAGCGCCTGCTCGTCGCCGCATGGTGCTGTTCGGTGGGGGCGACCTGGACGGTGGAGCTCAGATCGGTGGACAGCATGGTGGACCACGGGACGCCGGCCGGCCCGGTGGTCGACTGGATCTGCTCCGGGATCCCGACCGAGCTGCCCATCCCCGAAGCCCAGACCGCCGAGTTGCTCGCCGAACGGGATCTGCTGCTGTTCGAGGAGGACCCGGCCGATTCGGCACCCCGACCCCCTCGGACTCGGATCCGCAGGCTGATCGGCTACGTCACCCCGGAACCCGAGGTGGCACGGCTGGCCCGGATGCTCGCCGACCTGATCGACGAGGGGCTGATGCACCCGATGCTGCTGGCCGCCCAGTGGATCGAGGCCGGGTACTCGCCCGACGCCGCTGCGGGCTGGGTCACCGCGGGCGTGGTCTGGCCCGGTGTCGCGCAGACCTTGCTGGCGACCGAATTGGACCCGCCGGATCCGTGCCGGGTGGTTCGCCTCGATGCGGCCCGTCCCACCCACAGGAGTGATCGGTTCTAGGTTCCCGGTGCGTGCCCCGCCACGCCGCGTTGCCACCCGGCGGTATGACGCGGACTATGGCTCCCGTGCCAGAGTTGAAGTTCTCCGTCGTGCTGGTGGTGCTGGCCGTCGGTCTTCTGTTGGTGCTCGGAGCCGTACTGGTGATCCTGGCGCGCACCCGCAGAGGGTTCGCGTCCGATGTGGAGCGGGCGACGTACACCGCGCTGCACACCATGGCGCTGGCCTCACCACCGCTGCGGGACGGGCTGTCCGCGGCCTCGGCGACTGCTGCCGCACCGCACCTACGGGCTTTGCTGGACTGTGCTGCGGTCGCGATCACCACCGAAGAGCCGGTGATGCTGGCCTGGGACGGTGCGGCCAACCACCACACCGGGGTGGTAGCTGAGGCGGCGGTCGCGGTATCCAAGACCGGCAGGCAGCAGGTGCTCAACCAACGTGAAATGGACTGCGGGCGGATGGACTGCCCGGTCCGCGCGGTGATCGTCTCCCCCCTCGAGGTCGACGGCGGCATCGTCGGCACCCTCGCCGTTGTCAGCCACCGGGTCGCGCAGGCGGGCGTGATGCGGGCCACCGCCGAGGTCGCTCGGTACGTCTCCAGTCAGCTCGAGCTCGCCGAACTCGACGAGTCCCGGTCCCGGCTGGCTACCGCCGAAGTACGTGCGCTGCGCGCGCAGATCTCTCCGCACTTCGTCTACAACGCGCTCACCACGATCTCCTCCCACGTCCGTACCGATCCGGATGAGGCCCGCGAGCTGCTCATGGAGTTCGCCGAGTTCACCCGGTACTCGTTCCGCACCGCGGGGGAGTTCACCACGCTCGCCGAGGAGCTCAACAACATCGACCGTTACCTGGTCCTGGAGAAGGCCCGGTTCGGCGAGCGACTACAGGTGAAGTTGCAGATCGCCCCGGAGGTGCTGCCGGTGGTGCTGCCGTTCCTGGCGTTGCAGCCGCTGGTGGAGAACGCCGTGCGACACGGTCTGGCCGGTCAACCCGAAGGCGGCACCGTGTCGGTGATCGCCGAGGACGCCGGGACGGACTGTGTGATCAGCGTGGAGGACGACGGTGTCGGCATGAACCCGGCGCGGTTGCGCGACGAGATGAAGGATTCGCACGTCTCCGGCGCGCACGTCGGGCTGGGCAACGTGCACGACCGGCTGCGCGCGGCCTTCGGCGACGAGTGCGGCCTGGTCGTCGAGACCGGGCCCGGTGCGGGCACCAAGGTCAGCATGCGGGTGCCCAAGTTCAGCCGCGGGGTCCGGGCCGCCGCGCCACCACCCCCGAGCCCGTCACGCTCGCTGCCGCCGGTGAGCGCGTAGCGGCTGGTCACTCGTCCGGTCCGGATCTGTTCGGGCCGACGTGCCGGCGTTTCCTGACCGCCATCTGTGCGTAACGTCAGGCCCGACGGCACCGATCCTCAGGCTGAGCCGATCGTCAGGCTTGAGCCGATCGTCAGGCTGGGGAAAGCCGCAAGCGAGGAGTGCGCTGGTGACAGGGAGAGGGCAGGTGTTCCGGCTCGCTGGGCGAGTCCTGGCGGTGCTGCTCGTGCTCAGTTCCTGCGGCGACGCGTACACCGTCGCGGCGGCGGCCACCGAGCTGGTTTCTCCGGTCGCCGAGCGATCGCAGGCCCCGGACGGGCCCGTCGTCGTGGACACCCAGGGTGTCCCGCTGACGGCGGAACACGCGGAGGTGGTCCGCTCAGTGCACCGGGCGCTGGCGGCCGGGGACCTGGCGGCACTGCGCGGGTTGTACGCGGGCGACGACTGGGCCGGTCAGGCGCAGCTGCTGTCCGTGGACAGCGTGCGGCGCAGCGTGCTCGACGCACTGCGGACGCAGCCGGCCAACCTCGGTGAGGGTTACCTCTACAGCTCCCGCGTCTACCAGACCGCGTTTTTCCTCGACTATGACCCGCCGCGTGTCGACAGCGGGCTGCTGCACTGGCGCGGCGTCGCACCGCCGGGTGCCGGCGGCTGAGTTTGGAATCCGATGGGGAAGCCCTGTCTGGTCAGACCGACCAGGCGGTGCGCGCCGAGATCGAACGTCGTAGGCGGACTCGTCTACTGTCGGAGTTCCTCGATGCTCTGGACGCCGAGCATGGTCCCGTCGACGAGTCATTGGTCTCGAAGTACACCCGGTTGCTGGCGTGAGCGGACCTGTCGTCCTCGCCGCCGAGGCGTTCTCTTCGCCCTGGCGCACTTTTGCCAAGAGCCAGAGTGGCTGTTGCATCCAGAGCTGCACCGTCACACACTCGCTTGTGCCCAATGGGACGGATACCGTCGCCAGGTCCCCCGCCGGCCAGAATCCGTTTCACCGGTTCCGGGTTGGTCATTGCGCCAGGATCCACCGCCGTGGAGACGCCCAGCACCACTTCGCCTCGTTCCCGGACCAACCCCACCAGCATGGAATCGACCGGGCCCACGGGGTGTGCCCAGGCCATCTCCCCGCAGAAGGTCATAACGAGGGGCTGGGTCGAATAGTGCACGTCAGGAATTAAGTGCACGCCTCCAGTGGTCGGCACCGGGTATGTGGCAATCACTCGGCCCTGGGCGGCGTAACCCAGCCGGGCCACCGGGGTCGGGTTCGTCAACGCGGACGTGCCAGGATCTGCGGCGTGATCGGTCCGCTGGCCACCGCCGTCATCTCCGCTGCGCTGGTGATGGCGGCCGGTACCGGGCTGCTGGTTCTGCTGAACCGTCGCCCTGGGCGGATCGTGCTCGGCGTGCTGGGGG
>DASXOV010000230.1:0-18156 GCA_036494005.1 Pseudonocardiaceae bacterium | reverse complement strand
CTCGCAGGTGGTGGCGACGCCGGCCATCATCGCCAGGTCGGTGTAGATGACGCCGGCGCCGTTGCAGGTGGGGCAGGCGCCCTCGGAGTTGGCGCTGAACAGCGCCGGCTTCACGCCGTTGGCCTTCGCGAACGCCTTGCGGATCGGGTCGAGCAGCCCGGTGTAGGTCGCCGGGTTGCTCCGTCGCGAGCCGCGGATCGCGCCCTGGTCGATCGACACCACACCCGCGCCGGCCGGCCCAGAGAGATAGGGCAGCGACCCGTGCACGAGCGAGCTCTTGCCGGAGCCGGCGACGCCGGTGACGACGACCAGCACCCCGAGCGGGATGTCGACGTCGACGTCGCGCAGGTTGTGCGCCGTCGCGCCGCGGATCTCCAGCGTGCCGGTGGGCGTCCGCACCGTCTCCTTGAGGGCGGCCCGGTCGTCGAGATGGCGGCCGGTGAGGGTGCCGCTGGCCCGCAGCCCCTCGAAGGTTCCCTCGAAGCAGACGGTGCCGCCCGCCGTACCGGCGCCGGGGCCGAGGTCGACGACGTGGTCGGCGATCGCGATCGTCAACGGCTTGTGCTCCACGACGAGCACCGTGTTGCCCTTGTCCCGCAGCCGCAGCAGCAGCTCGTTCATCCGCTGGATGTCATGGGGGTGCAGGCCGATGGTGGGTTCGTCGAACACATAGGTGACGTCGGTGAGCGAGGAGCCGAGGTGGCGGATCATCTTGGTGCGCTGCGCCTCGCCGCCCGACAACGTGCCCGACGGCCGGTCGAGCGAGAGGTAGCCCAGCCCGATCTCCACGAACGAGTCGAGGGTGTGTCGCAGGGTTGTGAGCAGCGGCGCCACCGACGGCTCGTCGAGGTCGCTCACCCACGCGGCGAGGTCGCTGATCTGCATCGCGCAGGCGTCGGCGATGCTGATCCCGTTGATCTTCGAGGAGCGGGCCGCCTCGGACAGCCGGGTGCCGCCGCACTCGGGGCAGGTGGTGAAGGTGACCGCCCGCTCCACGAAGGCGCGGATGTGCGGCTGCAGCGAGTCGACGTCCTTGGCGAGTATCGACTTCTGGATCTTCGGGATCAGGCCCTCGTAGGTCAGGTTGATGCCCTCGACCTTGATCTTGGTCGGCTCCTTGTGGAGCAGGTCGTGGAGCTGCTTCTTGGTGAACGTGCGGATCGGCTTGTCCGGGTCGAAGAAGCCGCAGCCGCTGAAGATGCGGCCGTACCAACCGTCCATGCTGTAGCCGGGGATCGTGAGTGCACCCTCGTTGAGCGACTTGCTGTCGTCGTACAGCTGGGTCAGGTCGAGGTCGGTGACCGAGCCCCGGCCCTCGCAGCGCGGACACATGCCGCCGGTGATGCTGAAGCTGCGCCGCTCCTTCACGGTCTTCCCGCCGCGCTCCAGCGTGACCGCGCCCGCTCCACTGATCGAGGCGACGTTGAAGGAGAACGCCTGGGGCGAGCCGATGTGCGGCTGCCCGAGCCGGCTGAAGAGGATGCGCAGCATCGCGTTGGCGTCGGTGGCGGTGCCGACCGTGGATCGGGGGTCGGCACCCATCCGCTGCTGGTCGACGATGATCGCGGTCGTCAGCCCGTCGAGGACGTCGACGTCGGGCCGCGCCAGCGTCGGCATGAAACCCTGCACGAAGGCGCTGTAGGTCTCGTTGATCATCCGCTGCGACTCCGCGGCGATCGTGCCGAACACCAGCGAACTCTTGCCCGAGCCGGAGACGCCGGTGAACACCGTCAGCCGGCGTTTCGGGATCTCGATGCTGACGTCCTTGAGGTTGTTCACGCGCGCGCCGTGCACGCGGATCAGATCGTGGCTGTCGGCAACGTGCAGCGCAGGCGACTGTGCTGATGCGCGACCGCTCCGCTCCATCGCTGGCGGGTCCGTCCTCGTGGCCATCAGCAGCGCCTCGCCGTCCCAGTCGAAGGACAGCGGCACCAGGTACGGCGCACCGTCCGCCGAGGCACTGGCCACCCAGACATCGATGTAGTTGGTGAGCCGATGCTCGGTGTCACGACGACGCTGAGCGCGGGAGCGGGGTCGGCACTCATCGGTCCTGAAGCAGCCCGAGGACATTGCCATCGAGGTCGGTGACGGTGGACACCAGACGGCCGCCACCGACGTCGTGCGCGGGCTCCTGCACGGTGGCACCCGCAGCGGTCATCTCGGCCAACTTCGCCTCGATGTCCGGCATGTGCCAGTAGGCCACCGGTGAGGTCATGCCCTGCGGTCCACCCCCCGGCACCAGCCCGATGTGCTGGCCCGCGGCCTCGAAGCCGACGTAGTAGGACTCGTCGGCCTGCGGCGGTACGCCGAGCAGGGCGGCGTACACCGCCTTGGCCGCCGCCACGTCGGACACGGGATGCAGCACGGTCTTGATTCCCTGGGTGGAAGAGCCGGTCATGGTCACTCCTGAAGTCGTGGATCACATCGACCCGGTGGGATTGTCGGGCTTAAAGACGAACGGGAAGCCCGGAGATTTCCCTTGGCCATCATTTCGGTAATGGTGCGGCGCTCGCCGTCGGTGACGCCGGGGTCCGCCGCCGGCGGCTCCAGGACGATGGACGTGCCGGGCTGGTCGGCGGGCCCGACCGTGATCCAGCGCATCCCGCCATATCCGACATCGTTGCGGACCTCGACGCCGAGCGTGTCGCGATAGAAGGCCAGGGGAGGCGTCCGGGTCGTCATGCAGGAGGAACGTCGAGTGGATCGTGATGTCCATGACGGTCACGCTAGGTGCGGCTCGGCGACCGGCGCTTCTCGATTCCTGATCGGTCTGGTCACCTGTGCTGAGGGTGCCCAGCGACGAGCAGCCGACCGCGAAACAGACCTCGGTGACGCTGAGGTCGCCACGACGCAGCAGCGCCATCGCGCGCTTGATGCGCCGCGTCATCCGGTAGCCGTATGGCGACTCGCCGTAGGCGAGCCGGAACTCGAGGCTGCGGTGCCCGGCCGACATGTGCGCGCCGCGGGCGAGCGCCTCGACGTCCAGCGGCTGCGCGTACTCCCGGTCGATCCGGTCGCGGACCCGGCGCAGCCGCGCGAGGTCGCGCGGGTGCTGCGCCGCGGCGGTCTGCTGGTCACCTGCGAGATCGTGCCACATCGGCTGGTCGGGGAGAGGCCGCATCTGGACGTCGTGCCGGTGGAGGATGTTGCTGACCGTCCGCCGTTCGACGCCGAATCGCGCGCCGAGCTCATACCCGGTTGCTGCGGCCTGGTAACCGGCGATGAGTTCCTGGACTGGTCGGCGGTCGAGCTGCCCGTCCGGGTTTGAGGCGGTCGACGGGCGGTGGGCCGGTGTGGTGGGGTCGGGCAAGGGATGACTTCGACGTAGTGATTGAGGCGCCGGTCCCGCACGACATCCCACTGCGAGCAGACCGCGCCGTTGTGGTTGTCCCAGGAACCGATGACCAGGCGCGGGATGCGGGCCAGGACGATGGCCCCGGCCGACATAGTGCCCGGCTCCAACGTGGTCACCAGCGTGCAGCCCGCCAGCCGCCATGTTCCCAGCGCGCGTCCGGCTTGGCGCAGGGCAAGGATCTCCGCGTACGCCGTCGGATCTCCGGTGCGCTCCCGGTCGTGGTGGGCAGAGGCGATCTCGGTCCCATCCGGCCCGTAGATCACCGCTCCCGCGGGCGGGTCACCGGCTCCGGGGTCGGGGAGGGCTCGCGCGAGCTGCAGGGCGCGATACATCAAGGGCTCGTACTGCGCGGTTGGAAACGTCACGGTTGGAAACGTCACGGTGCTGATTGTGCCGATCACCGCGACGAGCAGCCTTACGCCGTACCGGGGCCGGCCTGCACCGTCCCGACGCGGAACGACCCAGCGCACCTGGGACAATGAGCGCAGCAAAGCAAGGAGGGGTGCCGGCTTGAATGAGCACGAGGTGCGCTCGCTGATCAGCCAGGTCGAGGCCGCCGTGTCCGGCGGGATCGACCGAGCACTGCCGGAGTCGGCCGGGGCCGATCCGGTGGTGCGGCGATCCGAGCACGCGGACTTCCAGTCCAACGCCGCCCTCGCGCTCGCCAAACGTGCCCGCGCCAAGCCCGCCGACCTGGCCAGCGCCCTGTCCGACGCGCTGCGCGCCGACGGCGACACACCCGTGGCTGAGGTGACCGTCTCCGGGCCGGGGTTTCTCAACCTGACCGTGGCCGACGCGGCGATCTGGGGGCAGGTGGCGGCGAGGCTGGCCGGCTCCCGGCTCGGGATCGGCACGCCGGAGCGCGGGCGGCGCACCGTCATCGATTACTCGGCGCCCAACATCGCCAAGGAGATGCACGTCGGCCATTTGCGTACCACCATCATCGGTGACGCCCTGGCCCGCCTGCTGGGCTTCCTCGGTGCGGAGGTCATTCGGCAGAACCACCTCGGTGACTGGGGTACCCAGTTCGGGATGCTCATTCAGTACCTCGACGAGCACCCCGACGCCGTCTGGCATCACGATCAACTCGCCGCAGGCGCCTCGACCGTCTCCGCGCTGGACCGCATGTACAAGGCCGCCCGCAAGGAATTCGACGCCGACCCGGCCTTCGCCGACCGGGCTCGGGTGCGGGTGGTGGCGTTGCAGGCCGGTGACGAGGCCACCGTCGCCCGCTGGCGGGAGATCGTCGCTGAGTCCGAGTTCGCCTTCAGGGAGATCTACGACCGGCTCGGGGTGCTGCTGGAACCGGAGGACTCGGCCGGTGAGTCGTTCTACAACGATCGGCTGCCTGACGTCATTGCGGAACTGACGGCCGCGGGCATTGCGGTGGACAGCGATGGCGCGCTCGTCGTGTACTCGCAGGAGGTCACCGGACCGGACGGCAACCCGGTCACGCTCATGGTCCGCAAGACCGACGGCGGCTACGGCTACGACACCACCGATCTGGCCACCATCCGCTACCGCATCCGCGACCTCAAAGCCGACCGGCTGCTCTACGTCGTGGACTCCCGCCAGGCCCTGCACTTCCGGCTGATCTTTGAAGCGGCTCGCCGCGCCGGGTGGCTCATCGACACCATCGATGTGACCCACGTCGCGTTCGGCACCGTGCTCGGCCCCGACGGGCGGCCGTTCAAGACCCGCTCCGGCGACACCGTCAAGCTCATGGACCTGCTCGACGCGGCCGTCGACAAGGCACGGGCCACCGTCGCGGAGAAGGACCACGACCTCACCGCCGACGAGCTGACCCAGATCGCCGAGCAGGCCGGCATCGGCGCGGTCAAGTACGCCGACCTGTCTACCAGCCGCACCAAGGACTACGTCTTCGACGTCGACCGCATGGTGTCCTTCGCCGGCAACACCGGCGTCTACCTCCAGTACGCGCACACCCGCATCTGCTCCATCCTCCGCAAAGCCGGCGACGTCGGCACCGAGGTCGATCCGTCCCTGCCCCTGCACCCCGCGGAACGGGCGCTCGCGCTGGAGTTGGACGCCTTCGGCGATGTCCTTGCTGAGGTTGGCCGGCTGCTGGAACCTCACCGGCTCTGCGGCCACCTCTACGAACTGGCCAAGGCATTCACCGACTTCTACGAAGCCTGCCCCGTCCTGTCCGCCGACGCACCTGTGCGCGCCAACCGTCTCGCCCTGTGCCACCTGGCCGCCCGCACCCTGCGTCAGGGGCTCAGCCTGCTCGGCATCGCAGCACCGGAACGCATGTAGGCGCCAAGCAATAGGCCGGACGTGCGGCTGGTTGCCCAGAATTCAGCGCTGGACATACCATCCGACGACTTCGTGGGCCGCTGTCAAGGAGAATGTGGATCGCAGAAAAACATGGGATGCGGGTCGCCAATAGCCGCTCTGTTGGAGCAGTCAACCCGTTACGGAGTTCTTCAGTTCACGATCGTTTCACGCGCCGGTTGTCGGGTGCTGGTGTTCTGGGTGGGTCGGGTCCGGGGTCGGGGTGGTAGTCGTAGGCCTGGCTGGTGTAGGTGTGCCCGATGGGAGTGGTCCAGGTGAGGGTGCCGTCGGAATTCGGGGTGACTGTCCAGCCTGGGGCGAAGGTCTTCACCAGGTGGTCGTGCCGGCAGTAGGGGTAGAGATTGGGTTCGCTGGTCGGGCCGTCCGGCCAGGGCAGGGCGTGGTCGAGATCGGCGGTGGTGGCGCGCTGGCCGCAGCCGGGCCGGCGGCAGTACACATCGCGGGCGCGGACGAAGTCGGCGAGTCCGGCTGGCGGGGTGTAAGTGGTGCGCCCGTAGTCGAGCAGCGTGCCCGATGCCGGATCAGTGAGCAGCCGACGCCAGGTGCCCTCGGCGGCAATCTCACGGGCCAGCGCGGCGGGGATCGGGCCATGACCGACCAACTCGCCGGGTTGCTCGTCCAGCCCCATCCCGGCTCGTTGCTGGCTGAGGTTCTGCGGGTCAACCCGGCGACACTCGGCGTGCTGCTGGACCAGGCGCCGGTGCTCCCGGCGGCAGCCGAATTGCTGGGCGCGGCAGGGATGAGCGATCGGGTCGAGCTGGTGGAAGGGGACTTTTTCGCGGCTGATGCCGTCCGGAGTACCCGTGCTGGTGGCAGAGACCGTGGTGCCACCCGGCAATACCCCGCACTACTCCAAACTCGACGACATCGAGATGCTGGTTGTTGCCGGCGGCGCCGACCGCACGGAGTCGGAGTGGACCCGGCTGCTGAGCTCGGCCGGACTCCGGATCGATCGAAGTATCGCCTGCAACGACAGGTTCACGCTGCTGGAGGCCTTCCGTGCTTGATCGGCCTGCACCTCGACTGTCGGGGTTGCACCTCACGTGGCGTGAGGACCTAGCGTCGCTGGAGTGGAGGCAACAGGAGCCGGGGCCGGTGAACCGGGCCACGTGGCGCGTCGGAGAGCTGGCTGAGCGGACCGGGCTGACCGTCCGGGCGCTGCACCATTACCACGAGATCGGTTTGCTGGTTCCGTCGCTGCGCACTCACGCCGGACATCGCTGTTATGCCGAGGCGGACGTTCAGCGCCTGCACCGAATTCTGGCGCTGCGTGGGTTCGGGTTCTCGCTCGCCGAGATCGGTCAGGTGCTGGACGGCGGCGGCACAGCCTGCTCGGCGTTCTCGGCGCGCTCGACCGCACGGCTGAACCGTCCGCGCAACAACTCATCGAACTCATCGAGGTGATGACCGCAATGGAACGACCCTGACTCGGGAACAGTTCGAACAGCTGGCCGAGACCCGCAGGAAGGCTGTCGACTCGCTCACTCCCGATCAACTGGCCGAGCTGACCCGCCGTCGACAGGAGTTGACAGCGCAACTCTCCGAGGAGGACCTTGCCGAGATGCAGTGACGCCGTAGCGCATTGATTCCGCATTGCGACGATGACCCAGCCGGTTCCTGACGTCACCCTCAGCCATGAACCGCGCAGGGTAAGGTCGTCCTTCACTACGGACTCTGGGCAGTGTCGGGGCAGGAAAGGTCCGGTGCATGACATCGCGCATGTGGGTCAAGGCAGGCGCAGGTTCACTGCTCATGGCGGCCGTGCTGGCTCTCGCCGACCTGGCGCTGACCGTGCGGGTCACCGGTGACGACCTGCGCGTCGATCAGCGGCTGAGTCTGCTGCGGTTCGACGTGGCCACCAGGGCTTCGCTGGATCTGGCCCTGGCCGCGCAGGAAGCGGTGGGTCTCGCTGCCCTGGCGCTGGCGATCATCGTTCTGGTCCTGCGGCATCGGCAGTGGGACGCCGTTCGGCTCTCCGTCATGGCGGGCGCCGCGTGGACCGTCGCTCTGGTGGTCAAGTACTTCGTCAACCGGCCACGGCCACCGGCGCAGCTCTGGGTACAGCCGCCCGACCCAACGGGCAGTTTCCCGAGCGGTCATACCACGACGGCCATTGTCGTCTTCCTGATCGTATGCGTACTCGCCTGGCGATTTCACCGGTTGCGCTGGGTGGCCATTGTCCTGGGATCAGCTTATGTACTGGCGGTCGGAATAAGCCGCCTGTATTTGGGCGATCACTATCCGACCGACATTCTTGGTAGCTTTCTCGTCGTGGCCGCATCGGTATTGCTCGTTTCCGCCCTCACTGATGTGCCACGGATCCGGCAGCTCGGCGCGCGCCTGCTGCGCTTGCCGGAACCCACCGGTTCGCCCGCAGCTGCCCGCCCTGGCCCGTAGCGTTCCGGCGCTCGCCGCAGTGCTTCGGTCGCGACTACACTCCGCTCCAGAGACGTCACCAGATGAACGTGACAACGGCGTGCCCGACGGGGGAAGCCATGGCAGGTGGTCCGCGCGAACCGCTTGCCGTGATGCCCATGCTGGCCGCGTCGGGGCCGTTGCCCGACGAACCGGGATGGGCCTTCGAGTTCAGCTGGGACGGTGTCCGGTCGCTGGCTGATGTCGGGACGAGCCGGGTACGTCTGATCGGCGGCGGCAACGGCGGTCCCACCGCCGGTTACCCCGAACTCGACGTGTTGCCCGCGCTGGTCAAGCGCCGGGTACTGCTGGACGGCAAGATCGTGGCGCTGGACGCCTGCGGCCGGCCTAACCTGTCCCGGCTGCAGCACCGGATGAACGTGCAACGCCCCTCGCCCGCGGTGCTGCGGCGGGTTCCGGTGGCCTATTACGTGTTCGATCTGCTGCGCCTGGACGACCGCAGCACGCTCGAACTGCCCTACCGACGGCGTCGTGAGCTGCTCGAGGAGCTCGAACTCGGCGACGGCCCGATGGTGCGGACCCCGTACTTCCTGGACACCGACGGGCCCGCGATGCTGGCGACCGCCGCTCAGTACGGCCTGCACGGTGTGGTGGCGAAACGACTCGATTCCCCCTACCGGCCCGGTCGCCGCTCGCGGTGCTGGATGCAGGCCACCCTGCGCCGTACCCAGGAGGTGGTGATCGGCGGCTGGGTGCCCGGAACCCGCGGCACTGTGGGTTCGCCGGGTGCGCTGGGCTCGTTGCTGGCGGGAGTGCCCACCGACGCCGGGCTGCGTTACGTCGGACGGGTGGGCCTGGGGTTCACCGATGCCGCTCGCATCGAACTCCGGGACCGGCTGGCCGGCCTGGCCCAACCCACCAGCCCGTTCGTCGACGAGCTGCCCAAGGTGATTCTGCACAACGCCAGATGGGTCGTGCCCACGTTGCTGGGCGAGGTGTCCTATCGGCGGTGGACCACGCACGGCCGTCTCAGCCATCCCACCTGGGCCGGGCTACGACACGGCAAGCACCCCGCTGCCGTCCAGAGCCCGGTGATGCTCACGCCCTCCCCGGTGGGCACCGCCACGGATGGCGCGGGGACGGGGGCCGACGAGGAGGATCTGGCCGAGGCGGTGCGCCGGGCCCAGGCCGAGGTGCAGGCGCTGCGGCTGCAGGTCGACCCGCATTTCCTCTACAACGCACTGGCCGCCATCGCGGCCATGGTGCGCACCGACCCGCCGCGGGCTCGGGAGCTGCTGATGGAGTTCGCCGGCTTCACCCGCTATTCCTTCCGGCGCAGCATCGAGTTCACCACGCTGGACGAGGAGCTGGAGAACATCGAGCGGTACCTGGCCTTGGAGCAGGCCCGGCTGGAGGAGCGGCTTCAGGTGACGATGCAGGTCGCCGTCCAGATGCTGCCGATCGCCCTGCCGTTCCTCGCCCTGCAGTCCGTGGTCGAGAACGCGGTGCGCAACGGCATCGAGGTGGTACCGGGCGGGGGCACCCTCGCGATCTCGGCCCTCGACGCCGGTGCCGACTGCCTGATCACCGTCGCCGCCGACGGCCTCGGGGCGAATGCGCACGCCGATCTGGACAGGGTGGACGACCGGCTGCGCCTGGCGTTCGGCGACGGCTACGGCCTGGTGGTGGACAGCGCCGACGGCACGGGCGGCACCGTCAGCCTGCGGGTGCCCAAGGTTCGCGCCTAGCTCTTGTCTCGCTCGGAGGCCTCCCGCACGCTACGGGTGAGCGCCGTGAGCAGATCGGGAATCGGTTCACCGTCCGGTGCCGCGGTGAGCGTCGAGCCGGAGCCGGTGCGCCTGCGCTTGGTGGCGATCAGTTCGTGCACGGCTTTGGTGTACTCGTCGTCGAACCGGGTCGGGTCGAATTCGGCCGCCAGGGTGGACACCAGGGTGGCGGCCATCTCCAGCTCCTGCGGCTGCAACGGGACCTCGTCGCGCAACGCCGGGAAGTCCGGCTCGCGCACCTCGTCGGGCCACAACACGGTCTGCAGCACGATGGCTCGGCCCCGCACCCGCAGCAGGGCCAACGTCTCCCGTTGCCGCAGGGTCACCTTCGCCACCGCCATCTGATCGGTCCGGCGCAACGTCTCCCGGAGCAATGCGTAAGGTTTGGCCGCCGTGGGGTCGGGCTCCAGGTAATAGCTCCGGTCCAGCAGCAGCGGGTCGACCTGCTCGGCGGGCACGAACTCCACCACCGTGATCTCCCGGGCCGAAGCGCTGGGCAGAGTCGCCATGTCGTCGTCGTCGAGGGTGATCAGCTCGCCGTCGTCGGTCTCATGGCCTCGCACGATGTCCTCGTAGCGGACCTCGGCACCGCAGCTCTCGCAGAACCGCTTGTAGCGGATCCGTCCCCCGTCCGGTTCGTGCACCTGATGGAACCGGATGTCGTGATTCGAGGTCGCCGCGTACAGCCGTACCGGCACGGTGACCAGCCCGAAGGACACCACCCCGTTCCAGATCGCGCGCACCGTCGACCCCTTCCCGCGCCACACACCGATTCATGGTCAGCATGGGCCGGTGCGACCGATCTCCGCCACCCCTTGTGGCTGACCAGTCGCAGCGGGCATCCACCGGATCAGTCAGGTGGCCGGTGCCGGGCCTGCTCACGATCGGGTCCTGCCTACGATTGGGTGAAGCCTCGACCACCTGGAGGAGTCGCCGTGGCAGATCCGGACCCCGCAGACTCCGGCGAGGGTGCTGCGGCGCCCGCTGCGCGTCGGCCGGGTGGATATCTCCCGGTACTCATCGGGCTCACCGTCGCGGTGATCACCCTCGTGACGGCCGGGACGGTGCTGGGCTGGCAGGTGTTCCGGGACAGTGCGCAGGACGCCCGCCGTGAGCTGGTGCTGCAGACCGCCCGCCAGGCTGCCGTCAACCTGACCAACATCGACTACCGGACCGCCGACCAGGATGTGCAGCGGTTGCTCGACGCGTCCACTGGGGACTTCGCCGGCGGGTTCGGTCCCGGTTCCCCGGATTTTCTCGACGTCGTCAAGCAGACCCAGCTGGTGTCGACCGGCCAGGTCACCTCGGCCGGTATCGAAGCGCTGGACCCGCACTCCGCCCGGGTCCTGGTCGCGGTCAAGGCGTCGGTGCACGACGCGGGCGCACCGCTGGCCGCGCCGCGCAACTACCGGCTGAGTGTGGAGCTGGTGCAGCGGGCTGACCGGTGGCTGGTGTCGAAGGTGGAGTTCATGCTGTGAGCGCGGTAGCGGCCGGGGCGAGGGAATCGGTAGCGGGGCCGGGCGGACGGCGCGCCAACGAGAGCCAGTTCCGGGCGCTCGTCGGGCTCGGCCTCGTCGTTGTGCTGCTCGTCGCGGCGGTGAGCGGCCTGTGGTGGCTCGAGCACCGCGACCGGCAGACCGAGGTCGCCAGGAACGCCGCGCTACCGGCCGCCCCCGCCGCGGCGGTGACGCTGCTGTCCTACGACTACCGCAGTGTCGATCAGGATCTGCGGCGGGCGCGGGCGATGCTGACCGGCGGCTACCGTGACGAGTTCGCCGTCGAGGCCGGCCAGGTCACCGCCCCGGCCGCGCGTGCGCAGCACATCACCACCCACGCCACCGTGATCGGCTCGGCGGTGGTGCGAGCGGACCCCGATGAGGTGGTGGTACTGCTGTTCGTCAACCAGTCCACCCGGAGTTCCCGGTCTCCGGCGGTGCAGCTCTCCGCGCACCGCATCCAGCTGACCATGGCGCTGGTCGGTGGCCACTGGCTGGTCTCGAAGCTGGAGCGGGTGTAGGCAGCGGGGTGTCGGCGGGGTATCGGCACTACGAAACCGGGTGAACCGGGCAGCGCAGGAGGTGGCATCGGCAGGTCGTGCCCCGCCAGTTACCATCAGTCCGGGCCGACGCCGACGCTGGTCGCCGCCTGGCCAGCACGGGCACGGTGAGCTCCACGGAGTACCTGGCACCCAGGAGGTAACTTGTGACGGCCGTCGCGCCACAGCCGACCGCCACGCGTCCGCATCCGAAGCGGGCCACGGTCAAAGGGGGAACCCTACTCGGGTTGCTCCGTACCACCGATCACAAAGTGATCGGCATGCTGTACCTGGTCACGTCCATGGCCTTCTTCATGGTCGGTGGCGGCATGGCCATGCTCATGCGTGCCGAACTGGCCAGGCCGGGACTGCAGTTCTTGTCCAACGAGCAGTACAACCAGCTGTTCACCATGCACGGCACGATCATGCTGTTGCTCTACGCGACGCCGATCTTGTTCGCATTCGCCAATCTGGTGCTCCCGCTGCAGATCGGCTCGCCGGACGTGGCGTTCCCCCGGCTCAATGCGTTCTCCTACTGGCTGTTCCTGTTCGGTGGCTGCATGGTGCTGTCCGGGTTCCTCACCCCGGGCGGTGCCGCGGATTTCGGCTGGTTCGCCTATACCCCGCTCTCGGACGCGATGCACTCCCCCGGCGTAGGTGGGGACCTGTGGATCATGGGCCTGGTGCTCGCTGGTCTGGGTACCATCCTGGGTGGCGTCAACATGGTCACCACCGTGGTGTGTCTGCGGGCGCCCGGTATGACGATGTTCCGGATGCCGATCTTCACCTGGAACATCTTCGTCACCTCGCTGCTGATCCTGCTGGCCTTCCCGATCCTCACGGCGGCGCTGCTCGGGCTGGCCGCCGACCGCCACCTCGGCGCACACGTCTTCGACCCGGCGACCGGGGGCGCGATCCTGTGGCAGCACCTGTTCTGGTTCTTCGGTCACCCCGAGGTCTACATCGTGGCGTTGCCGTTCTTCGGCATCGTGTCGGAGGTCTTCCCGGTCTTCAGCCGTAAGCCACTGTTCGGCTACAAGGGGCTGGTGTTCGCGACGCTGGCCATCGCGGCACTGTCCGTAGTGGTCTGGGCGCACCACATGTACGCGACGGGTGCGGTGCTGCTGCCGTTCTTCGCCTTCACCACCTTCCTCATCGCGGTGCCGACCGGGGTGAAGTTCTTCAACTGGATCGGCACCATGTGGCGCGGTCAGATCACCTTCGAGACCCCCATGTTGTTCGCGGTCGGGTTCCTGGTGACGTTCCTGTTCGGCGGGCTGTCCGGGATTCTGCTGGCCGCGCCGCCGATCGACTTCCACGTGTCGGACACCTACTTCGTCGTGGCGCACTTCCACTACGTGCTCTTCGGGACGATCGTCTTCGCCACCTTCTCCGGGATCTACTTCTGGTACCCGAAGATCACCGGCCGGATGTACAACGAGCCGCTGGGCAAGCTGCACTTCTGGGGCACGTTCATCGGGTTCCACGCGACGTTCCTGGTGCAGCACTGGCTGGGCAACGAGGGGATGATGCGGCGCTACGCCGACTACCTGCCCAGTGACGGGTTCACCACGCTGAACACGTTCTCCACGGTCGGCGCGTTCGTGCTCGGCGCCTCCACATTGCCGTTCCTGTGGAACATGTTCCGCAGCTACCGGTACGGCCCGGTGGTCACCGTGGACGACCCGTGGGGCTTCGGTAACTCGCTGGAATGGGCGACGTCCTGCCCGCCGCCGCGGCACAACTTCACCGAACTACCCCGGATCCGTTCCGAGCGGCCTGCTTTCGAGTTGCACTATCCGCACATGGCGGACCGGATGCGAGCCGAGGCCCACGTCGGTGGCGAGCACTCGCCCACGCCGAGTGAGATCGCCGCGCACGGCGTGCAGCCGGATGAGACTGGTGGTGGCGACCCACGGAGCAAGTGAACGCTGACCCCCGGCGGACCCTGCTGGTCACGGTGACCGGCCGGGACAAGCCGGGGGTCACCTCTGTGCTGTTCGGGGCACTGTCCCGATACCGCGTCGACATCCTCGACGTGGAGCAGGTGGTCATTCGCGGCCGGCTCGTGCTCGGCGTGCTCGTCGGAGCCGTGGCTGATCCCGATGACGTCCAAGAGGCCGCGGAGCAGGCCATGGCCAGCATCGGCATGCAGGTCGACGTCGAAGTCGGCGCCGCGACGGTGGGCGCGAACCGGCGCGGTTCGACGCATGTCGTGCTGGTGCTGGGACGGCCGGTGACGGCCCGCGCCTTCACCGAGACGACCCGGGCACTGGCCGCGCTGGACATCAACATCGACGCCATCCGAGGGATCGCCCACTATCCCGTCACCGGGCTGGAGCTGCTGGTTTCCGTCCCGGGCAGTACCGAGGCCGCCGACGCCGCCCTGCGTTCCACCCTGGTGGACATCGCTGCCCACAGCGAGGTCGACCTGGCAGTGGAGCGGGTCGGCATCGCGCGGCGGGCCAAGCGCCTGGTGGTCTTCGATGTGGACTCGACCCTGGTGCAGGGCGAGGTGATCGAGATGCTGGCGCAGCGGGCCGGCTGCGGGGACGAGGTGCGGGCGGTCACCGCGGCCGCCATGCGCGGTGAACTGGACTTCACCGAGTCGCTGCGGCGCCGGGTCGCCCTGCTGGCCGGCTTGCCCGCCGAGGTCCTCGCCGAGGTGACCGCGGCACTCGAACTCACTCCGGGCGCCCGGACCACGATCCGGACCCTCAAGCGGCTGGGTTTTCGCTGCGGGGCGGTCTCCGGCGGCTTCACCCAGATCGTGCGGCCGATGGCCGATGAACTGCAGTTGGACTTCTACGCCGCCAACGAGCTCGGGATCGAGGACGGCAAGCTCACCGGCCGGGTCATCGGCCCGGTGGTGGATCGGCCGGGCAAGGCCGATGCCCTGCGGCGGGCGGCGGACCGGTTCGGCGTACCGCTGGCACAGTGCGTCGCGGTCGGGGACGGCGCCAACGACATCGACATGCTCTCCACCGCGGGCCTGGGCGTCGCGTTCAACGCCAAACCAGCGTTGCGGGAGGTCGCCGACACCGCGATCACCCAGCCGTTTCTGGATATCGTGCTGTTCGTGCTCGGGGTCACCCGAGACGAGGTCGAGGCCGCCGACGCCGCCGACGGAGTGCTGCGCCGGGTGCATATCCCGTGAGTGGGAATGCGAACGATGACTCGCATTCCCACTCCTTATCGGGTTTCGACCGCATGTTGGAGCGCGGCGACGAACGCGCGCACGGACAGTCCGGTGGTGTGGATGGAACCCAGGGTCACCGCGAGGCCGGTGGCCACCAGCCCAGCTGGCTGGCGTAGTCGGCGACGCGGTCGTCATCGTGTCGGTCTGGTTCGCCAACCGCAAGCAACGGGTGGAGCGATCGGCCGACGTGACCTAACGAAGTCTTCGCCCGACTGTCGGGCGAGTGAATGGCAATCGGACAGCAGGTTCCGCATTCGCCATCGACCCAGGAGGACGCACGAATGACAGACCACCTGGGGGACTGGAGCCCCGCCCAACTGGAAGCGAACGGGCAGAAGTTGCTGGCCCAGTTGCGCGAGCACTTCCGCACACTGCGCGACCAGCCGGTGGCGGCCAGCCGACCCGCCGCTGAGATCCGGGCTGCGCTGGACGAGACCTTGCCGATCGACCCGCAACCGTTCGACTCGATCCTCGCGCAAACGTGGGACCAGATTCGCCCCAACCTCACCCTGTGGAACCATCCCCGGTTCCACGCCTACTTCAGCAATAGCTCCAGTGGGCCGGCCATGCTCGCAGAGCTCCTCACCGGCGCGTTCAACGTCAACGCCATGCTGTGGCAGGCCGCCCCGGCGGCCTCCGCCGTGGAGCTGACCGTGCTGCAATGGCTGGCCGACATGCTCGGCTATCCAACCGGCGGGGATGCCGTGCTGGTCGACGGTGCTTCCCTGGCCACGCTGTACGCCCTCGCGGCCGCCCGGGAACAGCTCGATGATCTGTTCGTGCGCGAACAGGGGCTTGCCGGCCGCGATCTGCCACCGCTGCGGGTATACACGTCCGACCAGGCGCACAGCTCCGTGGACAAGGCCGCCATCACCCTCGGCATCGGGCTGGCCAACGTCGTGCGGATCCCGACCGACGTCACCGGACGGCTCGACCCCCAGGTGCTGGACAACCAGCTCACCACTGACCGGCAAGCGGGGTCTCGTCCGGTAGCCGTCGTGGCGAACGTGGGCACCACCGCGATCGGGGCGATCGACCCCGTTCATGAGATCGCTGAGGTGTGCGCCCAGCACCGCGTATGGTTGCACGTCGACGCCGCGTACGGCGGGTTCTGGCGGCTGGCCAAGGACGTGCGCACCCACCTGCCAGATCTCGCCCGCGCCGACTCGGTGGTCGCGAACCCACATAAGGTGCTGCTGTGCTCAATGGAGGCCAGCGCGCTGTTCTGCCGACAACCTGACACGCTCACCGCCGCCTTCCGGCTGGTGCCGGAGTACCTACGTACCAGCAACGACGACGGCAGCGTCGACTTCATGAACTACTCACTGCAGCTCGGCCGGCAGTTCCGTGCCCTGAAGGTGTGGTGGGTGATCAAGTCCTTCGGCGTTACCGGCCTGGCCGAGCGCCTCGATGAGGCAGCACGGCTGGCGGAGTTGCTGCGAGAGGCAGTCCGGACCGACCCGCACTGGTCTCTGGAGAACGAGAGCCCTTTCCCCCTGGTATGCCTGCGCTACCTGCCCGCCGACCGCGCTCTTGAGCCGGATCGGATTGACACGCTCAACGAGCAGATCCACCACACCGTGAACGCCCGCGGCCGCAGCTACGTCTCACACACCGCCCTGGCCTCGGGCTACGCGATCCGGATCTCTATTGGCAACATCCACACCACCGAAGCGGACATCGACGCGCTGTGGCAGGAACTCGTCATGGCAGCTGACCACTGCGACAGCCGCTCGGCCCTGGGACGAAGCGTGTCATGAGCGCAGCACCGGCCACCCAGACACCGTACGACACAAGTCAGGCTGATACGCGGGGTGGTTACGACACTGCGGTTGGTTACGACACTGCGGTCGCTGATATCGCATGCACGTCAAGCCCCGGCCAGGGCCGTCGTTTAGTGGCTGGTGGCTCACATGGTTTGCTATGACTCGCATTCCCACTCACGGCTGCTGGCACCCGTTGCCGCCCGGTACGCGGACTGGCTCGGCCTGCCTGCGTCGGCCGCTGCGGACACCGGCGACGAGGACTCCGCCGCGGTGCGGGCGATGCCGCTGATCCTGCGCATGGAGCGGGATGCGGTACCGGTCCGTAGCGCGCTGCTGGAAGCGGCCGGCGCCGCGGTGGTGGCGCTGTGCCTGGACGAGCGGGCACGGCCCGGTGGACCGTGGCACCCGGAGCTGGCGCCCTGGCTGGTGGGGCGGATCCGCAAGGTCGCCCGGCGGGCCCGTGGCGCGCACTGGCGCGCGGTCACCGAGCTGCCTGGCGTCACCGTCGAACATCGTGGCGCTCAGGTGCGGGCGCTGCTGCCGTGGCTGGTGAGCGACACCCCCAGAACTGTGACGCGGCTGCAGGTCGGCGGCACCGAGGTGTCCCCGGACGATCCGGACCCACCACCGGAGGGTCGGCCGGTGCTGTGGCTTGCACCCGAGCCGGCGATGACCGCGGGTAAGGCCGCCGCCCAGGTCGGCCACGCCACCATGCTGCTTGCGGCGGTGCTCGGCGCCGACGGCCGGTCCGCCGAACTGGAGCGCTGGGCCGACGGCGGTTACCGCTGTGCAGTGCGCCCCGCCACGGCGCGGGGCTGGGATCGGCTCATCGGGGGGGAGAACCCGAGCCGGGCCTGGCGGGAGCGCGGGGTCCTGGTGGTCCGCGACGCGGGATTCACCGAGGTGGCGCCCGGTACCGTCACCGTCGCCGCGCAGTGGCGACCGGGATCGTGACCGGGGTCGTCCTCACTGCGCTGGTCCGCAGAGCCGGCGCAGCGCCGCCCGCACCACGGCGGGGTCGGTGGTCGGCCAGAACGGGGGCAGCGAGGCCCGCAGGAATCCCCCGTAGCGTGCCGTCGCCAGCCGGGGGTCCAGGATCGCCACCACGCCACGGTCGGATCCGGCGCGCAGCAGCCGTCCGGTGCCCTGGGCGAGCAGCAGCGCGGCGTGGGTGGCCGCCACGGCGAGGAAGCCGTTGCCACCCCGGGCGGCCACCGCGCGCTGCCGGGCCGAGGCGAGCGGGTCGTCGGGCCGCGGGAACGGGATCCGGTCGATGACGACCAGCTGCAGCGAGTTGCCCGGGACGTCCACGCCCTGCCACA
>DASXOV010000229.1:0-26055 GCA_036494005.1 Pseudonocardiaceae bacterium | reverse complement strand
GCATGCTCGAACTGTCGGTGCAGGGTGCCCACGCGCTCGAAGGACACCTCGACGACCCTCGTGCGCAGCAGATGTACGGAGCGCTGCATCTCAATGCGGCGCTGGCCTCGGCGGCGATGCGCCGCGGTGACGACGCCACGGACCACCTCAACGAGGCCGGCGCCATCGCCGAGCGGGTAGGCCCGGACGGCCGCGGATTCGGCAACCTGTACTTCGGATCAGGCAGCCCGGCGTGGCCGCAGAGCCTCGGCATCGCGCGTCGCGGCGATGACCTGGTACGACTGCCCGGACTTGCGCAGTTCCACAATGCGGCGCACCGCGACTTGTTCGGCGGGCGCAGGAGCTCTGCTACAGTCACTGGGAAGATATGAATCGGGCCTCTACACTACCCGCGGCGGTTCAATCGCCGAAGTAATTTCGGCACAACCGAACCGACATACGGACTAGTGTCCTAATTGGATTTAAATTCATCTCCCATCCGGTGTTTTCAAAAACCGTTCCCACCTTGCCTCCGGCGACCAGCGTACCCCTGTGGCTGTATCCGACGTGCTGGCAAGCCAGACGTGGGTAATCTCAGAAGGGAGCCCAGGGGGCGATGCCGGGTAACGGCACAGCTTCGGACATCAGCAGGTACGGTACGGGCCATGGGGCCAGCGTGAAGCCCGGCAAGAACACGAACGCGTGCCGCTGAACAGCACCCGACCGGCGAAGTTTGTCTAGTACGTCTAGCTGCTGCGGCTCATGCAGAAACGTACCAATCCACTCCGCGACCGAGTCACCGTGTGACGGCACCGCGCCGCCGCTGCGTTCAGAGGGAAGCTCGATCGTCAGGTACATATCGTCAGGTACATAGCGCCGCGTGGCGGGCAGCTGGCAAGCATCTGCGGCCGGGGAGTCCGAACGGCGCTTTGCAAGATCGGCGGCTGATCTGATGATCCGCGCAGCGGGCCGCAGCTGCTATGGCGGGCAGAGGGTGCCGGGAGGGGGCGTGGCGGCGTCCACCAGGAAGCGGGTGACCAGGTCGACCATGCAGGAGCTGCGCGGCAGTGCCCCGTGTGCCTGCCCCTGCCAGGTCGCCAGCATCGCCGATGGAAGCGAATCCGCGGTGCGCCGGGCCCCGTCGGCCGGGGTCAGCGGGTCCTGCGCCGTGGCCAGGATGAGCACCGGTGGCAGCGTCCTCTGGACGGGTGCCACGGGTGGCCGTGCGGGCACCGGCCACGCGCTGCACAGCAACATCCGCTGCGCGAACAGTGGCCCGAACAGGGGGGACCGCTGCCGCCACTGCGTGACGAGTTGCGCGGCGCGCTCCGGTGGCACCCTGGTCGCCGTGTCGTTGCAGTGCGTCGCGAGGGCGGGGTCGAAACGTGCGGGAAGTCCCCGGGTGGCGACGAGTGCGGGGGCGACCAGGGCCGCTATCCCGCTGCCGTCGCCGTTGCGGGCGTCAGCCAGCGCCTGGGACAGCTCCCCCCAGCGTTCCGGGCTGCCGATCGTCTCCAGCACGGCCTGAAAGGCGGTCCCCGCGGTGATCTCGTCGTGCCCGGCCTGCAGCGGGGACTGGCGCAACTGATCGGCCAGCCTCAGCAGCGCCGCCCGGGGGTCGGCGCCCCAGGGGCAGTCACGGGCGACGCAGTCGGCTGCGAACGCCGCGTAGCCCGCGTCGGCGGCCGTGATCGTCGCTTCGGTGCCGGCGACGGCGTCGGTGACCGGATCAGCGGCGCCGTCCAGCACCACCCGGCCGACCGACGTGGGATAGCGTCGGATGAAGTCGGTGACCGCCCGGGACGCGGTGCCGTGCGCGAGTATGTTGAGCACCGGTGCGTTGAGGCGAGCCCGGAGTACTTCCAGGTCATCGGCCGTGCCGGGGGAGTTGATCGCCGTGAGGACCTCACCGAGATCCTGTACGCAGGTCTGGATCGCGGTGCGGATGGTATCGAGCAGCGAATCCAGCTGCCCGGGCGCGCGGACGTCCGGGTCGACCCCGACGATCTCGGAGCGGGTGCTCGCGGGCACGCAGTCCAGTGGTTGGCTCGTGCCGGTACCTCGGCGGGCCAGCCCGATCAGCGTGAACGACTTGAGCAGAGCGGGCGGTAGCTGCCCGGCCAGCCGGGCGGCCCGCACCGTGCCGGGTTCCTCAGTCGCCTCGGTGACCACCACCAGCGGGGCCGGACCATGGCCGATCCGGGTCAGGTCCAGCTTCAGGGAGTCCCCGAACGCTGGCTGTGACACGTCCGAGTTGACCCGTACTACCGCGCAGTCGACCTGGGCCGGGCCGGGCCCACCCAGCTGCGCGGCGACCTCATTCGTGCAGTCTCGCCAGCCGAGCGAATTCGGGTTGTACTCACCAAGAGGCGGCACCGGCGGAATGCCGGGTTCGCTCACCTGGGGACGGTGCGGTGGGAGATCGGTGTCCCGCACCGCCACTGCGGGCCGGTCCGAAGGTCCCACCGTGCACCCGGCGGTGGCCAGCAGGGCCACCGCCAGCAGCACGCCGAGGTATCGCAGGACCCGGCAACGGCCAACGGGCACGGACTCTCCTCGCGGACGGGACGGTCGGCGTGGCGATGCTGGCAGTGCCGCGGTGAGCCCCCGGTGAGCAGCCCCGCACCCAGGCTGAGGAATCAGCGGGCGAGCACCTCGGTGATCGCGTCGAGGCCGGCATCCAGCTCGTCGCGGGTGATCACCAGCGGTGGGGCGATGCGCAGCGTCGTGCTGTGCGTCTCCTTGCAGAGCACACCGCGATCCATCAACGCCTCCGACGCGGCTCGCCCGGTCGATCCCCCGGGGGTGATCTGCACGCCGGCCCACAGCCCCCGGCCGGTGACCCGGTTGACGCCGTGCCCCACCAGCTCACCGAGCCGGGCGTGCAGATGGGCGCCGAGCTCACGCGAGCGGGCCTGGAACTCGCCGGTGGCCAGCAGCGCCACCACCGCGCGGCCGACCGCGCAGGCCAGCGGATTGCCACCGAAGGTGGATCCGTGCTCACCGGGCTGCAGCACACTCAGCACCGCACGTCGCCCGATCACCGCCGAGACCGGCAGGATCCCCCCGCCGAGCGCCTTACCCAGGGTGTAGAGGTCGGCTCGGACCCCTTCGTGGTCCAGCGCCAGCAGATCCCCGGTGCGGGCCAGGCCGGACTGGATCTCATCCGCTATCAGCAGCGTGCCGGACTCGTCACAGGCCGCACGAACGCCCGCCAGATAACCCGGCGGCGGTACCACCACACCTGCCTCACCCTGGACGGGTTCGACGAGTACTGCGGCTGTCCGAGCGGTGATCGCGTCGCGCAACGCGGCCAGGTCGCCATAGGGCACCACGACGAATCCGGGGGTGAACGGGCCGAAACCTGCCCGGGCCACCTCGTCGGTGGAGAACGACACGATCGTCGTGGTGCGCCCGTGGAAATTCCCGCCCGCCACCACGATCTGCGCGGTACCGTCCGGGACACCCTTGACCCGGTGCGCCCACAGCCGGGCCACCTTGATCGCGGACTCCACCGCCTCGGCACCCGAGTTCATCGGCAGCACCATGTCGGTGCCGGTCAGCTCGGCGAGTTCCCGGCAGAACGCGCCGAGCAGATCGTGGTGAAACGCCCGGGATGTCAGCGTCACCCGTCCCAGCTGGTCGATCGCGGCAGCGACCAGGTCGGGATGGCGGTGGCCGAAGTTCAGCGCCGAGTAGCCGGCCAGGAAGTCAAGGTAGCGACGCCCGGTGATGTCGGTGACCCACGCACCCTCTGCGGCACTGATCACCACCGGCAGCGGGTGGTAGTTGTGTGTGCTCCATTGCTCGTCCGCCGCGATGAATCCGGACCCGGTGCGCGGTGGCGGTGTGTCGAGAACCGTCATAGCTGGCAGGTTATGCGTCTGATCGGTCATATGGTGTTGCGCCGCGGAGCATGATCGTTGCGTGTTCGACGTCAACTGGTTCCGATCGTTGCGTCGCTCTGTGGTCGTCCAGCCGGTCCGATGGCGTTGGTGTCCGGACCTGGATCAGGCGGAGGTGGCGGGGGAGGACCGGCGTTCGCCGGAACGGGAGTTCACCCGCTGGACCGTTGCGCTGTCCGAGCCGTTCGCGGCGGCGGGCCGGCCTGCGCGCTGGATCGGCATCGGGTGCGCGGCAGCCTGTTCGTCGGTCGTGGTCTGCTGGACCTCTTCGAGCGCGTCGGCCAGGACCTGCCGGGTGGCGGCGAGCTGGGCGGTGATCTTGTCGCGGAGGGTCTCCAGCGCTCGGACGTCGTGACCGGTGCGCGTGCGCGACTCGCTGAGTTCGGACTCCAGCCGCTCGACCGCTGACACTCGCTGAGCCAGTTGCGGGCCGACGATCTTGAACACGAGGTGCAGACCTGCCAGCCCGCGCTGGTCACGGCTGCGGATCCGGTCGCCCGCCTCGGACTCCCTTCGAGCGATGGCCTCCTCGGTGGCCTGTTCGGCGGCCTTGCGGCGCTGTTCACAATCCGCTTCGAGTTGCGAGCACCGCTGAGTCATGTCCCGCAGCAGCGTTTCGGCGTCACTCACGGCGCGCTTGCGGCGTGCGGTGACCTCCTGATCGGTCCGGGCGCGGATCTCCTCGGCGTCCTTCGCGGCGCGGGCTCGCAGTTCGGCGGCCTCCTCCTCGGCCAACCGCACCATGCGTTGGATGCGGATGCTCGCCCCGACGATCGGAGACTGCGCCATGAGCTCGACCCGCTCGTTCGCCTGCTCCGCCTCCCGGCGTAGATGCGTCAGCAGTTGGCTCTCCTCGCGCAGGTGATCAAGACTCCTGCTGAGCTGAGCCAGCTGTGTCAACGCTGATTCCCGATCGGCCGCGACCATCGCGATGTGGCCCTCAAGTGACTCGATATGGGCCAGCACCTGCTGCCGGTTGAATCCGCGCAGCGCCGTCTCGAACGGCTCGTGAAGGGGTATCACGTCATCCTGAGGTCCATGCATGCATGCGATGGTAGTCCGAAATCGTGACGATCACGCAACAACAATCCCCCAAAAGGTACTACTCGTGCCGCAATGACTCGATAGTGCGATCGTGACTATTTCGGCCTGCGGGATGTGCTCGTCCGGTCACGGTCGGTGAGATGCGCGTTCTGCTGTTACTCCGGTTCGGTATGCGGGTCTACCAGCACCTCACCCTCTCAGGGTGATGAGTGCCGTACCGCTCTGGATGACGCTGCTCCAAGCCCGCACAGATCGGTCCCAGCCGAGACCGCGAGCCGTCCCAGCGAGAGAGGTGCCTGGATGGATGACCTGCATGAGCGCGAATCAGCCCAGCATGGCGCCGACCAGAAGGCCCCGGAGGGGGATGAACCGGCGCAGAACTCACCCGTGCAGGACACGCCGGCGCAGCCCACACCGGCACCAGTGCCCGCCGCACCGGCCCACCAGGCGAGTCCGCCCGGCGCTGCTGACGTGAGAGATCCTGACGCGGCCGAAGTGGAACGCCTGCGCACCGAAGTGGTGGACCTACGCGGCAAATTGGACACGCGGGAGCGACGCCGGGTGCTGGTGCGCCGGTCGCGGGCAGTCGTAGCCGCGATACTCATCGCACTGGCTGGGTTCGGTGCGGTGCTGTCCGTCATCGGTATCTGGGGAACGCGCACCGTATACAACACCGATCGCTGGGTCGCTACCGTCGGCCCATTGCCCCGGGACCCGCAAGTCAATGCGGCAGTGGCGACCTATTTGACGACCGAACTCCAGAAGACACTGAATCTGCAGCAACGTGTGGCGAGCGCTCTGCCGCCCGAGGCGGCGTTTCTGGCGGCCCCCGTCGCCGGGCAGGTGCGCACCTACCTGCAGCAGGCAATCGCAAGACTGCTACAGACCCCGCAGTTTCAAGCACTATGGGAGGAAGCGAACCGAAAGGCACAACCACAACTCATCGCAATTATCGAGAACCGCAGCCAGGTGGTGAGCACCAACGGTGACACGGTGACACTCAACCTGCTTCCCATCGTCAACAATGTCCTGGCCGACGTCGACCAATCTCTCCCGAACGTATTCGGCAGGAAGATCACTTTGCCGACGATCACCTCGGGCGAGATCCCGCCCAACCTGCGAGAGAGGATCCAGAGCCAGCTCGGCGTGACCCTGCCCCCCGACTTCGCCGACATCAAGCTCTACAACCGCGGGACACTGGCTCAGGTTCAGGACGTGGTCGTCATCGCCAAGCGGACCGTGGTCCTGACGGTCCTGGGCACGCTGGTGGTACTGGCACTGGCGATCGGCATCGCGGTCAACCGCAGGCGCACGGTGTTGCAGTTCGGCCTGTGGCTCGCGCTGGCCACTGTCGTACTGACCTATGTGTTGCGCGCGGTGAACAGCCAGTTGCTGCAGAAAGTTCCTGAGGGCACCTACCGCAGCGGGGCGTCGGCGGCGTTACACACGATCTTCACGACGCTGCGGGAACGGGGAACTCAGCTGTTCTGGCTGGGCATCATCATCGCGGTCCTGGCCTACCTCGTCGGGTCCGGACGGCTACCGGTGGCGCTGCGCCAGTACGTCGTCCGGGGTACCCGCTGGGTAGTCACGACCACCCACTCGGTGGCCACCGGCCCGCAGTTGCCGATCTGGACGCACCGCTATCTCGACCCCGTTCGTATCGGTGGCGTCGTGGTCGCCGCGATCGTGGCGCTGCTCTTCTCGTCGTGGACCGCCTTGTTCGTGATCGTGGTCGTGCTCATCGTCTTCGAGGTGCTGGTCACCATGCTGGCGAAACGCGGCGAGGAACTCGACAGGGGCGGGCGCCCGCCGCCGTCTTCGACCGCTCTCCCGCCGGCCCCGGCTGAGGGGTGAGGCCGAGATGTCCCGATAACGGCTCCCGCCCGCGCACCGGACGACAACCTTCATCCATCCGACGTCGGCAAGGTGCGACCGAGGTGATGACGGCGCTGGGCCGAACCCCAGCACGAGAAAGGACACCCATGTCAACTCTGATCGCCATCGGATACTCCGACGAGACCACGGCCACGGCGGCTGCCGACGAGGCGGAGCAGCTGGCCGGCGACCTCGTCATCCAGCCGGATGCCATCGCCGTCATCCGCCGAGACTCACGCGGCAAGTTCCACGTCACCACGAACCATCACGAGGTCGGATCCGGTGCCACGTGGGGCATGTTCTGGGGTCTGCTGTTCGGATTGCTCTTCTTCATCCCGGTCTTCGGGATGGCGGTGGGGGCCGGACTCGGTGCGCTGATGGGCAAGGTGGCCAAGTCCGGTGTGGACAGACAGTTCCAGGACCAGGTGCGTGCCATGCTCCAGCCGGGCACGTCGGCGCTGTTCCTCGTCGTGGAGCAGGTCACGCCGGACAAGGCGGCCGAGGCGCTGAGCCACTTCGGGGGCACGGTGCTGAAGTCGTCGCTGTCCAAGGAGCAGGAAGCGGCACTGCAGGAGGCGTTGCACGGCGCCGCTCCGGCTACCGCTGCGGCCTCGTCCTCGTAGCGTCTCGCCCGGCGTACCCAACCCAAGAAGAGCCTGGGCCCCACCGCATGCCGGTGGGGCCCAGGCTTGTTCTGTTGCGGCTTGACGGCTTCCACTGTGCTGCTTGCCATGCTGCTCAGACCTGCTGCATGTCACGTCCGTGCATCGACAGCGCGTAGATGACCAGCACGTCGAGTGCGATCAGCACGAACGACCCGAGCGGGAAGGCCGATAGGAACCCGAGGTTCACGATCGCGCTGAGTCCCGCGAAGACGATGCCCACGATCCGGGCCCAGATCTGCCCGGTGAGCACCCCGAAACCAGCGAGCAGAATCAGCACACCGATGATCAGGTGCACCCATCCCCATCCCGTGTAGTTGACGGCGACCAGCAGGTGGTCGCTGGTCACCACGTAGTAGTTGCGATTGAACAGGGCGACCAGGCCCGAGATCACCTGAAAGGTGCCCAGAAGGATCATCATGGATCCGGCGAACAGCACCCAGCCCGTCCATCCGGCCGGCTCCGATGCCGGCCCGCCGGGGACGGACGACCCAGCGCCCGCGGTGCTCATCCGGGGTTGTGTGTCGCTCATCGTGACCTCGATTCGAGTGCGGACTTGGTGTCCGGCTCAGCGTCGGCGGTCGGTCTGCCGGCCCGCATCGCCCGCAGGGGATGAGCCGCGAGGAGCTGGGCACGGGTCGGCTGCGGCTCACCGGCGGCCACCTCGCGGCGTGCTGCCGAGTGCCCTGCCGAGTGCAACAGCCACCAGCGTCATGATGTCGTCACGAGTCAGCGTGACCGTGGCCGCGGGGGAGTGTCCGCTCGAACGACTCGGCAACCGGATCCGCAATGCACCGGGCAGCGAGACGAACCGCACCGGTGGGTCGATCATCACCGACTCGCCGTCGAGACCGATCGGGACCGCCGCGGTCGAGTTCACCCGGAATTCCCGGCAGGTCCACGTGATCACCCCGGCGTGGCGCTGCGCCGCCCCGTCCGGAGGCCCGATCTCGACGTCGTCCGGACTCCGGGCGCCTGCGGTGAGTACGCCGAGCACCCCCAGGTCCAGTGCCGGCCGGGTGCCCGCTTCGCGCAGGTGGGCGACGTCGTACGGGTTGACGTCGTACGGGTTGTTGGAGACAAGCACGAGCGCGGCCTCGCGGTAGCGCGTCCCGTCGGGGCCTTCAAACCGAAGGTCGATCGGATCGGCACCGGGGCCCAGCATGTCCGGCAGCAGCCGGACCCAGGTCTGCAGCTTCGCGTCCCGGTAGTCGTCCGATCGGACGACTCGCGCGTAGACGCCGAGCGAGGCGTTGTTGACGAACACGTGTTCGCCCACCCGGGCCAGGTCGATTCGTCGCTCGACCCCGTCGGTGAAGGCGTCCAGGGCACCCACCACGTCGTCTCGGTCGAGTCCGATGTCCAGCGCGAAGTGGTTGCGGGTGCCTGCGGGGACGCACACGTGCGGAATGCCGTGACGGCTGGCCGTCGCGGCGACGATGGCCTGCGACCCGTCACCACCGGCCATTCCGATGACGTCGGCGCCCTGCGCGATGGCTCGCTCGGCCAGTTCGCGCAGATCGTCCCCGGGTTCGAGCATGATCACCCGGATGCCGCGCTTGCTCGCGTGAGCGGGCAGGTCGCACCGGGCCGCCCTGCCGTCGCCGGAACGGGGATTGACGATGAGTACGCCCCGTTCAGCGGGTTCGACTCGCTGTGGCCGCTTCGCAACGGGACTGTTGCCGATCGCGTATCGCCCGGCGCCGCCGAAGATCGTGAGCAGCCCGATGAGCAGCAGCAACAGCAGCAGGTCCGGCCAGTGCAGGATCTGGACGACGATCAGCCCCACGACGGAGGCGACCAGGGCGGCGCCACCCACGAATCGCGCCACGCCGCGTCTGGTCACCAGTGTCCATGCCGATGCGACCGCGACCAGCACGCACAGGGCGCTCAGCAATGCCCAGCCCGGGCTGGAGAACACCGTAGACAGGGCCACGGCCAGTGCGGCGGGCGGTGCGAGGAGCGCAACGACCGCGGCAATGCGGCGTCCCCAGGGGATCTTGGTCACTGCACTGTGCACGGCGTCTCCCGGCGACTCGTCAGGGGCACCCCGTCGCCTCCCGGCGACTCATTCAGGGGCACACCGTCGCCGACGCGGGTCTCCGGCCGCATCACCCTTGGTGGGCGATGCACTCCTGTGACATCGCCGGGGACGCTGAAGAGCGCAGCAGGTCGGATTTCCTTCGCCCGGTCACGATGCTGCTCGTCCCGGCAGGGAGGTGCGTATGAGCGCCCCAGAGCAGGACGCCGCCGCACGAGCCGCACGGGGCAAGGTGGCCCGCGCCGAGGTGCCGCGCTCCAGCCACGGGGCGTTCGAGGAGGCTTCGACCAGACCGGACCCGATCGACCTGCTCACGGGGCAGGATAAGAGCCGGGTGCCGGAACTCGTGCCGATCCGGTACGGCCGGATGCTCACCTCACCTTTCGCGTTCTATCGCGGCGCGGCCCTGGTGATGGCCGCTGACCTGGCCGCGACACCGCGATCCGGCATCACCACGCAGGTATGCGGGGATGCCCACCTGCTGAACTTCGGAATGTTCGGCACCCCGGAGCGCCGCCTGGTCTTCGACCTCAACGACTTCGACGAAACCCTGCCGGGGCCCTGGGAGTGGGACGTCAAGCGGCTGGCGGCGAGCCTGGTGGTGGCCGGCCGGGAGAACGGGTTCACTGGGCGGGACACCCGGGCCGTGGTGCGCAGCGCGGTGCGTGCCTACCGGGAGGCGATGCGGAGGTTCGCCGATCAGACCAACCTCGCTGTCTGGTATGCCCGGATCGACGTGGACGAGGTCATGGCGGCCTTCCGGTCACAGCGAGCCGTGCGGCGACACCAACGGCTGGCGAGGAACGTCGCGAAGACCCGCGCCAGGGACAGCCATCAAGCTCTGGGGAAACTGACCGAGAAGGTGGCTGGGCGGCGCCGAATCGTCAGTGATCCACCGTTGATCGTCCCCCTCGAAGATCTGCTGCCTGATATGGAGCGGGACCAGATGTACCGGCAGCTCGCTGGCCTGGTTCATCGCTATCGCAGCTCGCTGCAGGACGACCGCAAGACATTGCTCAGCCGTTTCCGTCTGGCGCAGGTCGCTCGCAAGGTCGTTGGTGTCGGCAGCGTCGGTACCCGTGCCTTCATCGTGCTGATGTTCGGTCGTGACCACGATGATCCGTTGTTCCTGCAGGCCAAGGAGGCGAAGGCGTCGGTGCTGGAGGAGTTCGTCGGGGCCGGCGAGTATCGCAACGAAGGTCAGCGAGTGGTGGTGGGGCAGCGCCGGATGCAGGCCGCCAGCGACATCTTTCTCGGGTGGGACCGGGTCGAGCGGTTGGCCGGTGGCGGCTCGAGCGATTTCTATCTGCGTCAGCTCCGGGACTGGAAGGGCTCGGCGGTGGTGGAGACCATGACACCCGCCGAACTCGCCTTCTACGGACGGGCCTGCGGATCGACGCTCGCCCGTGGCCATGCCCGGTCCGGCGACCGGATCGCGATCTCGTCATATCTCGGGGGCAAGGACACCTTCGACCGGGCTGTCGCGGAGTTCGCCGAGGCCTATGCCGATCAGAACGAGCGCGATTACCGAGCACTCGCCGACGCGGTGCGCAGCGGCAGGCTCACGGCGCGCACCGGGCTGTGACGGGCCCCCGGCTGCAGGTCACGGTGGCGGTTCGCCGGAGTCGTCCTGCGCCAGGAGGGGATAGTGGAACACCCGCTCGATCCACTCCGCGACGGCCGGGTCCGTCGTGACGGCTACCGGCCCGTCCTCCTGATCCGGGTCCGAGGTCCGGTGGAGCAGGTCCAGTGCGGTCGCAGTCGCACGGCGTCGCTGGTCACGGCCTTCCTCGGCCAGGCGTGCCACGAGCCGGCCCGGCCAGTAGCGGGGCGGCACCATCGGTGGGCGCGCGGCGAGATCGATCAGCGGCCGTAGCGTCCTGGCCACGCAGGCACCGAACCGAGTTCCCCTGCGCGCCCCGCGGGTCAGCAGCCCGATCATCGCGTCGGCCGGGAGCCACAGGTTCGTGGTGGCTGACCTGCAGGGCACAGCCGCGATGATGCCCGGCCCCGCGGACGGCCCGATTCATCCGTCCTGGGTGATGGCAGGCGGGCGATCTCACCCGGGTGAGATCGCGTGAAGGGGGATGCCGCCCCACCCCGTCGTGGGGGAGACAGAGAGCCGTTGCTCGGTGCCGGGGGGTGCGGATGATGGTGGATCAACCGACTGTGGTCGGTGGGCGGATGCGGGACGTCGCCGACGACGTGTCGACATCGAAGATCGGCGTTCCTGCCCTGCCCGGATGGGTGATCTCGCGGCCCCGGCTCGCGGCCCGGATCGACAAGGGGTCGCGAGGCCCGCTGACCGTCGTCACCGGGGCTCCCGGCGCGGGCAAGACGGTGGCCGTCGCTTCGTGGGTGGCGTCCCTGGCGGACCGGGGACCGACGAGCAGGCCGGGGCCGGTCGCCTGGATGACGGTGGACGACGGTGACACCGATCCCGACGTCTTCTGGTGCTATCTGCGCGAGGCGTTGCGGCGCATCGGGATGGGCCTCCCGATCGCCGGAAGGCCCCCTTCCCGGGCCGATGGCGTCGACCACGTGGGCATCGCCGAGCTGGCATCGGTGCTGACCCGCCGGGAGCAATCCGTGGTGTTGGTGCTGGACGACTTCTGCCCCCCTGCGGGCTCGGCCCTGGTGACCGGCCTGGCCTACCTGCTCAAGCTGGCCCGTCCGTGGCTGCGGCTCGTGATCGTCTCACGCCGTGATCTCCCGCTTCCACTGCACCGCCACCGGCTCACCGGTGACCTGACCGAGATCCGGTCGGACGACCTGGCCTTCACCGAGCGGGAGATCGACCAACTCATGGCGCAGCATGGTGTCGCGCTGCGCCATGAATCGGTGCGGGCCTTGCGGGAACGCACCGAAGGCTGGGCGGCCGGCCTTCGGCTGGCCGCGATGTCGATGGACGGGCATCCGGATCCGGACGAGTTCGTCGTGCAGATCAGCAGCGCTGATCACGCCATCGCGGGCTATCTGGTCGAGGAGGTCCTCGATGCCCAGCGACCTACCGTGCGCCGGTTGCTGCTCACCACCAGCATCCTCGACCGGGTCAACGCCGAGATCGCCGTCGACTTGACGGCGGGGACGGACGGGACGGAATTCTCCGACATCGTCGGGCAGAACGCCTTCATCCGGCCACTCGGTCAGGGCTGGTACCGCTACCACCAGATGTTCCGGGACGTCCTCCGGCTGCGTTTGCAGCACGAGAATCCTGGTCAGACCGCCGCGTTGCACCGGCGTGCCGCGGCCTGGTTCAGTGCCAGGAACCTGCTCACCGAGGCTGTGCAGCACGCGGCCGCGGCACTGGACTGGCATGCGGCCTGCGGGCTGATCGTCGACCGGTTGGCCATCGGTGATCTGCTCGGCCTGCGGCCCGCTCCGCGGCTGAGTGCGGCACTGCGCCGGATGCCTGCAGCGGTCGCCTCGGCCGATCTCCCGGCGGCCCTGGTTGTGGCCGCCCTGGCGCGGGCGTCCGGGGACGGCGAGGCCAGCCAGGCCGCGCTGCACCGGGGAACGGTGCTGCTCGCCGGCCGCGGCGATGCGGTCACGGCCCGGCTCACCGTCGCGCTGCTCCGCCTGGTGCATGCCCGCAACTGTCACGAAGCCGGCATCGCCGATGCCGCCGCCGAGGTCGAGGAGTTGCTCGGCCACGTGCCCCAGGACCTGGCCGGGAGCCGGCCGGACGTACGTTCGCTGGCGTTGGCGGGCCGGGCGGTTACCGAGATGTGGGCCGGTCACTGGGCACCGGCGGCGGAGTCGTTCGCCGCGGCATATTCGGCAGCCGCCGAGGCCGAGAGCACTCCGCTGCGGCTCGACTGCCTGGCTCACGGCGCGCTCGTCGAGGCATTCCGCGGCCGGTGGGGCCGGGCGGCCGAGTTGGCCACGCAGGCCGCACAGCAGACGTCCGCGCAGGCCGGACCCTCGCCCCGCGGTGTCGCCGCGCTGGAGGTGGTGCGGGCGTGGATTTTACTGCAGCGCTACCAGTTGGCCGAGGCTCGGCGGGTGCTCGACCAGGCGGTTCCCGCGCTGCTGGATCCCGCGCATCCGTTGATGGCCGCGGTGTACGTGCTGGTGACCGCGTATGTGGACATCGCCGAGGGTCAGGAACACCGCGGGCTGGAGACACTTCGCCGGATGTGCACCATCGCGTCGGTTCCGTCCTGGCTGGTCCGCAGGAGGGTGCTCGCCGAGGCCGACGCGCACACCGGCAT
Source organism: Pseudonocardiaceae bacterium (assembly GCA_036494005.1). GTDB lineage: Bacteria > Actinomycetota > Actinomycetes > Mycobacteriales > Pseudonocardiaceae. Next base: position 12,332 of record DASXOV010000229.1, on the reverse strand, counting down.
GGGGGCGGCGGTCGCGGCATGGCAGGCAGCGGTTCGTGCGGGAGGCAGCCACACTCCGGACGGCGCCGTCGCGCTGGCCCGGGCGCAGCTGTCGGCGGGCCATCCCGTGTCGGCGCTGAGCACTCTGCGCCCGGCGTTGACCGAGGCGGTGGCGGTGCGCAGCGACGTGCGCGTTGCGGCCTGGCTGCTGGACGCTCAGTCCTCCTACGCGACGGGCAATCCGTCACGGGGACGCCGCTCGCTGGATCGGGCGCTGCGGCTGGGCGACCGCGAGCAGGTGCGGTTGCCGTTCGCCGCGTTCTCACCCTGGTTGCGCTCGGTGCTGCGGTGCGACCAGGATCTGGCTCGGCAGTACCTGCGGCTGCTCCAGCCGCTGCGGATCGGAATCGGATCCTACAGCGAGCCGGGTGAGACGGCCGACCCCGGGCCGGTGATGTCCAGGCAGCTCAGCGATCGTGAACTGGAGGTGTTGCAGCACCTGGCTCAGATGCGGACCTCGGAGGAGATCGCCGCCGAGATGTACGTGTCGATCAACACGATCAAGACGCATCTCAAGAGCATCTACCGGAAGCTGGCCGTGACACGTCGCGGAGACGCCGTCCGCCGCGCCCAGCAACTCGACCTACTGACCGCAACTGTGGTGCCCGCGCAGCGGTCAGAGCAGGCCCAGCTCCCTGGCCCGCCGGACGGCCTCGCTGCGCGACGACACACCCAGCTTGCGATAGATCAGGCGGGTATGGCTCTTAACGGTGTTCACCGTGACGAATAGCTGGGCGGCCACCTCGCGCAACGGCAAGCTGCCCTGCAGCACCCGCAGCACCGCCTCCTCCCGGTCAGTGAGCCGGGCGGCGACGAGGGCCGAATGCCCGGTCCCGGTCAGCCTGCGCTCGATCTCGGCCATCCCAGCCCTGATCTGCGCTGCGCCGTCCGGCACCAGCTCCAGCAGGTCGGTGGCCTCGTCGAACAGCGCACGTGTCTGGTCACGGTCTCCCAGGGTGAGCACCACCCGGGCCAGCAGGACCAGCGCGCTGAGCGTGGGCCACGGTGGCAGGCCGATGTTCGTCCTGCGCACCCGCATCGCGGGCTCCAACTCCCGACGGGCTCGGAGCAGGTGCCCGTCGCGGACCAGCATCGCTGCGTGGGCGACGTGTGCCAGGGTGACGTCGGACGATCCGGCCAGGCCACTCTCGGCCACCAGGTTCAGCGCCGCCGCCGCTAGATCCGCCGCCTGGGTGGTGCGCCCGAGGTCCCCGGTCACCAGTGACAGGGTGGACAGCGCCATGATCCGCAGGACCGGAAACCTGGCTGCGGCCTGCACCGCCTGTTCCAGGGCGGGGACGGCGGCGTGCACATCGCCGGCCAGGTAGTGGCTGTGGCCCAGAGCGACCCACGCCTGTGCGTACCACGGGGAGGCGGGGTCGGTGTGCAGGTCAGCGGCGACGCGGGCAGCCGCCAGCATCTCGGTGACCCCACCGAACCCGAAGGTGGCCTGGTAGAGCGCAACCGCGCCCCGCACGGACTGCATCCCGTCCGGTAGTGGCCCCCGATGACCGAGCCGCTCGGCGTTCTTGAGCCAGCGCTGACTGGCCAGGCGGTCCCCGGACAGCGCTGCGACCCATGCGGCGCAGATCCCGGTGACCGCGCTGTGCGCCGTCCTGTCCTCGCCGAGCGAGTCCAGCCAGCGGCGTACGGTGGCCCGCTCGCCACGGAAGACGCACTGCGCCCAGTGGCCGGCGATGAGCCCGGTGGCGCGGTCGCCTTCATCGGCGGCCAGAGCATGCTCGACCGCCTCTTCGAGTTGATCGTTCCGCTCGTACCAGACGCTGGCGTTGCGGTGCAGGGTCGCACCGAGGTCAGGTTCGGTTCTGGCCAGCTGGGTCCGCAGGGCCTGGCCGAACAGGTGGTGATATCGGTACCAGGTCCGGACCGTGTCCAGCGGAACCAGGAACAGATTCGATCGCTCCAGACCGTTGAGCAGGTCAGCGGAGTTCGCGGTGCCCGCCACCGCGTCGCAGAGCCGTGCGGTGAAGCGGCCGAGAATCGAAGTCCTGGCCAGAAAACGCTGGACTTCCCCCGGCAGGTGCCGGAGGACCTCCTCCTCGAGGTAATCCACCACGTACCGGTTGTCACCCCCGAAGCACCGGAGCACTGTGGCCGGGTCCGGCTGGCCGGTGGCGAACCGGGCCGCCAGGTGCACCACGGCGGGCCAGCCCTCGGTCCGTTCGACCAAGGCGCCGAGATCATGCGCGCCGAGATCATGTGCGCCGAGCCGGTGACCACTGACCCGGGACATCAGCTGGGCCACCTCGTCGTGATCGAAGCGCAGCTCGGCGGCACGGAGTTCGACGATGCCGCCTGCGGCTCGCAACCGGGCGAGCGGAAGCGGCGGATCGGTCCGGGTGGCGAGCACCAGGCAAGCCTGCGGAGGAAGATGGGTCAGCAGGTACTCCACCTGCTCATGACATTCGGGGTCAGTGATCACCTGATAGTTGTCGAGCGCGAGAATAATGTGCGGACACCTGGCTTCGATCTCCTCGATGAGACCCGGTATCACGACATTTTCCATCTCTGGTCCCGGGGCCGCGAGTGCTTGGGTCAACGCGGTGCAGTCGATATCTGCGCAGGCATCTTTCACCGAACGGAAAATTGTGGACCACAAGGAGATCTGGTTGTTGTCGCCGTTGTCGAGTATCGCTGTCGAAAACGGCTGGCTATCTGCTGGTGAGTTGTGTTCTCTCTGGTGTTCTTTCTGGCGGGAGCGCCACTGCGCGAGCAGTGTCGACTTTCCGTAACCGGCTGGTGCCGAGATGAGGACGAATGGTGCCCCTGGAGGCTCGCTCAGCCTCTTGAGCAGCGCGTATCTCTCGATCTGCGCGGTGGAGGAGGGTGTGAGACCGAGCTTGGCCGACATGGGGTGCCCGATCCGGTGCGGTGGGTGATCCTGACCGCCATCTCCCCGCTCGCTTCCTCGCATGGTGCGTGCCCCGAAGCCTCCGTCACCGAATTCGTGTTCAACACCGTAGCCGACGCGAAGTCCGCACGGCCAAGATTCCAGGTATGAACACAGCACGTGGGAGGAGCGTTACTGCTCGTCAAAATTCTACTGCTCCGTCCGGCGTCTCACCATCGGCTCATCGGGGAGCCGGCGAATCTCGATCAGCTCCAGTCCCAGCGCTTGGATTCGATCCAGTATGCCGTACAACGCCGCCTGGTCCAGATCGGTCCCCCGCAGGACTGTCTCGATCGGTTTCACGGTCATCGTGAGTTCTTCGAACGCGCAATGGAGGGATTCGTTCACCCTACCCTTGACGTGAATCTCGTAGTCACCTGATTGCGAAGGGACACCAGAGCGCACTGCGTCCACCTCCTTTCCGGCGGTGCGCACGCGGAATCAGCCCGGTTCGTGTCGGTGTAGTCCTGTACACGGTCAGCCACCCTCGCTACCGGATCAACCACGTCGTTGCTGGGGCTTTGCCGACGCCCGCACTGCAGGTTCACCCGTCGGCCCGGTCACCCACATCACCCCAGGGGGGTGAGCAGCACCGCCGCAGCGGCGGATCGGCATCCGGGACTTCCGGCACCACCGGGCGGGCACAAGGGCTCTGCGCTATCGGCGCAGGCGCGGTTACCGTCGCAACACAGTGCGTCAGCGGAGGTGTGGTCGTGTTCGCTACGGATCTGATGAACCACCCGACAGCGGTCGTGTCTGCGGAGACCCTGGCGGGTGAGGCACGGGTGCTCGCGGCGACCTCCGGGGTGGAGACCCTGCTGGTCGTCGACGCCGAGGGAGGGTTGGTCGGTGTCCTCACCGGCAGCGATCGGCTATCGGAGGGTTACTCGCTGCGCGGCGAGGGCAGCACGGTAGCCGACGTCATGACCAGCCCGGCGATCAGCCTGGGTGGTGGTGCGACCGTCGGCGAGCTGGCCCAGGTGATGCTGGCCCACCAGCTGAGGGTGTTGCCGATCGTCGAGGAGGGCAGGTTGATCGGTGTGGTCGATCGGGACGATCTGCTGCGCACCCTGGTCCATGACGACGAGGTGATCACATCGCGGGTGTGGTCCCTGCTCCGCGACTACGCGGGCTTGCGTCGCTGGGGTGTGCATGTCGTGGCCGGGATCGTGACCGTGAGCGGCGCGTTCGTCGACCGCGCGGACCGCACAGTGGTGCTGGCGCTCGTGCGGACGGTACCGGGGGTCGGGTCGGTGCGGCTCCGGATGGAACACCCGATCGCCACCGGCTCCTCGACCGGCTGAAGCACCATGCGCCACCCAGCTCCCAGGTGGTCCTGGTCATGTGCCGGTCAGCACCCGGAAGCCGATGTTGCCCGCACTGCTGTCCGGGGTGCTCGCACTGCGCGCCGCGCATCGATAGCGCCAGCAGTACGACTCGTGACACAGATAGGAGCCACCGCGCATCACGCGCTGGGCGGGCCGGGACGGGCCGAACCGGCCTGCGCACCATTCCCACACATTGCCGGTCATGTTCCGCAGCCCGAAGCCGTTCGCGGCGAATGCGTCCACCGGTGCGGTTCCCAGGTAGCCGTCGTCCCCGGTGTTCTCGATCGGGAATCGGCCCTGGAACACGTTCATCAGGTGCCTGCCACCCGGGGTGAGTTGGTCACCCCACGGGAACCGGCGCTGGTCGAGTCCTCCGCGTGCGGCGTACTCCCACTCCGCCTCGGTAGGCAGCCGCACCCCGGCCCACCGGCAGAACTCCCTGGCGTCCAGCCAGGACACATGCACGACCGGGTGGTCACTACGTTGCTCGACGTCCGAACCTGGTCCCTCCGGCCGGTGCCAGCATGCCTGGTGGACCTGACGCCACCAAGGGGCTTGCTGCACCGCCCTGGTCGGCGGGAAGTCGCCGGGCAGCAGACCGGCGAACACGAACGACCAGCCCTCGTGCTCGGCGGTGGTGAGATAACCCGTGGTGGCGACGAACGCGGCGAACTGCTCGTTGGTGACCGCATGTCTGGCGATCCGCAACGCTGCGATCCCGACCTGGGTGGGCGGGCCTTCGTGGTCCCGCGGATAGCGCTGTTCCGCCGAACCCATCGTGAACACACCGGCAGGCAGACTCACCAGCCCGGCCTCGACCCCCGGCCGGATCGCGGTCCGGTTGGGTTGTGGTGACTCCGGCACGAGCAGGAATTCTGGCGGCCGCCCCGGTACCGGTCGTCACCCTCGAAGGGTGAGTCGTCCACGCTGGTCAACTCACCCGAGGACAACGCCGATGATGTCGTCAATCGGCTCGGGGCACCGGGGATGCCCGATGGGATCCGCGTGGTGATGAGCTGAAAGTGGATGCGCACCGGGCTGTTTGCGGCGCGGACGGTAACACATGGTAATCGCCACAGCTCAACGATTCCGCAGCGCCGGCTCGCGGGGGCGCTGACCGGGCTGGTCGTTCTTCCCCTGCTGACCGTGGGTTTGGCCCGGCTTCTTGCGGAGTCTGAGCACGACGCCGATCAGCGCGGCGGCGAACATCAGAACCGAGGCGTAGGACATCACCCGGAAGCCCCAGAAAACGGGCCACATATTGGGTCGGTCAGCCTTCGGGGTGAGTAGCAGGCCGGGAGTGGGGGTGTTCCGGAGAGGTCCTTCGCACCGAAGACGCTGCCCAGCTTCGGGATGGTGATGAGCACCGTGTCCTTCTGCTGACTCATATCGGGGGATGGCGACGACGTTGTAGCCGGTGCTGGTCGAGGTCCAGTTGCCTTCAAGGGCTTGCAGCTTCGCCGGTTGGTACTTGACCACGTATCGCGCGACATGATCACCGAGATCCAGTTGCAGCCGCAGCAACACGGCCGCCACACGCCGAGGGCGAGAGACAGTGTACGGCGGGCAGAATCCTGCACCCGGCCCTTGATCAGGTAGTACGCGGCGATCCCGCCGATCAGCCAGGCGGTGGAGATCAGCACCGCCAACAGCATGTGCAGATAGCGCCACGCGAACGACGGGTTTGAAGATGACCTCACCCCAGTTCGTCGGCTGGAACTGGCCGTTGACGATCGTGAACCCGAAGGCGTTTGCATCCAGGAGTTGGCCGATATGATCCAGGTCGTGGAGAGCAGGGTTCCGAGCGCGACGATGCACGTGCTGATGAGCATGGTGCGTTCCTTCACCCGGCCATCGCCATAAAGCATGACCCCGATGAAGCCTGCCTCGAGGAAGAAGCCGGTGACGACCTCCATGCCGAGGCTCGGGGCGAGCACGGGGCCGGTGGCATTGCGGAAGACCTGCAGGTACACGGGGTTACGAGTGCGCAGGTGCGGGAACCTTCCTTGGCGGCATTTTGCACACACTGCCCTTCCTCATCCCGCAGTACGGTGCTGCGCTGGTCGTGGCCATCATCACGGTCGCATTCGAGCTTCTCGCGCTCGCTTGGATTCGCGGACGGTTTTTCCACACCGGCTTCCTGCGTTCGTTCGCCTCCGTTACGCTCGCTGGCGCGATCATCGTGGTGATCAGCGCCGTACTTGGAGCGGTCGGATCGGGATGAAGAGATGGTGGTGCGCTGTTCAGCGTCTACACCACCTGGGGCCCGACCCCCAACAGCGTTGCCGTCACCTGCACCCGCAGGTCACGACGCGGAACCGAGGGCAACGGTGCACGTCCGGTCGGCCGCGCAGCGGGTCAGGTCGTACCCTGCGGTGTGGGCCAGATCAGTGCAGTAGGGCTTGTCTTGCACCCGAAACGTCACAGTGCGCCAACCGTTGAACTCGTGACGCGCTGGGCGGTCTCGCGGGAGGTCGCTGTTTTTGGTATTGCCGGTGAGCTGGATGGCGTGATGGGGATTGAGCTTGTCGAGCAGCACCGGATCGCAGAGCGTGTCGACCTGTTGGTCAGTCTCGGCGGGGATGGAACCATGCTTCGTACGCTCCGGCTGGCGTACCACCACCAGGTTCCGGTCCTGGGAGTGAATCTGGGCAAGTTCGGATTCCTCGCCGAAATCGATGTTCCGGACCTTGACAACGCATTGTGTTCCATCGCTGAAGGACGATTCGAGGTGGAGTCGCGGATGGCGGTGCAAGCTGTGGTGGGCGACAATGCCCGCATCGCTTTCAACGACATCGCCCTGATACGCATCCCGGGTGGCGGGCAGGCTGCCGTCGGATTGGTCGTCGACGGCCAGCCCTTCGTGCGCTATGTCGGCGATGCCGTTGTCGTCGCCACTCCCACCGGCTCGACCGCATACAGCTTCTCCGCTGGTGGGCCGATCGTGTCACCAAAAGCGGAAGGGCTGCTCGTCGTTCCTGTAGCGCCGCACTCTGCCTTCAACCGTGCTCTCATGCTGGCTTGCAGCGAGTCGTTGACCTTGGAGTTGCTGCCGAGCAGCGGTTCGCTGGCGCTGGAGGTCGATGGCGAACTCATCCGTACCCTGGAGCCGGGTCAATGGGTCGACGTGGTGGCTGACGTAGCGGCAGGCTCCGTGGTCCGGCTCGGTAATACGACCTTCTACCAGAGAGCGCAGCGCAAGCTACGGCTCAGCGATGCCGCCGAGCTCGCCTAGACGGTGTGGGTACTGAAGTCTGGGCCTTCTCGTCCGGTGACCGCGTGGTGGTGGGCGCTCGCTCAGAGGGACTGGTCGTGTCGGTCCGGCCGGGCGGAGGCTGAGGACCCGAGCAGCCAGCCGAGGGGTTCGGCGAGCCGATCGGCCTCGGCCGGTCCCCACGAGCCCTTCGGATAGATCACCGGCTCTAGCTTGTCGGTGAGCAGCGCGCTGGCCACCTGCCAGACGTGTTCGAGGCCGTCGGGACGGGTGAACAACGAGCGGTCACCGAGCAGTACGTCGTGGATCAGCCGAACGTAGGGCGGCAGCGGATGTCCTCCGCGCACCGTCCTCAGCGGCAGCGTTGTGTGTGCCGTGCTCAGGGTCAGAGCAGGTCCGGGCTCCTTGACGACCAGCGACAGGTCTACTTCACCCTCACCGGCAAGGTCGAAGGTCAAGACGTTGCCCAACGGCGGCAGCTCAGGCACCGCGGCGTCGGGCCGGCGGAACACCAGACTTACCTGCTGGCGCGACGCCGCCAGCTGCTTACCGGTACGCAGCAGGAACGGGACCCCGCCCCAGCGCTGGCTGTCGACCCACAACCGGGCCGCGACGTACGTCTCGGTGCGAGAGTCCTTGGCGACGCCGTCGATGTCGCGGTAGCCCTCGAACTGGCCGAGCACCACGTCGTCCGGCTCAAGCGGGCGGAACGCGCCGATCACCGCCTCTCGGGCTGCCACCAAGTCGTCGGCGCCGAAGCTGGCCGGCGGTTCCATCGCGACCTCGGCAGCCACCTGGAACAGGTGGGTGACGAGCATGTCGAGCACCGCCCCGGTGTTGTCGTAGAACGCGGCACGGTCAGCCACGTCGAGCACCTCGGGCACGTCGACCTGCACCGCAGCCACGTGGGAGCGATCCCATACCCCGCTGAACAGCCCGTTGCCGAAGCGCACGGCGTAGAGATCCTGGGCCGCCTCCTTGCCCAGGAAGTGGTCGATCCGAAACACCTGGGACTCGTCGAGAACGTCATGCACCACGCGGTCAAGCGCGTGGAAGGAGCCCATGGAGGTGCCGAAGGGCTTCTCGAAGACCACCCGGGACCGCGCGGTGAGCCCGTGCCGGCCGAGGCCCCGGGTGAGGGTCTGGAATGCGGTGGGTGGCACGGCGAAGTAGTGCACCCGCTGGGGGTGTCCTCCCAGCTCGCGTTCAGCGTCGCCGAGGACATCCAGCAGGCTCCCCGGGTCCTCGGTCGAGAAGCCACCGCCCGCGAAGCGCAGCCGGGAGCGGAACTGCTCCCACGGACCCTCATGGGGCTGCGGGCCGAATTCGGTCAGCGCGTCATGCGCCTGGGCCTGAAAGTCCTCGTGGCTCACCTTGCCACGGCCATTGCCGATCAGCCGCCAATCGTGAGGCAGCAGCTCGGCCTGGGCCAGGCGGAAGAAGGCCGGTAGCACCATCCGGCGAGCGAGATCTCCGGTGGCGCCGTAGAGCACGAAAACGGTGGCGTCGGAGACACGGGCAAGCTCAGACACGACAGCGCCTTCCTGGCGACGGCTCCGGCGACACCCGCGGATGCTGGGCCGCAGCCGACCCTGTCGGAGACTTAGTCGAGCGTCTCATGCGGTGGCCTGCTCGTCTGCCGGCAATGCATCCACGATGCGGTTGACGACGTGCCGACTCAGCAGCATCCCGACGTGGCCCACGTCGTCGACCGTGACGCTCTGTACTGCTGTCTGGGCCGGCACCGACCGGTGGCCTGGCACGATCAGGTCGGGGGTGGCGGTGAAGGCCAACCATCGCACGCCGTCGGGTAGCGGGGCGGCGGCGAGCCGACGCAGCAGCGGCGAGCCGTCTCGCAGCGCCCGGACGGTCGCCCCGAGCGGCAGCAGCGTCGCCCACGGCGAACCTCCGAAGGGCGCTGCGATGGTCACGACCGTGTCGACCTGTCCGGTGAGGCGACCGTCGGCGAATGCCTGCGCGATGACCACGCCGCCCAGGCTGTGTCCGACCAGATGGACCTTGGCCGCGCCGGTGTCGGACAGGAGGTTCTCGACCTTGACCGCGAGCCAGTCGGCGAGCTGCTCCACCGAGGTTCCCAACGGCGTGTAGTTGATCGCGTCGACGGTCACGCCGCGGGCACGTAGCGCTCGGGCCAGGGCGAACCAGCATGACTTCGTGCCCGCGAAGCCGTGCACCAGCAGCACCGGGGGCGCCGTGGGTGGGGTGCCCGCCGCGACCGGCAGCAGCGCATCGACTGCCCGCTCGAAGCTGCCGCCGGCCCGGCCCAGCGGCGACATCGCAACGACGACCGCTATCAGCGCCATCTCACGTACCTGCGCCACCGCCGCGCGCCAGATCACCTGGCGCAATGAGCGGGCAGCCCCGATCGGGCTGAGCAGCGAGATCACGTCGTGTCCTCCCCGCGCACCAGAGACCAGAAAACGGCTACCTGGTGTCTTGTGTTGATCTGCACTTGCTGCATGTCGCGCCCCTGTGTCTGCTGGGTCGACCTGTGACGTTTGAGCATCGCGGTCGGCGGGGCGGGTGTCGTCAAGGCCAGCCGTCATCTGTGGTTCCGGCCGGCTGGCCTCGCGCGCTACCTGCTAGCCGGAAGGCGGGCAGGGCCGCTCGATCATGTGCCTTTCGGTGACGAGTGCTCTGGTGCCGGCGGCCGTTCTCGGATTCCTGCTGACCGGTACGGAAGTTCGGCGCTGGCTGTGCAGACGCGGGCCGGCCAAGGCGCGATCGTGGAACGTGCCCGAGGGGACGCAGGGGTGCGGCGCGAAGGTAAAACCGGTGGATCCGACGGTGGTGAGCAGATGAGTGTCCTGGTTGTTGGGCTGTCGCACCGCAGCGCGCCGGTCGAAGTGCTGGAGCGAGTCGCGGTGTCCTGCGCGGAGGGCGGCAAGGTCCTGCACCAGCTACTCGAGTGTGAGCACGTTGCGGAGGCGCTGTTGCTGTCCACCTGCAACCGGGTTGAGGTCTATGCGGTGGTGACAACGTTCCATGATGGGATGACCGAGATCATTGATGTACTGGTCCACCAGTCCGCGATGACGCTGGACGATCTGTCCGGCCATCTCTACGTGCACTACGCAGCGGCCGGTGTGGAGCACCTGTTCTCGGTGGCTGCCGGGCTCGACTCGATGGTCGTCGGCGAGCCGCAGATTCTTGGTCAACTACGCACCGCATACACCGGCGCCGAGCAGGCCGGCACCGTGGGACGCACACTGCACGACGTGGCACAGCAGGCGCTGCGCGTCGGCAAACGGGTGCACACCGAGACAGGCATCGACGCCGCGGGGGCCTCGCTGGTCTCCGAAGCCCTCGCCGCCACGGCGGCCGCGCTGGCGGGTCCGCACCGGGCGAGTCTGGCTGGTCGGCGGGCACTGGTGCTCGGCGTCGGTTCCCTGGGCGGCTTGGCCACAACGCAGTTGCGCAGGGCCGGGGTCGCCGAGATAGTGCTGGCCAATCGCACGCCGGGCCGCGCGCAGCGGCTCGCGGCGCTCTGCGCGGCCGAAGGCACCCCCGTCCGCGTTGTCGGCCTGGACGGCGTGACCGCCGCCTTGCCCACGGTGGACCTGGTGATCTGCTGCACGGGCGCCACCGGAGCAGTGCTCGGTGTCAAGCACGTCGCCGATGCCAGGAGACAGCGGCGGCGTCCACTGGTGGTGTGTGACCTGGGGTTGCCCCGCAACGTCGAGCCCGCAGTGGTTGACGTGCCCGGTGTGACCCTGCTGGATCTCACCACCGTGGCGCGCAGGCTCGAGCAGCGCGGCAGGGGGTCGGGCGCGGTGGACAGCGCGCAGCATCTCGTCGCGCAGGAGGTGCACAGCTACCTGGAGGCCCAGCGCGCTGCGGAGGTCATCCCCACGGTGGCCGCGCTGCGAAAGCGGGCTGCTGAGGTGGTGGACTCCGAGCTGCTGCGGCTGGATGGCCGGCTACCGGACCTTGAGTCCGCAGTGCGCACTGAGCTCATCCGCACCGTGCGCCGCGTCGTGGACAAGCTGTTGCACGCCCCCACGGTGCGGGTCAAACAACTCGCCGAGGCCAGTGGGGGCCAGGCCTACGCCGACGCGTTACGAGAGCTGTTCGAACTCGATCCGCAGGCCGCTGCCGCCCTCACCACACCGCTCCGCAACACCACACCGCTCCGCAACGCATCCGGGGTTGCCCCGGCCAGCCAGGGCGGGGCAATACGGTGATGTCGGTGTCATGCCGGGCTGTATTGCGGCTGGGGACGTTCGTCTCGGCGTTACGCGAAGCCCCGGCGAGGTCGACGCGGTGGTGCACTCCTACATTCCTACAAGGATTTACCGACCAAGGATCTACCGAAGCGCCCCGGTCGGCGCGCTCGCCGAGGTCGTCCAGGCCCTGGACGATGATGGACGGGCCCGATGGAGGCCCGGCTATTCGGGCCAGGCGGAATCCTCCATGACCCGCACGAAATCGCCCCGGACGAAGCCGGGCACGAAGTGGGCGAGCACATCGGCGTTGACAGTGCCGAAGGTGGTGGCGGGCCGGTCCTTCATGCCCTGGGTGAATGCCTGCAGGATTTGTCGTTTGAAGTCAGGCCGCGGGTGCGCGCTGACGACGGCGTCGATGAGGGTGCTATCGAGGTCGGAATAGCCGATGCCGAGCACGTCGGTTTCCACGCCGGCGGTGACCAGAGCGACCTCCGGTTCCAGGTGGTACGGGATTTCCGGGGTGGTGTGCAGCGCGATGCCCAGCCAGGCGAGGCGAATGCGGTCCTCGGGTAGGCCGTGCGCGGCGAGGAATCGACGGGCCTCGTCCGCGCCGTCGATCTCGAAACGCTGGTCGGTGCGGCGGTACTTCTCGG
>DASXOV010000228.1:0-6528 GCA_036494005.1 Pseudonocardiaceae bacterium | reverse complement strand
CGGCCCAGCAGCTTGCGCGGGCCGCACTCCGCGCACGCCGAGGTGCTCGCCGCCGCGGCCCACTTTCCCCGCTGGATCCGGGCGATGGACGGCAAGACCATCCCCTACGCCTGGATCGCGGGTTACGAGGTGCTGATCGGGGGCCACCCGATGCCGTCTCGGCTACCGGCCCTGAGCTGGAGCAGGTTCCGGCGCACGATGAGCCTCACCGCGGGCTGGGCCGAACACGCCTACGGTGGATGGGCCGCGCCGATCGTGTCCCCCGACGACTGAAGTCGCCGCCGGTCCGGTCGTCGAAAGCCGGTTGTCGACGATGCAGTCAGCTCACGACGTGGGCGCCGCCGACGGAGCGGGTGGCATCGAGGACGGTGCGGGCGGTACCGAGGCGGGCGGTGCCGAGGCGGGCGGTGCCGAGGACGGTGCGGGGCAGGAGTGCTTGATCGGACTCAGAACGCCCCCGGCCGCCACACCGACCGACGCCAGCGAGGACAGCACGGCGCCGAGATCGGACGACAGGCTGCCCTGGTCGGTCAACCCGGTGACGGCCGACTTGAGCGAGGCGGCCGCCTGACGCAGATCGGCCACCTGCGCGGGGTACTGGTTCTGCGCGGCGTTGGCCAGGTTACCCCCAGTGTTGGCGACGTCCTGCAACGCGGTCTTCACCGCGGCGGCATCCGCCCCGGCCCCCCTGAGTGAGGAGAGATTGGCGACGGCAGCCTGGAACTGCCCGGACGCCGTGCACAGGGCCGCGTCCGCCTGCGGCGCCGACCCGGGGGCCGACGACACGACGGGCAACATCGACGACTGCGCCTCGGACACTGACGACGTCCCGGACGAACAACCCACCATCCCTGCCATCCCCAGTCCCACCGTTGCCAACGTCATTGCCATCCGCTGCTTGACCTGTGTCATGCGAGCCCTGCCTCCCCCGAGTGGACACCATTGTTCGGGTCCTATGATCGACGGAGGCCGCCGTCCGGAGCATCCTCCGGAGCGGGTGACGTGGTCCGTGCTCGACCCCCTCAGGTGGACAACGGCGATGCGGCGCCTTCGGCACGGGTGGTGCCGGTGCGTCCGCGGCCGGTCGCCGCCAGTGGCGCCGCGATCTCCTCCAGAGAGCGGCGCTCGGCAGCCACCCCGAAGAACACCGCGACCAGACCGCCGACGACCATCACGAAAGCGGCGAGTTGGTAACCGAGAAACAGCTGGAACGGCTTCGATCCGTCACCGATGAGTGCGCCGTAGATCACCGGGCCGAGTGCGCCGAAGCACTGCGCGATGGCGAAGAAGACCGCGATCGCCTTCGCTCGAACCTCAAGCGGAAAGAGCTCACTGACCGTGAGATATGCCGCGCTGGCGCCGGGTGAGGCGAAGAAGAAGATCACACACCAGGCGATCGTCTGGGTGATCGCGCTGAGCATCCCGGCGTTGAACATGAATGCGGTGATGCTGAGCAAGACGCCGGAGGTGATGTACGTGCCTGCGATCATGGTCTTCCGGCCCACGGTATCGAAGAAACGACCGAGGATCAGCGGGCCGGCCAGGTTGCCGACGGCGAAAGCGATGAGAAAGATCGGTGCCATGTTGGAGGACACGCCGTAGAACTTCCCCAGCACCAGCGTGTAGGTGAAGAAGATCGCGTTGTAGAGAAATGACTGCGTGATCATGAGCGTCGCGCCGAGCACCGATCGGGACGGATAATCGCGGAAGAGCACCCTGGTGAGCGCGAGGTAGCCGATCTTGTCGGTCGGGCGCAGGTCGATCGCCTTGCTCTCGTCGACCGGGGGCAGCCGGTGCCCGGACTGCTCCACTTCGCGCTCGATGTAGGAGATGGATTCCTCGGCCTCCTTGGCGCGCCCGTTCATCACCTGCCAGCGCGGACTCTCCGGCAGGTTCCGGCGCACCACCAGAATCACCAGGCCGAGGACCGGGCCGAGCAGGAAGCCGATCCGCCAGCCGATGCTCGGGCTCATGACGTTCAGGAGGATGAACGTGCCGAGTGTGCCGAGGATCGCGCCAGCCCAGTACGTACCGTTGACCCCGATGTCGACCCGCCCGCGGTAGCGCGCCGGGATCAGTTCGTCGATAGCGGAGTTGATCGCGGCATACTCACCGCCGATCCCCATACCCGCGATGAACCGGGTGAGGTACAGGAAGGCGATCCAGCCCGAACCACTGCCCAGGGTGAGCGCGGTCAGCCCGCTTCCCAGCAGGTAGATGCCCAACGTGATCATGAACAGGTTGCGCCGGCCCAGCTTGTCCGACAACCGGCCGAAGAACAGGGCACCGACGACCTCACCGGCCAGATACACCGTCGCGATGAGCCCGACCGCCGCCGAGGACAGGCTGAGCGTGTCAGGCTTGGTCAGCACATCCGCCACTGCGCTCGCCACAGTGATCTCGAGCCCGTCGAGAATCCACGCCACCCCGAGCGCGGCGACCATCCGGCTGTGGAACGGCGACCACGGTAAGCGGTCGATTCGGGCCGGGATCAGGCTCCGCACTGCGCCGGGCGCCACGTGACTGTCGGTGGTCATCGGTACCTCCTTGAGCAACCAGGTCGACCTGATATACCCCGAACGCGCTAGATCATGTGCAACTCAGCCTGCATCAGGATCAGCTGTTCGACCAGTCGGCACCATGCTGCTGCCTGCGAGCCGCAAGTGGCCGGTGGCGCTCGCCCATCGCTCGAACACCAGGGTGCCCAGCGGTGGAATGCTGGCGATCAAGGCGACCACGGTGGTCGTCGGGCTCCAGGCGAACTGGCGGCGGACCATGAACGTCACGGCGAGGTACAGCAGGAAGAGCCCGCCGTGGATCGGGCCGAAGATCTTGACGCCGATGTCGTCGCCCACGACCAGGTACTTGAAGACCATGCCGATGAGCAGGCCCGTCCAGGAGATCGCCTCTGCGATGGCGACCGCGCGGAACGCGGTAACAGGGTTGGTGATGAATCCAGCGTTGTTCGTGAGTCCAGCGTTGTTCATGAATCCAGTGTCCGGCGTGCTCGTGCACTCTGCCGACCGGGGTACAGGGGGTGCGCACTTTGGTCAGGAAGCGGCCGAGAAATCGAGGACGGCCAGGGCAGCCAGGCCGGTGAGGTCGAGGACGTGGTGGGCGGCGCTGCCCCGCGCGACCTGCACGGTCAGCTTGTTGCCTGCGGAGATCTCCTCGGCGGCGAGGTCGAAGAGGAGCTTCACACCTGTGCTGGTGACATGCTGTAACCGGGTCAGGTCGACAGTGAGTGGCAGCGCACCTCCTCGGGCGGCGGTGCGCAGTGTCACGGCGGCGGCAGGTATCCCGGCGGCGTCGAGGTCCCCGCTGAGTACGGCGACCTCGCCGCGCTCAGCGGCCACCATTCGCACGCTCAGGCTCGGCGCGTGCGCGGCGTCGCTCGTCGTCGGCGCTGCGGTGTCGGCCTCTGCAGCGTCGGCCTCTGCAGTGTCGGCCTCCGTCGCCCAGACCCGGCGGGTCATCTCCACGACGGTGCCCTCGGCACCGCGGTGCACGTGCACGTTGTCCGTGCACTGCTGCATGAGCAGCAGGCCGCGGCCCCGTTGCCCCGCCTCCCGTGCGGGTTCGCGCCAGCGCCCGTTGTCCCGTATGCAGATCCGCACGGTGCTGTCGACGGTCAGCTCAGCGGACAGCGTCACGATGCCGGGCGACACGGCCGCATAGGCGTGCTCCACCGCATTGGTGGTCGCTTCTCCCGAGGCGATCTGCAGTGCGATCGCGTCGTCCTCGCAGACGCCCACCTGCGCCAGCCAGTGCCGTAGGTGGAACCGCAGCCAGGTGAGCCGGCTGGGGGTGGCGGGTGACTCCAGTAGCAACGGCGCGATGTCGGTGGCCGGGCGGGACACGACCAGCAACACCACATCGTCGGGGAGGGTCTCCCCCGCCAGACCTGCCATCACCGCGTCGACCAGTTCGGTAGGGCTGCACCCCCTGGCCACCGCCTCCTCACACACCGTGCGCAGCCGTTGCCTGCTCTGTTCGGTCGGCGCGCCGGGTCGTTCCACCACGCCGTCGGAGTACAGCAGCACCGCAGCGCCCGGTGGGAGCGACGCCACGCCTGCCGATGCGGGCGGGCCGGGCAGTCCGAGTGGCGCGCTGGGCGCTGACGACAGAAATTCGGCGCTGCCGTTCGGCTCGATCAGCAGCGGTGGTGGGTGGCCCGCGGTCGCGTGGCGCAGCAGGCCGGTCGCCGGATCGAAGATCACCACACACGCGGTGCTGCCGCGCGCAGGGGGCAGCGTCCGGACGAAGTGCTCCAGTTGGGCCAACGCGGCGATCGCATCGCCCCGATCCAGCAGCGCGGCCTTCAGCACACTGCGCAACTGACCCATCACCGCGGCGGCGCCCGGCCCGTGACCGACCACGTCACCAACCGAGACGGCGAGACGGCCGTGGTCCAGTGGTACCGCGTCGTACCAGTCGCCGCCCGCGGCGAGCTCATTCCCGGCGGCGCGGTACCTGGCCGCAACCCGCACCTGCGGCAACACCGGCAGCCCCGCGGGCAGCAGCCGCTCCTGCAAGGCCTGCAGGACGGCATGCTCCCGCTGCGCCGTGTGCTTGGCCAGCAGCGAGTCGGTCACATCGATCATGTAGGAGATCACGCCGATGACGGTGGCCTGATCGTCCCGTAGCGCCGACGCGGTGAAGGTGACAAAGCGATCCTCGTCGTCGACCCGGATCCTCGTCTCGTAGAAGGTGCGGGTCACGCCCGTCCGGTAGACCTCATCGAGCAACTCGATCAGCGGCCGGTTCTCTGGCGTCAAACTCGTGCGCAGCGACTTACCCAGCAGATGGCTACGGCTCCCGTTGCGATAATCCCGAGCCGCCCGGTTCGCCACCACCGCGACGTGGTCCGGACCGGTGAAGACCCACACGACGGCGGGCAGCTGTTCGAGCGCGGCAGCGGCCGCCCGCGCCGCCACGATCGGATCGATATCCCCGCTCATCGCACACCACGACAACGTCCGGCATCGACCTGATGCACCATCATGTCGACCATGGCGCTCCGTCCGGCCATCGAGTCATCGGTCGCGGTCACGGTATCCAATCCCACATCACCAGGACTGTCCTGCGCAGCAGACCGCGATGGCACCATCTGTTTCCACCAGATCCGGTCCTGCAGGCGGCAAGGTACGATAGCACTTGTGCTACACTGCTGGTATGAGCATCGTGGGCCTGCGTGAACTACGCCAACAAGCCTCTGAACTCGTCCGGCGGGTCGAAGCGGGCGAAGAGGTGACCATCACCATCTCTGGTCGACCCACCGCCCGACTGGTGCCGATCGCCCCACAGACCTGGCGTACCTACGCGGAGGTGGCCGATGTGTTCTCGGACCAGCCCGACCCGGACTGGGACACCGACCGTGATCAGATCGACCAGCAACTCCGCGACCCATGGAGTGCGACGTGAGAGCACTACTGGACACCAGCGTCGTGATCGCCACAGATGTCCCCTCACTCGAGGGCGAACTGGCTATCAGCGCCGCTACACTCGCCGAATTGCACTTCGGCGTGCTCGTCGCCCGCGACCCGAACATCCGGGCCGAACGCCTCCGACGACTATCCGTCCTGCAACGAAAATTCGATGCCCTGCCACTGGACGCCGCCGTGGCCGCCAGCTACGGCCAGTTGGCCGCCGCCGTGGTAGATGCAGGACGCCAGCCCCGTGCCCGCACCATGGACCTCATCGTCGCCGCCACAGCACACGCCCACTCCGCCCGCCTCTACACCCGCCATGCCAACGACTTCGTCGGCGCCGACACCCTTGTCGACATCGTCCCGATCTGACCACAGATCACGGACCGTCGAGATGCAATGCCTCGCAGCGAAGCGGCGGACTTCCTCGCCGAATCCAGCGAGTGAGCCACGACGAGGAGGTGGGGATGAAGTGCAGGTGAAACCGCGGGTGTTTGCTCAGCCATGTCGTGACGTTGGGATGTTTGTGGGTTCCGTGGTTGTCGCAGATCATGTGGATGTGCAGTCCTGTGGGTACCTCACGGTCGATGATACGCAGAAACTTCAAGAACTCGGTATTGCGGTGCCGTGGGAGACAACGGCCGATCACGGTTCTGGTGAGCACGTTCAGCGCGGCGAAGAGAGTGGTCGTGCCGTGGCGTTTGTCGTCATGGGTCATCGTGCCCGCTCGCCCTTTTTTCATCGGCAGTGAGGGTTAGTTAGGTGCGGTCCGGAGCCTGGATCTGGCTCTTCTCGTCCATGCACAGCACGACCGCCTGGTCGGGCGGGTTCAGTACAGACCCACCACGTCGACGAGTTTCTCCTCGACATAGCGGTCATGGGAGAGTGTGAAGGTCTTCACCAGATGGGGTTTGAGCCCGCGTGCCGACCAGATCCGCTGTACCGATGCCGAGCTCACTCCGACCCGTGTGGCCATCGACCGGCACGACCAGTGTGTCTGACCCTCCGGTGTCGAGTGCAGCGTCAAATCCACGATCTCGGCGACCTTCTCCTCGCTGATCGACGGTTTACGGCCTCGCCCTGTGGCGACCTCACCGAA
>DASXOV010000227.1:0-2082 GCA_036494005.1 Pseudonocardiaceae bacterium | reverse complement strand
CTCCTCATCCACCGTGACGGTGATCTTCACGCTCGCCATACTGATCACCATACCAGGAGGATTTCGCTGGTGGGATTGCCCCGACCACCCGCCTGACCCGCTGAGCGCGGCGTGAGTCAACCTCGACCCGACGCTGTCGTCAGCGTCATAATTCTGACCTATGAGCGACACGTTGCCCTTTTCAGAGGCGAAGGCACACCTGGCCGACCTTGCCGACAGGGTGGAGCGCCGCGCAGCGCCTGAACCTTACGGTGTCGAGATCACCGCAGATGGTAGGCGGCACCTGGCTCGGCTGCCGGAGAAAATCGCCGACGTGGCTTATGCGTTCTTCTTCGAAGCGTTGGTGATCACGCCGCAACGGGTGAGTAAACCGCTGGTCGGGGAGTTCAAGGGCCTGTGGTCGGCCTGCCGTGAACGGCTGGTCTCCGGGCACGACGGGTGGCACCACGATCCAGCCGCGGCGGCGCTGCCGCAGCCGTGGCAGCAGGCCGGCCTGAACCAGGGACGACTTCCCGGCGCCCGAGGGGCCGACAACCGCGACCAGCCGATTCGCCTGCGGCGCGACTACCGGATGCAAGCGTTCCAGCAGTTCGGCGATCTCCGTGTCCCGGCTGAAGAACACCGCCGAGTCCCGCTCGGTGAATGCCTCAAGGCCGGGGAACGGTAGCCGATCCGAGTCCCAGACGGGACGAGCAGGCAACGCTGCGCGGTCCTCGGTCCGGTGTCGCCAGACCATCACCCCGATGATAAGCAGCACGGTGACAACGGCCAGGGGCAGCGATTGCCGCCGAATGAACTCCAAGCCCACGGAAGGGCACCCGTGCTGTTGGTCAGGTTGCCGGTGGCGATCCCGAGCAGGGTCACCAGCAAGAACAGCAGCACCTGAACCGGCAGCGGTGAGCGCCTGTGTGACATACCCGACTCCCAAGGTCATTGGATCGTCAGGACACCAGCGCCAAAGGAAGATCCGGGTGGATGGCGGGAAGAATAAGTACCGGAATCCAGTGCTCAGGGTTTCCGGTATCACGCCGCATGCCGATCATCTTACCGGCCGATCCGCAGTGAGCAGATCGGAATTGCGCCGGGCGAACCCGGCCACCCAACCGATCACCGGGCGGCAGGCGCATGATGGAACAGTGACGCGAATCGTGGCCGGGGTGGCCGGAGGGCGGCGGCTGGCCGTCCCGCCTCAGGGCACCCGGCCGACGTCGGACCGGGTCCGGGAGGCCGTCTTCAACGCCGTGCAGTCGCGTACCGACCTCGACGGGGCCCGGGTGCTCGACCTGTACGCGGGATCGGGTGCGCTCGGGCTGGAGGCGTTGTCCCGGGGGGCGGCTCACGTCCGGTTCGTCGAGTCCGACCGGCGCGCGGGCGCCGTGCTGCGCCGCAACGTCGAGGCGCTCGGCCTGCCCGGGGCCCAGCTGAGCATCGCGGACGTGGCAGCCGTGCTGCAGGCCGATCCGGGACGACCCTATGACGTGGTGCTCGCCGATCCGCCCTATGCGTTGGGTACCGATGAGCTCAACCGGGTCCTCGCGGGGCTGAGCACCGGTCACTGGCTGGCGACCGGCGCTCTGCTCGTGGTCGAACGCGCGGCCAGGTCGGTGCCGCCGACCTGGCCGGATGGTGTGGCGGCGCTCACCCAACGACGGTACGGGGACACCGGGGTGTATTACGGTTCGGCGCTATGAGGCGTGCGGTGTGTCCTGGCTCGTACGATCCGGCGACCAACGGTCACCTGGACATCATCGAACGCGCCGCGAATCAGTTCGACGAACTCGTGGTCGCCGTCTTGATCAACAAGGCCAAGAGCTACATGTTCGAGGTCGAGGATCGCATGGCGATGCTCGAGGAGATCACCGAGCACCTGTCCAACATCCGAATCGATTCCTGGCACGGTCTACTCGTCGACTACTGCCGGTCCAATGACATCGGGACGATTGTGAAAGGGCTGCGGGCGGTCAGTGACTTCGATTACGAGTTGCAGATGGCTCAGATGAACTACCAATTGTCCGGAGTCGACACGATGTTCATGCCGAGCAACCCCACCTACAGCTTCCTGTCCAGTTCACTGGTCAAGGA
>DASXOV010000226.1:0-8389 GCA_036494005.1 Pseudonocardiaceae bacterium | reverse complement strand
AATCGATAAAGGTTGTCACCCGGGGTCAGACTCCGGTCAGAATTGGACCTGCCGCGCACAGAAGCCCCGTAATATAGGACTTTGGGGCCGGGTAGCCGGGGGCGTTTCAGCCCCCGGCTCCCACAGATCCGTACGTGAACCTCTCGGTTCATACGGCTCTTGTCGCCGCGTTACCACAATGCGGTGCTCCAGGCCCAGTGGGCAAACAGCGTGGGCTGCTGCTGCGTTATCCGCATCCAGCAGGCCAGCGCCTTCCGGCGGCGCCGCAGCCGCTCGAATTTGCGGCGGAGGAAACGCACCAGATACGCATTGATGCGTTTCAGGAGGGGATCCAGCGCGGAGCGGTAGAACGCCCCGTAGTACTGCATCCAGCCCCGCACGACAGGGTTGACCTGCTGCGCGAGGTCCTCGAGGGCCAGTTGCGTGCCCAGGTGCAGCCGCCAGCGGCGCACCCTGGCTCGCATGCCGGTCAGGGCCTGGGTGCTGACCGCGGGCAGGAACCCGGTGAACGTCACCCCGGCCCTGCTGCGCGCTGCCCTGGCGCGGAAGGTGAACCCGAGGAAGGTGAACGACGTGTGCTCGTGCGAGCCGCGCCGCCGGCCGTCCTTGCAGTACACGATCCGGGTCTTGACCGGGTGCAACTGCAACCCGACCTCGGCCAGCCTGTCCGTGATGGCCACCAGCAAGCTCTGGGCCTGCTGTTCGGTGGCGCAGTGCACCACCACGTCGTCGGCGTAACGCTCGAACTCCACCCCTGGGTGGGTCCGGGCCATCCACGCGTCGAACGCGTAGTGCAGGAACAGGTTCGCCAGCACCGGCGAGACCGCCGACCCCTGCGGGGTCCCGCGGGTCCGCTCGGTCAGCACACCGTCCGGTCCCGCCAGCGGGGCAGCCAGCCACCGCTTCACATACAGCAGAACCCACGGCTCGGTGCAGTGCGCCGCCACCGCCTTGAGCATCAGGTCCCAGTCCACGGTGTCGAACGAAGCCTGGACTTACTACCCGTATCGAAGTCACGCGGGCGAGCGGGGCCGCATCGCGCCCGGAAACGGCGGCGGTGACGGTGACCCGACCGCGTCATGCCTTGCAGGGCTTGTCGTTGACGGTGCTCGGGCAGATGCGCCGACACGGGCGGGTGGAGCTGCTGCTGGTGTTGCCCGACGGCAGCAAGTCGCTGATCCCCGCGGTATGGACCGATCACGTGCGCGGCGGCGCCAGCGACGCGGCTGCAGCAGATGATGCTGTGGCCGCGGCGGCGTTGGGGTCGGTCGTTGATTTGCAGGACTTGTCGGCGCTGCTGTCGGCGCTGTCGACACGGCCGTGTCCGGAACAGGAACAGGCTGCACGCAAGTCACCGTGCAAGGAGGACTCTCGTGCAGCCTGTTCAGCTCAGTCTGCTGCCGGACACCGTTCCGGCGCCACCGCAGGATCTACTCGTCCAGCTGCCACCGCCGCAGGTGAGCGCGGTGATCGCGCTGCTGGCCGCGCTGATCGCCAAGACCGTCGCCGCCGGGAAGGAGTCCGGCGATGACTGACCGCAAGATCACCACCTCGCATCTGCGCCGGGCCGCGATCGTCTACGTGCGGCAGTCCACGCTCGGGCAGGTCGACCGCAACCGGGAGTCCACCGCTCGCCAGTACGACCTCACTACCCGCGCTGTCGTGCTGGGCTGGCCACGGGATGCCGTTCGGGTGATCGATGACGATCTCGGAGTCAGCGGCGCCGCCACCACCGGCCGGACCGGTTTCGCTGGACTGGCCGCGCAGGTCGGGCTCGGGCAGGTCGGCATCGTGCTGTCGCTGGAATGCTCGCGGCTGGCCCGCAATAACACCGACTGGTACCGGCTGCTGGATCTGGCCGGCGTGACCGACACGCTGCTCGCCGACGCCGACGGCGTCTACCACCCGGGCACCTTCAACGACCGGTTGCTGCTGGGCATGAAGGGCACCATGTCCGAAGCTGAGTTGCACATTCTGCGGGCCCGCCTCGACGGCGGGATCCGCAACAAGGCCGCCCGCGGCGAGCTGCGCAAGACCCTGCCGGTCGGCCTGGTGTGGGGCGAGGCCGAGGGCGAGATCCGGCTGCACCCCGACGAGGCGGTCACCGGCGTCATCGCCGCGGTGTTCGCCCAGTTCGCGGTCTGCGGCTCCGCGCGCGGGGTGTGGCTGTGGCTGCGTGAGCAGAGGCTGCGGTTCCCGATGCAGCCGACGGCGTACCTGCGTGGCGGCGACATCGTCTGGGTGCAGCCGACCTACCATGCGGTGCACAACGTGCTCACGCATCCGGCCTACGCCGGCGCGTACGTGTTCGGCAAGACCCGTCAGCAGCGTTACGTCGGTGCCGACGGCACGCCGCGGGTGCGGCGGCGCGCCGTCCCGCAAGGCGAATGGGAGGTCCTCATCAAAGATCACCATCCGGGATACATCGACTGGCAGACCTACCAGGCCAACCAGGCCCGCATCGGCGCGAACACCCGCCCCCGCGCGCACGAGCCGGGCACCGGCGCGGTGCGGGAAGGCTGCGCGCTGCTGCAAGGCCTGGCCACCTGCGGCACCTGCGG
Organism: Pseudonocardiaceae bacterium; assembly: GCA_036494005.1. Classification (GTDB taxonomy): domain Bacteria; phylum Actinomycetota; class Actinomycetes; order Mycobacteriales; family Pseudonocardiaceae. The sequence continues at coordinate 5,828 of DASXOV010000226.1, read as the reverse complement.
CCGCAAACTCGCCGTCTACTACGACGGGCCTAGCAAGAGCACGCCTGGCTACTACTGCACCGGCACGGGGCAGCTTGTCGACGGCCGCGGCACCCGGCACATGCGCGTCGGCGGCGCCGCCATCGACGCCGCGGTCACCGACACGTTCCTCGCCGCGCTCGCCCCGGCCGCGCTGCAGGCCTGCCTGGACGCTGCCGAGCAGCTCGAACACGGCCACGACAGCGCGCTGGCCCAATGGCGCCGCCAGGTCGAGCAGGCCCAGTACGAGGCGGGCAAGGCCGAACGCCGCTACCGGGCCGTGGACCCGGAGAACCGGCTCGTCGCCCGTGGTCTGGAAGCCGACTGGGAACGCGCGCTGGCCACCCTCACGCAGGCACAGGCCGAACTCACCCGACGCGAACAAGCCCGCCCGAAAACCCTTACCCCACAAGAGAAACAAGCGGTCCTGGCGCTCGGCGACAACCTCGACCAAGTGTGGTCCGCGGCCAGCACCACCGACCGCGACCGCAAGCAGCTGCTCCGCACCCTGCTCGAGGAAGTCAACATCAGCGTGCACCGCGACAACCACGGCGGGCACGCCGAGCTGGTGCTGCGCTGGAAAGGCGGCGCGCTCACCGAACTGAGCGTGCCGATCAAGCGCAAACCACCCGCGATCCGCACCGGCGAGGACACCATCGAGCTGGTCCGGCGCCTGGCCGTGCACTACCCCGACGCCACCATCGCCGGCATCCTCAACCGGCAGGGCCGGCGCACCGCGCGGGGCCTGCCGTTCACCGCCAGCCGTGTGCAAAGCCTGCGCCACCACTGGCACATCGACGCCCACCAGCCCGGCGATCATCCCGAGGAAGGCGCGCTGCTCACCGTCGCCGACGCCGCCGCCGAACTCGGCACCGCGCCCTCGACGCTGCACCGCTGGCTCAACGACGGATTCATCCCCGGCGAACAACTCACCCCCGGCGCGCCGTGGCGCATCCGGCTCAGCCCCGAACTGCGTGCCTTGTTCGTCGACCACGCCCCCGACGGCTGGCTCGTCATGCAAGACGCCACCAAAGCACTCGGCGTCTCCCGGCAGACCGTGTTGCAGCGTGTCAAGCGCGGCGAACTGCAAGCCGTCCACGTCCGCTCCGGACGCCGGAAAGGCCTACGAATAAAGGCTTCCCAACCCGAGAACCAACTCTTCTGACCAACAATCACCGAAAGGAGCAGTGTGATGGGACATCGAAGAACGCCTGCACATCGATGTCGATGACCCAGTCGTGCTGCCAACACCGCCGCTGACATACCGCCACCGCGTCCAGAGCCGAGCGTTTCGGGCGGTACCCGTAGGAGTCGGCGTGGAAGACCGGTTCGACCTTCTCCGCGATCCTGTTGGCCACCACCGTCTGCGCGACCCTGTCCGCGACAGTCGGGACGGTGACTTCATACTGCGATCCCTTCCGTGCGGTGTGCGGCTTTGACATGTGCGGGCAGCTTGTAGGACGCCGTGATGCGGTCGCGGCAGTCGGCCTCAAGTTCGGCAGTGAGCGCGATCCAGCGGCGACTTCCCTTGCCGCGGCGGGTGGGCAGGTATCCGCGCTCGGCCCAGTAATAGACGACATCGGGTTTGACCATAAGGCGTGCGGCGAGCTCGGCGATGGATAGTTCACCGGGTTGCCGGTCAAGATCGTCGGCGTCGCGGTGCAGGTGGGGGCTTGCTGCGACGCGCGCCCGGCATTTTGCCTCGACCTTGGGCGGGAACGGGATGCACCAGCGGCCGGTCGGACTGCGTCGCGCGAGCAGGGTTCCGGCGGACAGCCAGCCGTGCACGACACCGACGGCGACGCCGAGCCGGTCGGCGACCGCTCGCGGGGTCAGCTCGCCCTGGGCGAGCAGGTCCGGGGAGCCGATCCGGTAGGCGTAGCGCAGGTTGGTCGCGGCGGTGCGGTCGAACGGCTTGCCGGTGCCGGTGCGGTGCCCGGCCTCGTTCAGCGCGACGGCCAGTTCGGGGTTGGTCAGGCGCGGGCCAAGCTCGCGGGCCAGGGCGACCGCCTCCGGTGTGGCGCGTCGCCGTTCGGTGACCGGGCGGGCCCGGGTCACGAAGAGTTCCTCGGTGGCGCCGGAGTTCCACCGCAGCCCGACGCGCAGCTGCTGCGCATCCGGGCCCGGCCGGAGCGTGATGTCGCCGAGCAGGGTGCGCAGTACCCGCTTGCGGTCCCGGTCGCTGGTGGACGGCGCGGACCACAGCGTCGGCAGGTCGGTCACGGCGGCGGCGAGTTCGGCGGGCGGTGGCAGTGGCGGTCGGGCGGCTCCGGCGGCGGCCAGCGCGGCCTGTGCCTGGGCCAGCTCGACCAGGCGGGCCTCCCAGCGGGCTTCCAGGCTGCGGGCGACCAGCCGGTTCTCCGGCTCGCACGCGGCGTGTGCCCGCTCGGCCCGCTCGGCGGCGTAACGGGCACGCTCCACTGTCAGCTGCGCGGCCCGCAACGAGCGGGTGCGGCGTGCGGTCACCTCATCCGCGGCGGCCAGCGCCAGCGCCAGCTGATCCGGGCTGACCGCGGCCAGCAGCGCCGCCGCGACCGCCTCGTCCACCGTGCTCGCCCGCACCGACCGGCACTCCGGCGTGGCCACGTGATCGGCACGCGAGCGGGCGCACTCGTAGTAGGGCTGCCCACCGGCGTAGCGAGTGGACATCGCTCGCCCGCAGCAGCCGCAGAACACGATGCCCTGACACAGCGCGACACCCTCGCGCGGCGGACGAGCGCCGGCGTTGGTGCGGTTGCCGGCGAGCTTGGCCTCGTTGACCAGGAAGCTGTCCCAGTCGATGTATGCCTCGTGGTGATCGCGGATCAGCACCGCCCACTGCTCGCGGGGCAGCTCGCTGGTGACGGTGCGCACCGACCCGTCCGGGGACACGGTGCGCCGTGAGCGAAACCGGCCGAATACGTAGGCGCCGGCATAGACCGGGTTGGCCAGGATGCCAAGCACCCGGGAGTGGGTGAGCCGGCCGAACTGCAACCGCCCGGCCCACGCCCCGCCGTAGGCACGCCGCGGGAAGCGCCGATCGCCGAACGCGGCCACCACCTGGTAGGCCGAGCCGGTCTGCGTGAACGCCGTGAACACGTCGGCGATCGCGGTGGCGACCTCCTCGTCCGGGTCGATGCTGACCTTGCCGTCCTCGTCGTAGACGTAGCCGATCGGCAGCGGAGTGCGCAGCTGGCCCCGTTCGGCCGCCGCCCGCTTGGCGCCCTGCAACCGACCGGCCAGCAGGTGCAGCTCGGCCTCGCTCATCGTCCCCTTCAGCCCAAGCAGCAGCCGGTCGTTGAACTCGGCCAGGTCGTAGACCCCGTCGGCGTCGATGACCAACGTGTCGGTCAGCCGGGCGTACTCCAACAGCCGGGACAGGTCCGCCGACGAGCGGGCCAGCCGGGAGACTTCCAACCCGAACACGGCGCCGATCTCGCCGAGGCAGACCCGCGCTACCAGCCCCTTGAACCCGTCCCGACCCTCGACCGAGCGGCCGGACACTCCCAGGTCGGCGTCGATCACCTCGATGCCGCAGGCCGGCCAACCCAGCCGGGCCGCCTCCTCGGCCAGCGCGTACTGGCGTGCGGTCGACTCGCCGTGGTCGCGCACCTGGGCCATCGTCGACTGCCGAATGTAGATCAACGCGGTGCGTTCCAAGTGCTGACGCCCCACCTTCGTCTCGCCTCTCATCACGCACCTCCATACGAGTCGATACCGATCCGCCACTGCTCGATGCCGCGCGGCCCGATGCTGTGTCCCGCGGAGCCGCCGTGCCCACCCCGCCGGCGGCGACTGCGGCGGCGAGCATGTTCGCCACCGGCGCCACGAGCTCGACCGGCAACCGCGCAGCGGGCAACGGCGCGGCCGGCATCTACTCCAGCTCCCGCCGCGCGAGTAGCTCGAGGTTGATCGTCGAGATCTCGGCCAGCAACTGCTGCACCGCCTCGCCGGCCAGCACCCGACGCCGCACCAGCCCGGCCAGCACTTCCGGCACGTAGACCATGCCGCGGCGTCCGCGCGCCTTGCCCACCGACAGATACACGTACGGGCCGTGCAGTTCGCCGGCCGAGCACCGGCACCCCGCCTTGCCGCAGCGACGCGACTGCTCGGACAGCGAGCCGGCCAGGTAGTCCTGCAAGTCCGGCAGCCTGCCCACTGCCCGCCGACGGCGGGCGCGCAGCTGTCGGCTCGTCAACCCACTCAAGCCCTCTTCTATCTTGTGTGTATTCATTACACAAGACAATCTCGCGATCAAGGACGGCGGTCAACAACTTCACTCCGGTCGGCGTGTCGTCAGCACGTGCACCAACGCAGCCAACTCGACCAGCTGCTCATAGCCGAGCGCGACCGCCGAGCTCGGCTCGCACCGGTCAGTCCAACCCGCCGGCAGCATCACGCTGCCCAAAGGCCCGCCCTCACAACAGAAGGCGAGCCCGCTGGCCTTGTAGCGACGCTCGAACAACACCCGCAACCGCTGCCCAGCCAGCGGATGGAACGGATGCGTGACCGTGAGAAACGATTCGCAATCCTCATGCGGCTTGCGGGACCTCGCCGTAAGCGGGGTCCGTCGGCACACCCAACGTGCGGGTGCCCGTGCCGTGCGCCTTGGCGATCTGCACCGCCTGCACCGGCGGCGGCAGGTAGCTCCCCGACGACATCCGATTCCAGATCCGATACAGGTTGTTCTTCAGATCCTCCTCGAACACCGCCAGCGTCTGCCCGTCCACCCCCGGCGCACCCCGATTGGCCCTCACCTGCCGGTAGGCCTCCCACACCTCCGTCTTCGAGATCTCGAACGACTTTCGTGCCAACGTCAGCTCGCCCATCCGGTTCCTCCCCGCCCCTGCCTCACGGCAGCTAGCCGGTTGACCGACGAACGACACCATCGACGACCTGGCCCCTTCGCTCCACCCCCACCGCGCCCAGCAGGAGCTTCACCGCTACTACGAACCAGTCCGCCAGCCCACCCCGGATCGGTACTCGACTCCTTGCGGTTCATCCGCTCGAAGCACTCCCTCTCGACCCCCGCCACGGGCGGCAGTCACTACCGGGACAGGCCTTCACATGTTCCCTACGAGAGCAGCAGATCAGACTCACGTCGCCTCCATGCCGGACACCGCCCAGCCAATCAACGGGCACCCGCTGAGCTCTTCCCGAAGCACTCCACAAACGCCCCGGTTCCGATGTCACATTTCCCTCTAACGACACGTCAACAGCGAACCCCGGAAAATGCACCGAGATGTGCGCACCGTCTTTCCGATCCCCACCTGACGCCATCAAGGACGCCTTTTCCGCGTCGCTCACCACAACGGTCTTCAGCCAATGCAGCACGCGGTGGTTTGAAGCCTCCCCCCGCAGGGCGACTTCGAAGGGCCAAACACCTTCATCTCTCGCAGAGCACCAAACTGGATCGCCTCCGAACAGGCATCCAATTTGTTCATGTCACAAGTGGAGCTGAGGGAACTCGAACCCCTGACCCCCACACTGCCAGCGGGGTGATTTCGGTTCAGCCAACTCCTTGATCTCCGACGATTCTCGGCTACGATGCCCCTATTCTACAAGGGATTTTGCTGGTCTGCTGTGTCATCTGGTGCCAGCTCATGCCACCTCGTAGCGGCGGGTCGCAGGGTCAAATCAGGGTCGCCGGGATGCTCGGCTGCTGGACGTGTGGAGGTGTGTGTGGGTCAGTCACGCAAACGGGTCGGCCGCGATGGCAAGGCCCGCTACACCGCCTACTACGACGACGTCACCGGCCGGCGCCGATCGGCGGGCACCTTCACCAGCCGCCGCGATGCCGACCGGGCTTGGCAGCGCGCCGAGGCTCGCAC
>DASXOV010000225.1:0-11621 GCA_036494005.1 Pseudonocardiaceae bacterium | reverse complement strand
CTGGCGTTCGGTCTGCTGCTGTGCCTGACCATCATCGGGATCCCATTTGGAGTCGCGTCGTTCAAGATGGTCCCGCTGGCGCTCGTGCCCTTGGGCCGCAAAGTCGTCCCGCTTCGGGAACTCGAACCAGAAGTTCCCGTCATCGCCTCCGTGCCCCCCGCATGAACGCTCTGGAATGACCATCATACAGGTTCGCCGAATTAGTATGTGACGATTGAATGAGTCACAACGAATGGCCCATGATTGCGGGTACGCTATCAGGTGTGCGGAGTTCGGATGCACAAGCCGCCGGGGGTCTCATGATCTTCGGGTTGGATGTATCTCAGTTCAATTCTGGAATCGACCTCATCCGGGCTCGCGCCAAGGGGATGGAATTCTGCGTCGCGGGGGGTCACCTCGGCGCGGCTCGTGGGCGACGCGGTGCCCGAGCCGCAGATCGACCCACTGTGGCCGAGATTCCGTGACGAGGCGGCGCGGCGGGCCGGCCTGGTGCTCTCCGGCTACCACCGCGTCGGTGCCGGGCAGAGTGCGGACGAGTAGGCCGAGATGTGTGTGCGGCAGCTGGGCGATCACTCCATTCCGCTGATGCTCGACTCCGCTGATGCTCGACCATGAGAGTGGCGCCGGCGGAGTCGAGGTGCTCCGTGCGGTGTGGGACGCGTTCTTCGGGACCTCCCGCCGCTGGTTCGTTCCGAGTTCGCCTCACCCCCGGGTCGGTGGCTACTCCCCGCTCGATGTGGACGCCTACCGGGGCAGTCGTGCGGACTACCTGCGGCTGCTCGGTCTCGCGCCCGGACCCGGCCAACCACAGACCTCGGAGGATGCGGTGGCGCTCGAACTTTCCGATCACTCCGGCGCCACCACCGCCCGCAGCTGGCGGCCGCTGGGAAGACACCGACCCTGCCTGGCGTGTCCGGCGCTCGTGCACGGTGTGTCCTGCACCCATGCACGATGTGTCCGGCATCGAGTTGACGACGGCGGACTGATCAGGTTCACTTCACTCGAACATACGTTCGATCCTGCTGCCTTCCCCGCAGCGGTTTCCGGGTGCGTCGAGGTCGCGTGATGTCGGTGCGCACCCACCTGGGAGGAGGCTTGCGGGATGGCAGGGGTGAGTGTCGCGTCGGCGCTCAGGGAACGACTCGATATCCCTGGCGGCCGGCCCCCGTTCTCGGTGGCCGGGCCGCTCGCGCCGTTGCTTCCCGGCGGCGGGCTGCGCCGGGGGTCGGTGGTAGCGGTGCGCGGCTCGACGGCGTTGCTGTTGGCACTGCTGGCTGCGGCCACCGTGCAGGGGTACTGGGCGGCGGTGGTCGGCCTCGCTGATATCGGGGTGCTGGCCGCTGCCGAGGCGGGAGTCGTGCTGCACCGGCTGGCACTGATCCCCCGGCCGGGGACGGATCCGGCTCCGGCGGTCGCGGCACTGCTCGACGGGGTGGGTCTGGTGGCGCTGGCCGGTGCGGACCGGATCACCGACCGGGCGCGGCGCTCACTGGTCGCCAGAGCGCGGCAGCGCGGCGCGGTGCTGCTGCCGCTCGGCCCGTGGCCGGGTGCGGATGTTGAACTGCGTTGCCGGACCGAGGCCTGGCACGGGCCCGAGGCGGGCGCCGGGCGGTTGCGCAGTCGCGAGGTGCAGGTGCACGCCACCGGCCGGGGCGCCGCGGCCCGGCCCCGAACCGCCCGGCTCCTGCTGCCCGGCCCGGGTGGTGCGGTGGCGCAGGTGCCCGCAGGCCCGCCCCGGGCGATCAAGGCGGTGGGCTGATGACCGCTGATCCGGCTCCGGGAGTCGCCGCGTCGCCGGCGCGGCTGATGGCGGTGTGGTGTCCGGACTGGCCGGTGGTGGCGGGGGCGGCCGCCGAGGGGCTGACCGTGCAGGTCCCGGCGGCCGTGGTGTCGGCCAACCGGGTGGTGACCTGCTCGGCGACGGCCCGTGCGCACGGGGTGCGGCGAGGGCAACGCCGCCGGGAGGCGCAGGGCCGGTGCCCCGAACTCGCCGTGCTGGCCGATGATCCGGATCGCGACGCCAGGGCGTTCGAGCCGGTGGCGGTGGCGGTGGAGGCGCTGGCGCCCGGGGTGGAGGTGGTCCGCCCCGGACTGGTCGCGGTGCCCGCCTATGGTCCGGTCCGGTACTTCGGCAGCGAACCGGCGGTGGCCGAGCGGATCGTCGACATGGTCGCGGCGCAGGCCGCAGCGGAGTGCCAGATCGGCATCGCCGACGGCCTGTTCCCGGCGACCCTGGCCGCACACCGGGGTCTGCTGGTCCCGCCGGGCGGGTCGGGCGATTTCCTCGCCACCCTGGGCATCGGGGAGCTGCACCAGCCCGGTGCCGGAGCGGATCGTTCAGCACTGGTGGATCTGCTGCACCGGCTGGGATTGCGCAGCCTGGGTGCGTTCGCCGCGTTGTCCGTCGACGATGTGGCCTCCCGGTTCGGCCCGGAGGGAGTGCGCGCGCACCGGCTGGCCCGGGGGCTCGACGAGCGCCCGCTGGCCCGCCGCCGCCCGCCGGCCGACCTCACCGTCACCCGCACGCTCGACCCGCCGGTGGACCGGGTCGACGCAGCGGCTTTCGCGTCCCGAGAGCCCGCCGAGCAACTGCACGCCGCGCTGGCCGCCCGCGGCCTGGCCTGCATCCGGCTCGGTGTGCGCGCCTGCACCGAGGCGGGGGAGGAGCTGTACCGGGTGTGGCGCTGCGCCGAGCCGCTGACCCCGTCCGGCATCGCCGACCGGGTGCGCTGGCAGCTCGACGGCTGGCTGACGTCCCGGGGTGCCCGGCCGGGCAGCGCTGATGCCTCGACCCTGCCAGCAGGTCTCGGCGCTGATGGCTCGACCCTGCAAGCAGGTCTCGGCGGCATCACGCTGTTGCACCTGATCCCCGAGGAGGTGATCGGCGGGCAGGCGCTGCAGCGCGGGCTGTGGGGTGAGTCCGGGGAGGAGGACGAACGGGCGGGGCGCGCGTTGGTGCGGGTGCAGGGGATGCTCGGGCCCGATTCGGTGTTCACCGGTGTACCCGGCGGCGGCCGTGGCCCCGCCGACCGGATTCGCCTGGTGCCCTGGGGCGACGACCCCACCCCGGCGCGCCCCGCTGTGGACCCGCGGCTCGGCGCCGAACTGCCCTGGCCGGGGAGGCTGCCCACGCCGTCCCCGTCCCGGGTACCCACCACACCGCTGCCCGCCGATGTACTCGACAACGCCGGGCGCATCGTCGGAGTGAGCGGGCGCGGGGTGCTCAGCGCGGTCCCGTACCGGGTTGCGATGGACGGTCGCCCCCCGCGCCGGGTGCTGTCCTGGGCGGGACCCTGGCCGATTGAGGAACGCTGGTGGGAGCCCGGCGGTGGGCGGCGCTGCGTGCGGCTGCAAGCGGTGCTCGACGCCGAACCCGGCCGCACCGGCGAGCCGCTCGCCGTGCTGCTCGGATGCGAAACCGGCCGCTGGCAGGTGGAGGGGATCTATGAGTAGGTAGCTCTTCAAGTACCGCCGACCCCCAGAATCGTTGTCCCTAACGACAGCCAACGTCCGGTGAAGCGGCCGGTGAGGTCCGCAGAGGTCAGCCGGGGTCTCGGTGGCGGGAGCGCCGACGCGGGTCGGATCGTCCACTTCCCGATGTCGCTGATGGCGATGGCGCGAAACGACCGGCGAGCCGTGCGCGTGGTTCGGCAGGCTTCGACGACGATGCAGTCTTGTTGTCCCGCACGCACCTCACCGCCCGCCGCGTTCGCATCCTGCTGGCCGGGATGCGGGCGCCGGGATGCGGGCGCCGAGCTCGTCGACGACGTTGTCCCGCTCGACCGTTGCTTGTCGACGGTGGCCCTGCGCTCTAACGTCGCGTGCACGGACGGATCACCGGGTCCGCTCGATCTGCCGACCTGGGAGGCGGCCATGACCGCGATATCCCGACCGGTTCTGTTTGTTCACGGCTTGTGGCTGCATGCCAGTTCCTGGGGGCACTGGGTCGATCTGTTCCGCGACACGGGGTACGCGCCGAGCGCACCTGGCTGGCCCGGTGATCCCGACACGGTTGCCGGTGCCCGCGCCGATCCGGACAGCATCGCTGGGCACGGCATCGACGATGTCGTGGATCACTTCGCAGGTATCATCGCCGGACTGGATGCCCCACCGATCCTGATCGGGCACTCCTTCGGTGGTTTGATCGTGGAGAAACTGCTCGGCGACGGCCTGGGTGACGCGGGCATCGCCATCGACGCCGCGCCGATCAAGGGCGTCCTGCCGCTGCCGATCTCGTCGTTGCGCACAGCGTTCCCGGTGCTGAAGAACCCGGCGAACCGGAATCGGGCGATCTCACTGACCGCAGAGCAGTTCCGGTACGGCTTCGGCAACGCCATCTCCGCGGAGGAGTCCGACGAGCTGTACGAGAAGTGGACAATCCCCGGATCCGGCAGGCCACTCTTCCAGGCCGCCACCGCGAACCTGACTCCGCACTCCGAGACGGAGGTGGACACCGAGAACTCCACCCGTGGGCCGTTGCTGTTGATCATGGGTGGGCGCGACCACACCGTCCCCGAGGCGATCACGAAGTCGACTCTCAAGCAGTACCGGCACTCGACCGCCGTCACGGAGTTGCTCGAATTTCCCGGGCGCGGGCACTCGCTGGTGATCGATTCCAGCTGGCGGGAGATCGCGGACGCGACCCTGGACTGGCTGAAGGAACAAGGTCGGTAGACCGCGCCAGCGCCCCGGAACGAACCTAGGGACGATCACATGGAGCTTGGACTGCACGGCAAGGTCGCCGTGGTGACCGGTGCCAGCAGAGGAATCGGTCTGGCCGTCACCGAAGCCCTGATCGCGGAGGGTGCCCACGTGGTGGCCGGAGCCCGCGCAACGAGCGAGGAGCTCGATGCACTCGTGCGCGGCGGCGCCGTCGAGGCGGTGACCGTGGACCTGTCCACACCCACCGGCCCTGGCGACCTCGTCGCGGCCGCGCTCGCGCACGGCCGGCTCGACATCGTCGTCAACAACGTGGGGGCTACGACACCGCGGCTGACCGGATTTCTCGATGTGACCGACGAGCAGTGGCTCGCCACGATGAACCTCAACCTGATGGCCGCGGTCCGGACGGTCCGAGCCGCGCTGCCTGCCATGATCACTGCGGGCAGCGGCGCCATCGTCACGACCAGTTCGGTCAACAGCTTCCTGCCCGATCCTGCCGTGATCGACTACAGCGCGTCGAAAGCAGCCCTCGCGAACTTCTCCAAATCGCTGTCGAAAGAGGTGGGGCCGCGCGGGATCCGGGTCAACACGGTCAGCCCCGGCCCGGTCTCCACCGCGTTGTGGCTCGGCGACGACGGCGTGGCGGCCAGGGTTGCGCGGTTAAGTGGTGGCGACCCTGACGCTGTCGCAGCGGCGGCAGCAAAGCAGTCGGTGACCGGGCGCTTCACCCACCCGGACGAGGTCGCGGACCTCGTCGTGCTCCTCGCCAGCGATCGGACGGCCAACGTGACCGGCGCGGACTTCGTGATCGACGGCGGTCTCGTCACTACTCTCTAGCCACGTAGAAAGACGGCATGAGTTCCGATACTTCAGGTCCGGTGATCGACTTCCACGGCATCGTCGAGCAGGACGGTGCCCGGCGATCCGCCGCGGACAGCCACGGCATGATCGAGGTCCGGGGCGCCAGGGTGAACAACCTGGCCGGTATCTCACTCGACATCCCCAAACGCAGGCTCACCGTGTTCACCGGGTCTCCGGGTCCGGGAAGTCCTCCCTGGTCTTCGGCATATCGCGGTGATCGAGATCGCCGACCACGTCGTCGACCTGGGGCCGGGCGCGGGCTCGGCCGGGGGCAGGTGTGCTTCACCGGCGACGTCGCCGCGCTGCGCAGCTCCGGAACCCGCACCGGGCGCTACCTCGCCAGCCGGGTCCGGCAAGAGCTCGCTGATCCACGGCTCGCTGCCCGGCCGGGAGGGCGTGGTGGTGGCCGACCAGTCCCCGATCCGCGGGTCCCGGCGCAGCAACCCGGCCACCTACACCGGGCTGCTCGACCCGATCCGGGCCGCCTTCGCCAAGGCCAGCCAAGGCCAACGGGGTGAAGGCCGCGCTGTTCAGCGCGAACTCCGAGGGGGACCTGCCCGAACTACAAGGGCATCGGGCTGGCGTCGCCTGGGTCCAGCGCCCGATCGGCACCGGCCAGGACCCGCCCACCGATCCCCGGTGACGTGCTCGCGGATCTGGGGTGGCGGGCGGTCCTGTCACGAACGGCAGAAGCGCGTTCCCACGTTCGCGTGGCCTGATAGTGATAGTAGTATCGAACACGTGTTCGATACTACTCGAGATGTGCCACCCGAACCACACCCGATCCGAGGACCCGGCACCGTTCTGAGTGGGGGAGTCGTGCGATGGGCTGGAACAACCCGCCGGTGCGGTGGGCGGAGCTGGAGCGGGCACTGTCGGGGCGGCCCGGGTCCAGTTCGAACGAGCCGTCCGGTTCGGATAAGCCGGGGCACCGTGACGTGCAGCATCCGGGCGACGGCGGGGACAGCCCGGCGTGGACACGGCACCGGGACCGCTACGAGGCGCCGCAGCCGGGCCCCGAGCGGGCCGAGCCCGGGCAGCCGCGCGTCCCCTACGCCGAGCTGCACTGCCACTCCAACTTCAGTTTCCTGGACGGGGCCAGCCACCCGGAGGAACTGGTCGAGGAGGCTGCCCGGCTCGGGCTGGACGCGATCGCGATCACCGACCACGACGGCATGTACGGGGTGGTGCGCTTCGCCGAGGCCGCCCGCGAGCTGAGGGTCAAGACGATCTTCGGAGCCGAGCTCAGCCTGGGACTGACCGTGCCACAGAACGGGATCGCCGACCCGGAGGGTGAACATCTGCTGGTACTGGCCCGGAACCCGGAGGGCTACCGCAGGTTGTCCCGGGTGATCAGCGATGCGCAGCTGCGCGGCGGCGAGAAGGGTAAGCCGGTCTACGACCTGGACCTGCTGGCCGCGGCCGCCGACGGGCACTGGGTGGTGCTCACCGGCTGCCGCAAGGGGACGGTGCGCCGGGCGTTGCAGCGCGAGGGCCCGGCCGCCGCCGCGGTCCAGCTTCGGCGGCTGACCGGATTGTTCGGCGCGAAGCACGTCGTCGTCGAGCTCACCGTGCCCGGCCTGCCCGAGGACACCGAGCGCAATGACGAACTCGCCACGCTGGCCGAGGCGGAAGGGCTCGGCACCGTTGCCACCACCGCCGCGCACTACGCCGGCCCGGCCCGGCACCGGCTGGCCACCGCGCTCGCCGCGGTCCGGGCCCGGCGCAGTCTGGACGAGATGGACGGCTGGCTCCCGGGCGCGGCAACAGCACATCTGCGCTCCGGCAAGGAGATGTCCGACCGGTTCGCCCGCTGGCCCGGAGCCGTGGAGCGGGCTGCCGCGCTGGGCCGGGAGTGTGCCTTCGAACTGCACCTGGTGGCGCCCGACCTGCCCCCGTTCGACGTGCCCGCAGACCATACCGAGGCCAGTTGGCTCCGTGAGCTCACCTGGCTCGGCGCGGCCACCCGCTACGGCAGCTACGACGAGCGTCCCGGTGCCCACCACCAGATCGAGCACGAGCTGTCCGTCATCGAGCAGAAGAACTTCCCCGGCTACTTCCTCATCGTGCGCGACATCGTGCAGTTCTGCCGCGAGGCCGGCATCTTCTGCCAAGGCCGCGGTTCGGCGGCCAACTCAGCGGTCTGCTTCGCGCTGGGCATCACGAATGTCGACGCGGTGGCGATGGACCTGCTCTTCGAGCGTTTCCTCGCCCCGGACCGGGACGGTTACCCCGACATCGACCTGGACATCGAATCGGATCGGCGCGAGGAGGCCATCCAGCACGTCTACCAGCGATACGGCCGTGACCGCGCCGCCCAGGTCGCCAACGTGATCACCTACCGATCCCGTTCCGCGGTGCGGGACATGGCCAAGGCGCTCGGCTACTCGACCGGCACCCAGGACGCCTGGAGCAAACAGATCGACCGCTGGGGGCCGTTGCAGGCCGGGGATACCGGTGCTGATGGTTCGACCCTGCAAGCAGGTCTCACCGACATTCCCGAGCCGGTACTGGCGCTGGCCGCCGAGTTGGAGGGGTTTCCCCGGCACCTGGGTATCCACTCCGGCGGCATGGTGATCTGCTCCCGTCCGGTGGCCGAGGTCTGCCCCGTGGAGTGGGCCCGGATGGAGCACCGCTCGGTGGTGCAGTGGGACAAGGACGACTGCGCAGCGGCCGGGCTGGTCAAGTTCGACCTGCTCGGGCTCGGGATGCTCTCCGCACTGCATTACGCGGTCGATCTGGTGGCGCACCATCACCGGCACCGGGTGCAGTTCGCCGACCTGCAGCCCACCGACGCGGGCGTCTACGACATGCTCGCCAGGGCCGATTCGATCGGGGTGTTCCAGGTGGAGTCCCGCGCGCAGATGGCCACCCTGCCCCGGCTCAAACCCCGGTGCTTCTACGACCTGGTGGTCGAAGTGGCGCTGATCCGCCCCGGCCCGATCCAGGGCGGCTCGGTGCACCCCTACATCCGCCGCCGCAACGGCCAGGAGGACTGGGACTACGACCACCCACGGCTGGCGAACGCGCTGCGCAAAACCCTGGGGGTGCCGCTGTTCCAGGAACAACTCATGCAGATGGCCATCGACGTCGCCGACTTCTCCGCCGCCGAGGCCGACGAGCTGCGCCGCGCGATGGGCGCGAAACGCTCCACCGAGCGCATGGAGAAACTGCGCGGGCGGCTGTTCGAAGGTATGGCCCGCCACGGGATCACCGGCGAACTCGCCGAGAAGATCTACGCCAAGCTGCTGGCCTTCGCCAACTTCGGCTTCCCGGAGAGCCACTCGATCAGCTTCGCCTCGCTGGTCTACTACAGCGCCTGGTTCAAGCACTACTACCCGGCAGCCTTCTGCGCCGCCCTGCTGCGCGCCCAGCCGATGGGCTTCTACTCCCCGCAGTCGCTGATCGCCGACGCCCGGCGGCACGGCGTCACCGTGCGCGGCCCGGACATCAACCTCAGCGGGGTGCACGCCGGTCTGGAGCCAGCCGCCGAGGGCGCGCCGGAGCAGGCGTTGCGGCTGGGGCTGGCCATGGTGCGCACGGTGGGGGAGCCGCTGGCCACCCGGCTGGTGGCCGAACGCGCCGCGCGCGGGCCCTACCGCGGCATCGCCGACGTCGCGAACCGGGTCGCGCTGAGCACCGCCCAGGCCGAGGCACTGGCCACCGGTGGCGCGTTCGACCAGTTCTCCCCGGGGCGCCGCCAGGCACTGTGGTCCGCGGGTGCGGCCGCCGCGCAGCGTCCGGACCGGTTGCCCGGCGTCGCGGTGGGGGTGACCGCGCCCGTCCTGCCCGGAATGGGTTCGCTGGAGCTGGCCGCAGCCGACGTGTGGGCCACCGGCGTCTCGCCGGGCAGCTTTCCCCTCCAGTTCCTCCGGGCCGAGCTGGCGGGTAGGGGCGTGCTGCCCGCCGCGTGCCTGCCCGATCGGCTGGACGGGCAGCGGGTGCTCGTCGCGGGCGCGGTCACGCATCGGCAACGCCCGGCCACCGCGGGCGGGGTCACCTTCCTCAACCTGGAGGACGAGACCGGCATGGTGAACGTGATCTGTTCACCCGGTTTCTGGGTCCGGTACCGGCGGGTGGTGCGCTCCAGCCCCGCACTGGTGCTCCGCGGCACGCTACAGATCGCCGAGGGGGTGATCAACGTGATGGCCGAGTACGCCGCACCACTGGACATGCGGGTGCGCTCGTCATCCCGGGACTTCCGGTGAGGACTGGAGGGTCTGTCGCGAATCTGTCCACACCTCGGCTGAGCGCGGCTCAGCGGTGGCTGGTCACTCCGGCCCGCCGGGCCAGGTCGTGCAGTTCCCGGTCCGCTGCTGCGCCCCGGGATCGGGTGAACAGTTCGGCGATCAGATCCCGCGCGAACGGATCCCGGTACAGCCGGTGCGGGGAGATCTCCTCCGCGCGCAGCAACGCCTGCACGGCATGGTCGCGGCGACTCTGCATGCGGGCCAGCGCCCTGGCGTAGCTGACCCAGTAGTCGGCCTGACCGAGCGGGGGCAGCGGGTCCAGCGGGTGCAGCGCCACCCCGATGTGTGCGGCCTGCCGGTAGTGCCCCATGTCGAGCAGGCCGGACATCCGCCACAACGCGACGGTGGCCGGTCCGAATCCCATCCACGAGGCGTCCCCCTCGCCGGTGCGCTCGGCGAGCTGCGCGGCCTGGTCGAACGCTGCGGCCGACTCGTCGGGCCGGGAGTCCATCGCCGCGAGCAGACCGCCGCATAACGCGAGCATGCCCGCGAGCTGCGTCGACTCCGCGTCGGTGGCAGGCATATCGATCGCGTCCAGCTCAGTCCGGGCCAGATCGAGCAGCCCGGCGCTGATCATCGCCGATAGCCCGCCGTACGCCGCCAGACCCAGCGCGGCCGGGGTAGCGAGATCCCGGGCGACGCGGTGGGCGGCGTTGGCGGCTTCCAGGCGCAGGTCCACCGGCGCACCGACGACTCGCAGCCAGTCCAGGGTGGCGTGGGTGTGGAACCGCACCGCCAGGTCGCGCGACGCCGCCGGGTCGGGGTCGGCATCGATCGAGCTGTGCAGGTCGCGGATCAGCTCCGCGGTAGCCGTCCCGACCTCGCCGAGTCGTTCGCCACGGCGCTGCTCGGTCACCGTCGCGGCCGCTCTGGCCCGCAACGAATCCAGCGCGACCACCTGGCCGCCTGGCCGGTGCAGCCCCACGGCCAGCAATGCCTGGCGCACCGCCTCGATCGCCGAGTCGATGCCACCGTTGCCCGGCGCCGGCACCGGCAGCGCGGTGAACACGTCCGGCGAACTACCCAGCGCCTCAGCCAGAATCACGATCAGTGAGTGCCGGTCCAGGGCCCGTTTCCCCGACTCCACCTGTGACAGATACGCCGCGGACACCCCCACCGTCTGGGCGAGCGCCCGCAGCGACGTGCCCTGCGCCCGGCGAATCGCGCGCAGCCGGGTGCCCATCGTCGACGGGGCCGCGTCGGTCACTGGTCACCTCCCACCACCGAACCGTACGTCCGCCCGCGCCGGTTTCAGAATGCGCCGGTTTCCGCGCCGGTTTGTGACCCAGTAGTAATTTTGTGACCCAGTAGTAATTCAGCCTGGACGAGATCGAACGCCCCTGCGGTGACCAGCACGTACAGGCCTCCCCAGGTGGCGACACCGAGCGCGGTCGGAGTGTTCCGGTTCTGGGCGATGTGGCGGGTCAGTGTGGTGGCCTGCGAGCGCAGGTCCAGTGGGCACCGGCGATCCGTAGCCAGCCCAGGATCGTGATCGCGTCATCGACTCTGGCCCGCAACGCCTGCACGGGGAGCACCCGGTCACCCGGCTGGTCATGGGCCACCGCCATCAGTGCGCTGCGCACCGCCCGCACTACCACGTCGGTGCGCTCGTCCCCCGCCGCCGCGATCGGCATCCCGATCAGCTTCGACGGCGACACATCCAGCGTTCTGGAAAGCGCGACGATGCCGACGGCCGATCGTCCGGCTGTCCTCATCATCAATCCCCATCGCGGATCACCGCACCCCTCAGTGGCGTATGCGTCATCAGCGTAAGAGGTTGGTCACCCGAAGTCCGCGATGGCCGGTTCGGGTCGGGTCACACGGTCAGCAGCCGCACCGGATATTCGG
>DASXOV010000224.1:0-4604 GCA_036494005.1 Pseudonocardiaceae bacterium | reverse complement strand
GGCGAACTGCGCCACGGTGCACAGCACTGGGTGTACGGGCGAGCCGGGCGGGCCTGCCGACGCTGCGGTGGCACCGTGCGCGCCGCGGCTCAGGGCAGCTCGCCCCGAACCGCCTACTGGTGCCCCCACTGCCAGCCCGGCCCGTATCCGGGCGGGCGATCCGTTTGATCGGTCAGGTGGCTCGCCGTGGCAGCTCGCGCAAACCCTCGGCGAGCCCGGTGAGCCGGTCGGTGGCCTCGGCGAGCGCCGCGGGCCGATGGTCGGTGCCCGCCGCGGCTACCACCGCACCCGCGGCGCTGACCAGTCCGCAGGCCTCGTCCACCCCCTCGTCGAGCTGGGCACGCAGCGCGGTCACCGCGTCGAGCAGCTCCGGCCCGCCGGAAGCCGCCCGTTCCAGGGCACGGATCGCGTCAGCCGTGCCGCGCAGCTCGGTGGTGGCCTCGGCGAACGCTGCCCGGGTGGATTCGAGCGTCTCCGCGGCCACCATCACAACGCCATGCCTGGACCGCGCGAGCACCCCGAGTAGATCGGTCAGTGCGGCGTGCGCATCGGCCAGCCGGACCATCGGCTCCCTGGCCGCGGAACCCGGCGGCGGCAGCGTGGCCGGTGCCCCTCGCTGTGGCGGCAGCGGCACCCGGTGCAGCCGGATCAGACGCACCGCAGCCGTAGCAGCCGCGAGCCCAGCCAGCGCGGTCACCGACCCGGCAGCGACCTCGGAGAGCTCCAGCCCCGGGCTGGACCCGATCACCGCCGTCACCGCTCCCGCGACGAGGGCGATACCGGAATGCAGCACGGTCACGCGCCGGGCCCGCCGCCGACGGCGCAACGCCCTGGCCCTCGGGTCGCGCACAGCAGCGATCGCGCGGCGGGTCTGCTCACCGACGAGCTCCGCCAGTTCCCCCCTGAGCGACCTGTGCTGCACCGCGTGCTCCGGAAGCTCAGCCCTGCTCGCGCTGTGGCTGACCCGGCGACGGCTGGGCCTGCTGCGGCGCTGCGGGCTGGGGTGCGGGCTGACCCGAGGTCACCTCACCGGCAACCGGCGCACCGCGCATCGAGGCGCGGATCTGCTCCAGCCGAGCCTGGCCGGCCATGTCCATTGTCGACTGCTGCACCTCGAGCATGCGGCCCTGCACCGAGGTCTGGGCCAGCTCGGCGGACCCGATGGCGTTGGCGTACCGACGCTCGATCTTGTCCCGGACCTCGTCCAGCGATGGTGTGTTGCCGGGCGCCGCCAGTTCGGTCATCGAGCGCAGCGAAGCCGAGACCTGTTCCTGCATCTTCGCCTGCTCAAGCTGGGAGAGCAGCTTGGTCCGCTCGGCGAGCTTCTGCTGCAGCACCATCGCATTGCGTTCGACCGCCTGTTTGGCCTGGGCTGCCGCCTGCAGGGACTGGTCGTGCAACGTCTTGAGGTCCTCGATGGATTGCTCCGCGGTCACCAGCTGAGTGGCGAACGACTCCGCGGTGCGCTCGTACTCCTGGGCCTTGGCCTCGTCCCCTTTGCCCCGGGTGTCGTCGGCCAGCACGAGGGCCTGACGCGCCGAGGACTGCAACTTCTCGATCTCGCTGAGCTGTCTGCTCAGCCTCATCTCCAGCTGACGCTGGTTGCCGATGACGGCAGCGGCCTGCTGGGACAGCGCCTGGTGCTGCCGCTGCGCGTCCTCGATGGCCTGCTGGATCTGTACCTTCGGATCGGCGTGCTCGTCGATCTTGGATGAGAACGATGCCATGAGGTACTTCCAGGCCTTCACGAACGGGTTGGCCATCTCCTCCGCTGCCTCCTGTACTGACGTCCGGCGCGGCTTCCGCTGCCGGACCCGGCGGGAGCCATGTTCTGGCTCTATCGTGTCAGGTCAGGAGCAGCGCTACTACCAACACCGGGAGATCCAGGGGTCACCCCGGACGTTGGGCTCGGGAACCCGTGACCTGGATCTCAGGGAGCCGCTTCAGGCCGCCACTCCCACCATCGCGCGCGGGGTGGCCGCGGACCCGCTCCGGGTGCCGGCGATCCGCAGGTCGGCTTGCCGTCCCCGCTGGCTACCGGTCGGTCCGCCAGGCGCCGCACCCACCAGCCGTCCGCCGTCAGGCCCGGCGCGCATACCGCCGGCCCGTTCTTTTCCGGCCGACTGAGCGACCAGTTCGGCGGGAACCATGTCGGGCACCTCGGGCAGGTAGACCGGGTCGAGGTCGCCCGCTACCCGGCGGAGCAACTCGTCCAGCGGAAGGTCCAGCGCATCGCAGATCGCCGCGAGCAACTCACTGGACGCCTCCTTACGACCCCGCTCGACCTCGGAGAGGTACCCCAGGCTCACCCGGGCGGCACGCGACACCTCACGCAAGGTTCGGCTCTGCGCGGTTCGGGTGCGGCGCAGCCGATCACCGATCGCCTCCCGCAGCAGTGTCATCGCCATGTCATCGCCATCCCTTCCCGGATGCCGGGCCGGGGCATGGCGCACCGGCTGGTTGATCCCACGGTACCCAGCGCAGGTTGCACGGGGCGTCCGCTCTGGGTGAACATCACCGCTGCGCGCCACATTCCGGTCGCCACCAGCACTCCGGTCAGAGCACCGCGACCGCACCGGCCGCCCGCAGGCGCAAAGCCCGCACCACGTAGTCGATGCCGGTGACGACGGTCAGCGCCACCGCGATCCCCATGACGACCCAGCGCACCGGCTGGACCATCGCGGGCAGGGGCAGTACGTAGAGTCCAATCGCGACTGCCTGCGTGAAGGCCTTGACCTTCCCGCCCCGGCTCGCCGGGATCACTCCGTGCCGCAACACCCAGAACCGCAGCGCGGTGACGCCCACCTCGCGGACGGCGATGAGCAGGGTGATCCACCAAGGCAGTTCCCCGAGCAGGCTCAGACCGACCAGTGCCGCACCGATCAGGGCCTTGTCCGCGATCGGGTCGGCGATCTTGCCGAAGTTGGTGACCTGCCCACGTCGCCGAGCCAGGTCACCATCGAACCGGTCGGTGAGCGACGCGACCGCGAAGACCACGGCCGACGTCACCCGCCACAGGGGGTCGGTGCCGTCATCGGTGAACAACGCGAGCAGGAACACCGGCACCAGCACAAACCGGGACATCGTCAGCAGGTTGGCCGGATTCCAGAGCGGGATGCCCGGAGCCGGCTCGGGCGGATTCACCGCACCCCGCCTGCCGGAACGATCAGCTCGATCGGCTCCACGACCAGGTCGATGCCCTCGGTCGCGACCACCCGGCAGCGCACCAGGTCCCCGATGGCCAGCAGTTCGGCACTGGGCGATTGGGCACTGGGCGATTCGGCAACAGGCCCGGTGAGCAGGCACTCGCCGTCCACCTCGGGAGCCTGGTGTTCGGCGCGGCCCGTCGGGCCCGCCTCCGGATCGGCATCGAGGTCCGGCACGGTCTCCAGCAGCACGTCAACCATCTCCCCCACCCGTTCCTCGGCCCGCTGCGCGGTGAGCTGCTCGACCAGGGCACTGACCCGGGTCACCCGCGCGGCGATGGTGCCCTCGTCATACTGACCGGGCAGGTCGGCGGCCTCGGTGCCCTCCTCGTCGGAGTAGCCGAAGACGCCTACCGCGTCCAGCCGTGCCTCGATCAGAAATCGCTCCAGCTCAGCGACATCGGCTTCGGTCTCCCCGGGGAACCCGACGATCACATTGCTGCGTACCCCGGCCCTCGGCGCCAGCCCGCGGATCTGGTCGAGCAGCGCCAGGAACGACTCGCGCGAACCGAACCGGCGCATTCTGCGCAGCACCGGCTCACTCGCGTGCTGGAAGGACAGATCGAAGTAGTCGGCCACTCCGGTGGTTCCGGCGATCGCGGCCACCAGCGAGGGCCGGGTCTCCGCCGGCTGCAGGTAGGAGACCCGGGTACGCAGAACCCCGGGCACCGCGGCCAATCGGCCGAGCAGCTGCGCCAGCGCCCCGGCCTGACCCAGGTCCTTGCCGTACGAGGTGGAGTTCTCGCTGACCAGGACCAGTTCCCGAACTCCGGTTCCGGCCAGCCAGGCCGCTTCGGCCACCACCTCGTCAAGCGGGCGGGAGACGAATGCACCCCGGAACGACGGGATGGCACAGAACGCGCAGCGCCGGTCGCACCCGGACGCGATCTTCAGCGGTGCGACCGGGGAATCGTCCAGCCTGCGACGCGGCACCCGGGGACCCCAGCCGTGCCCGGGCAGTGCGGGCCCGGCGGCCAGCGCGGCAGGCCGCGACACCGGGGTGATCGGCAACTGGGTCCGGCGGTCCACCGGCTGGTGCGCAGCCACCGCCCGGCCGGCCAGCACGTCGCGCAGCCGATCCCCCAGCTCGGGATAGGCATCGAAGCCCAGCACCGCGTCGGCCTCCGGGAGGCTCTCGGCGAGTTCGGTGCCGTACCGCTCGGCGAGGCAACCCACCGCGACCACCTTGGCGCCGGTGTCCGCGGCGGCCAGCACGGTGTCGATCGAGTCCTTCTTCGCGGCGGCGACGAAGCCGCAGGTGTTCACCACCACCACGTCCGCCTCACCGCCGTCGGCGTCCACCAGCTCCCACCCGGCACCGGTCAGGCGGCCCGCCAGCTCCTCGGAATCGACCTCGTTGCGGGCGCAGCCCAAGGTGAGCAGGGCGGCGCGCGGCGT
>DASXOV010000223.1:0-15676 GCA_036494005.1 Pseudonocardiaceae bacterium | reverse complement strand
GAACGCCGCCCGATTGGGCCGCAGATAGCCGGCCCGGTGAATGCCGTCGTCCACGACGAACAACGGCACCACCTGCTGCGCCCGCGCCGCGGCGCGCAGCACCGGGTTGTCGTGCACTCGCAGGTCGCGGGTGAACAACGCGATCGAGACACTCACCGGGGCCGGTTCAGGCCACCGAACGCCGGGAGCGAGCGGGACGACGACCCGATCCGCTCCGGGCCGGACGGCGTGGCTGCCGGCGCGGCGGCTCGCCGCCCCCGGTCCTGCGCCCACCGGACGCCGCCGCTCCGGCGATTCCGGTGACCGGAGGGACCAACGCGGCAGGTGGCCCGGTCAGCTTGCCGATCTGCTCAGCACCGGGACGCACGCACGCGGTCAACGGCCGGATACCCGCCTGCCGGGTCAGGGTCCGGACGTCGCCGGATTGGTCCGGCGTGGACAGCGTCACCACGATGCCGTCGGCACCCGCGCGGGCCGTGCGCCCGGACCGGTGCAGATAGGCCTTGTGCTCGGCGGGGGGGTCCACGTGCACCACCAGGGCGACGTCGTCGACGTGGATGCCCCGTGCCGCGATGTCGGTGGCCACCAGCACCCGCGCACCGCCGTCGCTGAATTCAGCCAGGTTACGCTCCCTGGCGTTCTGGGAGAGGTTCCCATGCAGTTCAACGGCGGGCACCCCGGCTGCGGTCAGCTGCTTGGCCAGCTTCTTGGCGGCGTGCTTGGTTCGGGTGAACAACAGGCTGCGCCGCTGACCGGAAGCCAGCTCACGGATCACCGCGGGCTTGTCCGCCGCGTGCACCGTGAACACGTGGTGCTCCATGGTGGCGATCGGCGCCGCGGGCGGATCGACCGAGTGCACCACCGGTTTGCTGAGGTACCGGCGTACCAGCACGTCCACGTCGCCGTCGAGCGTGGCGGAGAACAGCAACCGCTGGATACCGCCAGGGGTGCGGTCCAGCAACCGGCGTACCGCGGGCAGGAACCCGAGGTCGGCCAGGTGGTCGGCCTCGTCGAGCACCGTGATCTCGACCTCGTCGAGGTGCACGTGGCCCTGGTGGAGCAGATCCTCCAGCCTGCCGGGACAGGCGATGAGCACGTCGATTCCGCCACGCAGGGCGGAGATCTGCCTGCCAGGACCGACACCGCCGAACACCGTGGTGATCCGCTGACCGAGCCTGGCCGCCAGCGGAGCGAACGTGTCGGCGACCTGGTTGGCCAGCTCGCGGGTCGGCACCAGCACCAGCGCACGGGGGCGCCCGGCCCTGCGACGCAGACCGGAGCGGGCCAGCGCGCTGACCGTCGGGATCGCGAAGGCGAGCGTCTTGCCGCTGCCGGTGCGCCCACGGCCGAGCACGTCACGGCCTGCGAGCGCGTCGGGCAGCGTCGCCACCTGGATCGGGAACGGCGTGCTGACGCCGCGCTCGGCCAGCACCGCGTCCAGTTCCTGGCAGACCCCGAGTTCACGGAAGCCGGGCGGGGGCGCGGCGGCGGTGCTCTGGACGGCCGGTGCGGCCGGGGTTGTCAGCGGGGTACCGGTCGGGACGGCCGGGAGCCGGCGTCGCGAGCCGTTCCGGGAACGATCGGGAGCAGCATGCATTGAAGGCACGCGGAGGGGATCCTCTCGTCGAGGGACGGGTGGCCGGTGATGCGTGGCCACCCACGCTCCCACGCGCAGAGAACCTCGTGCGCCGTGTCCCGGCGCTTCGCAGTCGACCTCGGCCGCACCGATTCAGTGCCAGCCTCACCCTCAGTATGCCTGACGGTGATCCGTACCATCGCCTCACCCCATGGTGCGGTCGCTCACACGGTGTTGCGGTAAACCCCGGCACAACGGACATGCGCGACGGACACACCCGGCAGGAGCGACGGACACACCGGGCAGGGCGAGTTGATGTTCCGGGCAGGTTTACCGAAGGCGCGTATTGGGTATTTGCCGACCAATCGGCCCTGTCGGGGACCGATCAGCGAGGACGGAGCAGACGATGACTGACACCCGACGACTCCCCAAGCCGGTAGCGCACGAGTGGGAATGGCAGCTCGAGGGAGCCTGTCAGGGCTTGAACAGTAGTGTCTTCTTCCATCCCGACGGGGAACGCGGATCGGCGCGCGCCAGGCGCGCCAGCAAGGCCAAGGCCATCTGCCTGCGATGCCCGGTCCTGGAGCGGTGCCGGCGCCACGCACTGGCCTCCAGGGAGCCGTACGGCGTCTGGGGTGGCCTCACCGAAGAGGAACGCCGAGACCTGTGGACCGGCGAGCGTCAACCTCTGGCGAGCTGACACCCGATCGTTCCGACCGGAGCCGTCCCGCGATCTGACGCCGGGACGGCTCTGGCACGTCAACATGACCGCCCCGGAACAGTCAGCGAGGCAGTAGCATTGCGGGCGGTTGCGCAGGGTTCGGTTTTCAGGAGTTGCAATGTCTTGCACAACACCCGGGTCCCGTACGACACCCGGGTCCCGCACAACACCCGGCCAGAACGTCGGCGTGTCCCACCGCGAGGAGCAAGCCGAGGAGTTCCCAACAGTGCCCGAGCCACGCACCGGCGATCCGCTCCGGGTCGACGTACTGGCAGGCCCGAGCGGAACGAGCACGCTGCGGCTGTGCGGAGAGATCGATCTGGCGACCTCGCCGTTGCTGCACCAGCGGGCCATGGATGAGCTCGCGCGGGAACCCCGGCAACTGGTGCTGGACCTGCGGCAGGTGGATTTCCTGGGATCGTCGGGACTGGCCGCGCTCGTCGAGATCCGCACGGAGGCCCTCCGCCGCGGCGTCGGTCTGCGCCTGGTGAGCGCCTCCCGTGCCGTGCTGCGCCCGCTCATCGCGACCAGACTGCTGGACCTGTTCGACGTCGATGACGCGAGCGGCGGATCCCAGGATGGAACCGGCTCCGGCTAGCAGCGGTCCACTCCGGTATGGAGCC
Organism: Pseudonocardiaceae bacterium; assembly: GCA_036494005.1. Lineage (GTDB taxonomy): Bacteria > Actinomycetota > Actinomycetes > Mycobacteriales > Pseudonocardiaceae. The sequence continues at coordinate 12,756 of DASXOV010000223.1, read as the reverse complement.
GCAGCACCACAGTGGTGCCCAGCGGTGATCGGGCGAGGCGCACCTCGTCCACGCACTCCCGCATCAGCAGCAGACCCCGGCCGCGGCCGCTGTTGAGGTCGCGTTGCGGACGCCAGCGCCCGGCGTCGCCGATCTCGACCCGGATCACGTTGCCCGGCTCCATCTCGGCAGCCAGCCGGAGCGGCCCGGGTTCGGCGTCGTGGTAGCCGTGCTCAACCGCATTGGCGGCGGCCTCCCCAGCCGCGATCTGCATACCGACCACCTCGTCCTCGCTCGCACCAGTGGTCAGCAGCCAGGCGTACAGAGCTCGTCGCAGCGGGAGGAGCTGGTCGGGGCAGCCGGTGACTTCGAGCCGCAGCACGGCGGGTTCGGCGGTACCGCCGAAGGTCAGCCATGGCCGCCCTGCCATCCGGCGCCCTCCCGTCCGGGCAGTCCCCCGAGTGAGTTTGATATGGATGCAGGCAACTCCGGGTGGCCCCGCAGCGCAACTTCTGCATCGTTGTCGGCCCAGCCGATGTGCATTCAGCGCGCGCGCCGGGCAGGATCGCCCTGGGTCAGATCCCGGTCGGAGCGGAGGCGCCGTGACAGTGATGGGGTCCGGAGAGTACGCACGTGACGCGGCCGGTGATGTCGAGCAACACGCCCAACGGAGCGTGTTGGTGCAGGTCCGGGCCAGTGCCACCGATCTACCACCACTGCGTGTGGTGGCCGCGGACCTCGCCGCCCGCGCCGACTTCGATCTCGACGCCGTGGCCGATCTGCGGCTCGCGGTCGATGAAGCAGCGTCGGAGCTGGTCGCTGTCGCCGCCCCTGACGCGGTCTTGACCTGTGTCTTTTCCCTCAACCCTGCGCAGATGGAGGTCACCTCCTCGGTCCCGGCGAAGCCGGGGGCGACGTTGCGGCGAGATTCGTTCGGTTGGCGGGTGCTCACCACGCTGGTCGACGAGGTAACGGTCGTCGACGAACCAGGGGCCGACCCTCCGTTGGTGGGGATCTCGTTGTGCAAGCGCCGGTCGGTGAACGCGCTGGCGGAGGGTCGTTGAGTCCCACCGAGGGTTCAGCGGCCTGGGCAGCTCCGGAAAGCACCGGATATCACCACCTCGCCCCGCTGTTCGTCGAGCTCGCCGAGTTGGCTCCCGGCCATCCACAGCGCGCGGCGCTACGCGAGCAACTGGTCGCCGGGCACCTGCCGCTGGCGCAGAACATCGCCCGCAAGTTCAGCCACCGTGGCGAACCCCAGGACGACCTGGAGCAGGTCGCCACCGTCGGGCTCATCCACGCCGTGGACCGCTTCGAACCCGGCCGAGGCAGCGACTTCCTGTCCTTCGCGATCCCCACCATCACCGGCGAGGTGCGCAGGCACTTCCGGGACCATGCGTGGGCGGTGCGGGTACCACGCAGGCTCAAGGACCTCAACGTCGCGATCGGGTCCGCGATGTCGGAGTTGTCTCAGCGCAACGGCAGGGCGGCGACAGCATCGGAGCTCGCCGAACATCTCAACCTGCCGCGTGAGCAGGTACTGGAAGGGCTGGAGGCGGCGAGCGCGTACCGCAGCAGTTCACTGGACAGCCTGCTGGACGGTGACCGCCCCGGCACGTCACTGGAGGACATCGTGGGCGCGGCTGACGCCGAGCTCGACCGGGTGGAGTACCGCACTACCCTGGCACCGCTGCTGGAGAAGCTGCCCGAACGGGAGCGCACCATCCTCAAACTGCGCTTCTTCGCCGGGTTGACGCAGAGCCAGATCGCACAGCAGATCGGGCTGTCCCAGATGCACGTCTCCCGCCTGCTGTCCCGGACCCTGGCCCGGTTGCGGAACGAGCTGCGCGGCGAACGCTGAGACCCGGACGCACGCACGTACGTAAGGAGTGACATGAGCAGCCCGCAGCACGTGGTGGTGGTCGGCGCCGGGCTGGGCGGCCTGCGCACCGTCGAGTCGTTGCGCGTGGCGGGCTTCTCCGGCCGGATCAGCCTGGTCGGCGATGAGCCGCATGAACCCTACGACCGGCCACCGCTGTCCAAAGAGGTGCTGTCCGGGACATGGCCGGAAGAACGGACGGTGCTGCACCGCGGCGAGCTCGGCGATCTCGATGTGGCGTTGCACCTCGGGTCGGCCGCGGTCGGCGTCGACGGCGGCTGCGTGCAGCTCGCCGACGGCACCGAGTTGAGCTACGACACGCTGGTGGTGGCGACCGGAGTCCGGGCCCGGCGGCTACCCGGCCAGCCCGACCACCCGGAGCTGCACGTCCTGCGGACCCTGGAGGACTGCCGTGCGCTGCGCGACTCCATGTCGCGGGCCCGCTCCCTGATGGTGGTGGGAGCCGGCTTCATCGGCGCCGAGGTAGCCTCGACCGCCAGGGCCGCCGGCCTCGACGTGACCATGATCGAGGCGCTACCGGTGCCCTTCGCCCGGGTGCTCGGCGAGCAGATGGGCCTGCTGTGCGCCCGGCTGCAGGCCGACAACGGGGTGACGGTACGCACCGGGGTGCGGCCAGCGGAGTTCCTGGACACGAAGTTCATGGACACCGGCGGCAACGGCGGCGGGATCGCGGTCCGGCTGGCCGACGACACCGTGGTGCGGGCCGACTGCGGGGTGGTCGGAGTGGGGACGGTGGTGGATATCGGATGGTTGTCCGGGCTGGGGGTTCCCACCGACGGCGGGCTGGCCTGCGACGCCACCGGCCTGGTGCAGAGCACCGACAACGTCTACGCGGTCGGCGACATCGCCGCGTGGCCCGACCCGACCGTGGGCGATGTGCGGCGTATCGAGCACTGGACCTCGGCCACCGAGCAGGCCATGGTCGTCGCGCAACGGATCACCGGCATCGAGATCACCCGGCCGGCCGACGCGGTCCCCTATTTCTGGTCCGACCAGTACGGCCTCAAACTTCAACTGGTCGGACGCCCTGACCTGGCCACCTCCGTCGAGGTGCTGCACGATCCCGGGGTGATCAAGGGCACGCTGACGGGCTACTTCGCCGATGGCACGCTCGTCGCCGCGCTGGCCTTCCACTCCCCCCGGCTGCTCAACCGATGCCGAGCCCTGATCCGCGAAGCCGCGAGCACACAGCACGTCCGCACCACCGTCGCCGAACTGACCTCCCCCTGACCTCCGGTGTGTCCGCCGCTCGTGCACGGTGTGTCCGCCGCTCATGCACGCTGTGTCCGGCACTCATGCACGCTGTGTCCGGCACTCATGATCGCCAGCCGGAACGAGGCACTCTCACCATCCTGCTCGGCTCTCGAATACGAGGGCGCCATACTGGCCATACTGGGTGACACACGATCGGGTGAGCAGAGAGGACGGCCGTGGGCGTCGATGTGCAGACCGAGATCATCATCGATCTTCCGTGCACCCAGGTCGCTTCCTACGCCGCGGACCCGTCGAACGCGCCCGAGTGGTATGTCAACATCACATCGGTCGCATGGCAGACCCCGCCTCCGTTGGCAGTGGGCTCTCGGCTGGAGTTCGTCGCGCAGTTCCTCGGGCGCCGGTTGGCCTACACCTACGAGATCGTCGACCTGGTACCCGGCAAGCGGCTGACCATGCGCACCGCCGAGGGTCCGTTCCCCATGGAGACGACCTACACCTGGGAACCGCGGGACGACGGGGGCACTCGCATGACCCTGCGCAACAGAGGGGAACCGAGCGGGTTCACGAAAATGGCGGCCCCACTCATGGCTGCGGCGATGCGTCGCGCGAACCTCAAGGACCTCGCCGGCCTGAAAGCGCGGCTGGAGAAGTCCCCGGGGACGATCCTGAGCACAACCTCGGCAGGCCGCCCGACGTGCGATGGCCTCGCCGAGAATAGCGAGGCCATCTGTCGCGCCCGGCGGTCCGACCGTTCCCGGATCAGCGGGTGACTGTCCGGCCAGCGCCTGGTCTGCGACCGGCGGTCCCACGCGACCCCGCAGAGTACGGCCGGGGTGAGCGCCATGACGGCGGAATCGAGAACGAACACCTGGGTGAAAAGACCGAGAAATGCGCGTTGTGGCGACTGGATCGGCTGGGCAGTCCCACTGGTGAGAAACGCATGAATCCCCCGGTCGGACGACACAGCACCCCCGCGAAGGGTGCCGCGAAATCTGCGCAATCCCGAATCGAAACACCACTTTCAGGCGACGCTGTCCACTGAGCGTGTTGCGGTGTTGCGGCGGCAGCACACCGGCGACTCCGATAGCGTGAGAAGGTCCGGTGTACGGCCAGCCCCCGTAGCTGCCTCCCGAAGGAGAACCATGACCGCCCCACAGCCGTGGCCGGGCACCGCCTACCCGCTGGGAGCCACCTACGACGGCGCGGGAACGAACTTCGCGATCTTCTCCGAAGCCGCGACCAGGGTGGAGCTGTGTCTGTTCGACAGCAGCGAGCCGGACGCCACCGAGACCCGGATCCGGCTGCCGGAGGTCGACGGGTTCGTCTGGCACGGCTACCTGCCCGGTGTGGGGCCTGGGCAGCACTACGGGTACCGGGCGCACGGCCCGTACCACCCCGACGCCGGGTCGTGGTGCAACCCGACCAAGCTGCTCATCGACCCCTACGCCAAGGCGGTGTCCAACGCGGGGGCCCTGCCGAAGCCGGAGAACCGGATCGACACCGGCAATGACGGAGCGGGACACGCATCGTCCGCGGTGGATTGGGACGAGTCGGTGTTCGGCTACCGATTCGGCCAGCCGGACGAGCGCAATGACGACGACTCCGCCGCCTATGTGCCGAAGTCGGTGGTGATCAACCCGTTCTTCGACTGGGCCGAGGACCGCCACCCGCGCACCCCGTACAACGAGACGGTGATCTACGAGGCGCACGTCCGCGGCCTGACCATCGACCATCCCGACATCCCCCCGGAAATGCGCGGCACCTATGCCGGCCTCGCGCACCCGGTGATGATCGACCATCTGAGGACGCTGGGCATCACCGCGGTGGAGCTGATGCCGGTGCACCAGTTCATCACCGATCATCACCTCGCCGAACAGGGCCTGACCAACTTCTGGGGCTACAACACCATCGCGTTCCTCGCCCCGCACAACAGCTATGCGGCGGCAGGCACCACCGGCCTGCGGGCGCACGAGGTGGTCGCGCAGTTCAAGGCGATGGTCCGGGAGCTGCACGCGGCGAACATCGAGGTCATCCTCGACGTGGTCTACAACCACACCGCCGAGGGCAACCACATGGGCCCGACCCTGTCGATGCGCGGGGTGGACAACCGGGCCTACTACCGGCTGGTCGACGACGATCAGCGCTATTACATGGACTACACCGGCACCGGGAACTCGCTCAACGTGCGCCATCCGCACACCCTGCAGCTGATCATGGATTCGCTGCGGTACTGGGTGACCGAGATGCACGTCGACGGGTTCCGCTTCGACCTCGCCTCCACGCTGGCCCGCGAGTTCTACGACGTGGACCGGCTGTCCACCTTCTTCGACCTGGTGCAGCAGGACCCCGTGATCAGCCAGGCGAAGCTGATCGCCGAGCCGTGGGACGTCGGACCGGGCGGCTACCAGGTGGGCAACTTCCCGCCGCTGTGGACGGAGTGGAACGGCCAGTACCGGGACACCGTGCGGGACTTCTGGCGCGGCGAACCGGGCACCCTCGGGGAGTTCGCCTCCCGGCTGACCGGGTCATCCGACCTGTACCAGCACGACGGCCGGCGCCCCTACGCATCGATCAACTTCGTGACCGCGCACGACGGCTTCACCCTCAGCGACCTGGTCTCCTACAACGACAAACACAACGAGGCCAACGGGGAGGACGGCCGCGACGGCGCCGACGACAACCGGTCCTGGAACTGCGGCGCGGAGGGTCCCACCGACGATCCCGAGGTGCTCGCGCTGCGCGCCCGGCAGCGGCGCAATCTGCTGGCCACCATGTTCCTGTCCCAGGGCACCCCGATGCTGCTGTACGGCGACGAGATGGCGCGCACCCAGCAGGGCAACAACAACGTGTACTGCCAGGACAACGAACTGTCCTGGGTGAACTGGAACACCGTGGACCACGATCTGACCACGTTCACCGCAGGCCTGGCCGTGCTGCGCCGCAGCCATCCGGTGTTCCGCCGCCGCCGCTTCTTTCAGGGCCGGCCGATCCGGCGCGGCGGGGAACTACGCGACATCGCCTGGTTCACCCCGGCCGGGGAGGAGATGACCGAGCAGGACTGGGAGGTGGACTTCGGTCGTTGCGTCACCGTGTTCCTCAACGGGGACGGCATCCCCGATCTGGACGCCCGCGGGCAGCGAGTCACCGACAGTTCCTTCCTGCTCTGCTTCAACGCCCACCATGAGGACATCGAGGTGCAGCTGCCGGGAAATGGTTACGGGCAGGAGTGGTCCGTCGTCCTGGACACCGCGACCGGCAAACCGCCAGGCACCCCCGGTGCCACCGCCGCCGGGGAGGACCGCATCACCCTGATGGCACGTTCACTGGTAGTGCTCGAGCGGACCGCGTGACTCCCCCAGCACCGGGCCAGAAGACGTTGAGATTCGTCGCTATCACTGAACGGAGGGGGCACATGTCGACGACAGCATCGACGTCCCCCCATTGAAACCGCTTGATAGCTGGCTGGGGGTGCCGAACAGGTCATCCACGGGATCTGTTGCGTCGGCGAATGACCCAGATCGGGCAACGAAGCCGGGGGGCCGCGCCCATCAGCACGCCGCCGGTGCCCGACACCAGCCGCCGTCCGATATCGCCGTGGCGCTCGTCGCGACCACCGCGCCGGACATTAGGGCGGTGGGTGCCTCATCCGGCTAACGTGATCGGTGAGCCGGACCGGGGAAGACCCTGTCCGACCCAACCCAGGGAGCTGCGGTGACGATATCGAGGCGTCCTCCCGCTGCGGTGGTGTCGTGACCGCTCCGCCATCGACCTATCGATTGCAGTTCGGTCCACACCTGACCTTCGCCGATGCCGCGGCATTACTGCCCTACCTGGCTTCGCTGGGTGCCGGTGCGGTGTATGCCTCGCCACTGCTGCAGGCGATGCCCGGCTCGTCCCACGGCTACGACGTGGCCGACCCGACGCGGGTCTGCGAGGCGCTCGGCGGCGAGCACGGGCGCAAGGAACTGGTGGCTGCCGTCCGCGAGCACGGACTGGCGCTGGTCGTGGACATCGTGCCCAACCACGTCGGTGTCGCCGTCCCGGCCGCCAATCCGGTGTGGTGGGACCTGCTACGCAACGGTCCGGACTCCTGGTATTCGCACTGGTTCGACATCACCGGCTGGCCGCTGCGCCTTCCCGTGCTCGCCGACTCACCCGGGGCACTGGACGACCTGCGCGTGGAAGGTGAGTCACTGCGCTACCACGAACACGCCTTCCCACTCGCCTCCGGGACCGCGTCCGCGGGCACGCCGCGGCAGGTGCACGAGGCGCAGCACTACCGGCTGGTCTCCTGGCGGGCCGATCTGGGTTACCGGCGGTTCTTCGCCGTGAGCGACCTGGCTGCGGTCCGGGCGGAGGATCCCGAGGTGTTCGCCGCCACCCACGGCGAGGTGCTGCGCTGGGTCGCCGAGGGCGACGTCGACGGGCTGCGGGTGGACCATCCCGATGGTCTGGCCGACCCCGAGGGGTATGCGCACCGGCTGCGAGCGCACGCTCCCGCCGCCTGGATCCTGGTGGAGAAGATCCTCGAACCCGGTGAGGAGCTGCCCCCGTCGTGGCCGGTCGAGGGAACCACCGGCTATGACGCGCTGGCTGAGGTCGACGGGGTACTCGTCGACCCCGGTGGGGAAGCCGCGTTCACCGCGCTGGACACCGAGCTGACCGGGGTCCGCACCGACTGGGCGCAGCTGGTGCACGACTGCAAGCTCGACGTCGCCACCGGCATGCTCGGCGCCGAACTGCGCCGCCTCGCCGCGCTGGCTCCCGGAATTCCCCAGGTGGCGGACGCGCTGGCGGAGGTGCTGGCCTGCTTCCCGGTCTATCGTTCCTACCTCCCCTCGGACGGCCTGGCACACCTCGAACAGGCGCTGGCCGCGACCGTCGGCCGGCGCCCTGACCTGACCGCGGCACTGCAGGCGCTCGCCACCCGGCTGCGGAACCCGGTTGACGAACTCGCCGTCCGATTCCAGCAGACCTCCGGCGCGGTGATGGCCAAGGCCGTCGAGGACACCGCCTACTACCGCTGGACCCGGTTCGTCGCACTCAACGAGGTCGGCGGGGATCCGGACCGGTTCGGACGGGATGTCGAGGCCTTCCACGCCGCCGCCGCTCGGCGCGAGCAGATCGCCCCGCACACGATGACCGCACTGTCCACCCACGACACCAAGCGCGCGGCCGATGTGCGGGCCCGGCTGGCGGTGCTCGCCGAGCTGCCCGAGGTATGGACGGTGGCGGTGCGGGAGTTCACCGAGCTGGCCGAGACGGCCGGGGCCACCGTGCCCGATGCGGCGCTGGGGCATCTGCTCTGGCAGACCGTGGTCGGGGCGTGGCCGCTGTCCGCCGACCGGCTGCACGGCTACCTCGAGAAGGCGATGCGGGAGGCCCGCACCCGGACCGGCTGGTCCGACCCGGACGACGCCTTCGAGACCGCGATGCACGCGGTCGCCGACGCCGCGCTGGAGGATCCCGCGCTGCGCGCCGCGGTCGACCGGCTGGCAACCCGGATCGTCCCGCCCGGCCGCTCCAACTCGCTGTCCGCGGTCCTGCTGCAACTGGCCATGCCCGGCGTGCCGGATACCTACCAGGGCACCGAGCTGTGGGACCTCTCGCTGGTCGACCCGGACAACCGCCGCCCGGTGGACTTCGCCGCCCGGGCCGAACTGCTGCGGCGGATCGACCAGGGGTGGCTGCCCGACGTGGACTCCTCGGGGGCGGCCAAGCTGCTCGTGGTCTCCCGAACGCTGCGGGCCCGCCGCGATCAGCCCGACCGATTCACCGGCTACACCCCGCTGCACCCCACCGGATCCGCCGCGCGGCACGTCGTCGCGTTCGCCCGCCGAGGTGCCGTCGCGGTCGCCACCCGCCTCCCGGCCGGCCTGGCCGCCCGGGGTGGATGGGGTGACACGACGCTGCCCCTGCCCGGCGGCACCTGGACCGACGCCTTCACCGGAACTCAGGTGTCCGGCACCGTCTCGCTGGCCCACCTACTCACCCGTTACCCGGTCACCCTCCTGCTCTGAATCCCCGTGTGTCCGCCCCCCGCGCCCCGCGTGTCCGCCCCCCATGCACGGTGTGTCCGCCCCCCATGCACGGCTGGCACCGAGCTCACGAGAAGCGGCCGCCCACAGATCCTGAGAAGATCGGCACCCATGGACTTCACGGTGTGGGCACCCCAGCCGGAACAGGTAAGGGTGGTCGTGGACGGCACCGAACATGACATGACCCGCGGTACGGACGGCTGGTGGGACGCCACCGTCGCCGACGCGGGCCCGGGAAGCGACTACGCCTTCCGGCTGGGCGACGACGCCACACCGTTGCCCGACCCGCGCTCCCGCCGGCAGCCGGGCGGGGTGCACGCGCCGTCGCGGGTCTACGACCACGGCATCTTCGCCTGGACCGATCGACGCTGGACGGGGCGAGCCCTGCCGGGCAGCGTGCTCTACGAACTGCACATGGGAACGTTCACCCCCGCTGGCACGTTCGACTCGGCGATCGAGCGCCTCGACCACCTGGTCGAACTGGGTGTCGACCTGGTCGAGGTGATGCCGGTCAACGCCGTCGACGGGCCGCGCAACTGGGGCTACGACGGGGTCGGCTGGTACGCGGTCACCGAGAACTACGGCGGGCCCGACGGCTTCAAGCGATTCATCGACGCCTGCCACGCCCGCGGCCTGGGTGTGCTCCTCGACGTCGTGCACAACCACCTCGGCCCCTCGGGTGCGTACCTGGACCGCTTCGGCCCCTACTTCGCCGGGCGCACCATCTGGGGCCCCTCGCTCAACCTGGACGGGCCCCGGTCCGATCAGGTGCGCCGCTATGTCATCGACAACGCGGTGCAGTGGCTACGGGACTATCACCTCGACGGTTTACGGCTCGACGCGGTGCACGCGCTGCGCGACACCCGCGCCACCCCTCTGCTGGAGGAACTGGCCACCGAGGTCGACGACCTGGCGGTGCATCTGTGCAGGCCGTTGTCGCTGATCGCCGAGTCCGATCTCAACGACCCCCGGATCGTCACCCCGCGCGCCGCGGGCGGCCACGGGCTGGCCGCGCAGTGGGACGACGACATCCACCACTGCTTGCACGCCACGCTGACCGGGGAACGCCAGGGCTACTACGTCGATTTCGGCGCGTTGCCCGATCTGGCCAGGACGCTGCGCGGCGGGTTCTTCCACGACGGGCGCTGGTCGAGTTTCCGGCAACGCGCGCACGGCCGTCCGGTGGATACCGCGACGCTGCCGGGCTGGAAGTTCCTCGCCTACCTGCAGAACCACGACCAGGTGGGCAACCGCGCCGCCGGTGACCGGATCTCCGCCACCCTGTCGCCGGGGCTGCTGGCCTGCGGCGCCGCGCTGGTGCTGTGCTCTCCCTACACCCCAATGATCTTCATGGGCGAGGAGTGGGGGGCGGCGACGCCGTTCCAGTTCTTCTCCCACATGCCGGACGCGCCGCTGCGCGACGCCATCCGGGAAGGCCGCTACGCGGAGTTCGCCGAACACGGGTGGGACACCGAGCAGGTCCCTGACCCGAACGACGAGCAGACCTTCCTGCGCTCCAAGCTGGACTGGTCCGAGCCGTCCGCCGAACCGCACGCCACCCTGCTGCGCACCTACCGCGAGCTGATCGCGCTGCGCAGGAGCCGCCCGGAGCTGTCCGAGCCCCGGCTCGATCGTCTGACGGTGACGGTGGACGAACAGGATCGCACGGTGGTGCTGCACCGCGGGACGTTGCGGGTGGTGGTCAATCTCGGTGCCGGGCCGGTCACCGTGCCCCTGACCGGCCCACCGACCGAGGTACTCCTCGCCTCGGCCGAGACGACGCCGGCACCGGAGGGCGTGCTGCTGGCCGGGGAGTCGTTCGCCGTGGTGTCGCTGTCCACGGCACGCTCCCCGGCCTGAGCCCCGCCCGGATCGATCAGCGGACGAGCTTGCGCAGCACCAGCAGCACGACGAGTGCGGCCACCGCGATCAGCGAGTATTTCACCTTGGGGTTGGCCAGGGTGGCCTCCACCTGTTCCTTGCCTGCCTCGACCACCCGCTTGGGATTGGCCCGGGTACCGAGCTCGTCCAGGGTGGCAGCCAGTGCGTCACGAGCCTGTTCGATCTCGTGCTCGATGGTGTCGGCATCGCGGGCCATTGAGTCCTCCTCGCGCAGAGTATGCGGGTGTCGCACACCGTAGATGAGATGACAATGTGGGGCATCACGGGTCGGCCGAACCACCGAGTACCGTCCCGCTTCGTGACCGAGAACGTCCGACTGTCCCCTGGCGATGCCGCCCCGGAGTTCACTCTGCCCGACGCGGACGGCAAGCCCGTCTCGTTGTCCGACTTCCGTGGCCGCGCCGTCGTGATCTACTTCTACCCGGCCGCCAGCACCCCGGGCTGCACCAAGCAGGCCTGCGACTTCCGCGACAGCCTCGCCGAACTCGACCAGGCAGGCTTCGCGGTGCTCGGCATCTCCCCGGACAAGCCGCCGAAGCTGGCGAAGTTCCGCGACGCCGAGAACCTCACCTTCCCGCTGCTCGCCGACGAGGACCGAGCCGTGCTCACAGCCTACGGTGCGTACGGCGAGAAGCAGATGTACGGCCGGACGGTGACCGGAGTGATCCGGTCCACCTTCGTGATCGACGCCGACGGCCGCGTCGACCGGGCGCTCCACAACGTCCGGGCCACCGGCCACGTCGCCAAGCTACGCAAGGACCTCGGCGTCTGACCCCGTACCCTGCACCCAGCGCGCGCCTCCCCGGCAACCGGGAGCCCGCCACGCCGGCGTAGCCCAACGGCAGAGGCCCAGGTCCTAGGAACCTGTCAGTGTGGGTTCGAATCCCACCGCCGGCACCACACCACCCGCAGCACATCGCTGTACTTGTTCGGCGAGGTGAACCAGGCGTCCCAAGCCGCCGCTACCCGCTGCGATAGCTCCCACAGTTCAGGGGTGTCGGCGCCGGCAGCGACGGCGTCTTGGTGCCGGCTTCAAGCATCTCCAAGTACCGGACAGTGATCCCGGCATGCGTGGCGACGGACGTGATGCTCCTCTTCCGGTCGATCCGGTACAGCCGGATGAGCTGGCCGGTGGGCATATCAGACACGGTGGGTACCTCCGTGGTCACAGCTGCACTGCCGAGGGTACAGAGGGCGGCGGGGGTGGACGTTCTTGCGCGACGAATTGACCTCATCTTTAGTTGAGGTTCTAGTCTCCGATGCCAGGAATGTCGGGGTGCGTAGTTAGTCTGATGATCTCCAACACAGTGAGGTTTGGTGGCCCCCGATGGACATGGAAGTCACTGCGTGGGTGTCGCTGCACCACACGATGAACGCGCAACAGGAGCGACGCCGGTTCTCGTGGGCCACCCTGCGGCGCATCGCCGGGTTCGCCCGGCCGCACAAACGGCAGCTGACGAGGTTCCTGGTGCTCAGCGTGGTCACTGCGGTGCTGGCGGTGGCCACGCCGGTGCTCGCCGGCTGGTGATGATCAGCCTGTCCTGGCAGATCACCCTGCTGGCGCTGCTGCTCCTGCCGGTGTCGTGTTACCCGCGCGGCGGATGGGCAACCGGCTGGCACGGATGGAGCGCGAGGCGGCCGACCACAACGCCGCCATGAGCAACCAGATGACCGAGCGGTTCTCTGCTCCGGGCGCCACGCTGGTCAAGCTGTTCGGGCGTC
>DASXOV010000222.1:0-11883 GCA_036494005.1 Pseudonocardiaceae bacterium | reverse complement strand
TGCTGTCCAGTTCGGCACGCTCGTCGGAGGGGAACTCGACCAGCGCCAGCACCCGGCTGGCCATGAACCGGGCCGTGCGCACCGGTGTGCCGTTGCGAGTGACTTCGGTGACCTCGACGATGCCCCGCCCGTACGTGGTCTCCACCCGGCGACCGGCGCGGGTGGCCGTGATCTCGTAGGTTCGGGTGGAACCGCCGGCGTCGATCACGATCTCGATCCGGTCGCCCTTCATGACGTGCCCGTCCTTCGTGCCGCTACCGCCAGGCAGGTAGGTGTCCGGACCGGTGCGCTGGTCGCCTCGCGGCGCGTGGCACACCGCAGCTTCAGCCGAACGATCGTCCGCGGTGGCGGTTGTTATGTGAGACCCGGGGACACAAGTCGCCCGGTCCGGACGTTCGGTAGAACCATCTGGGGGTTCCGTACATTCCCACTGGCCGGGCACGAACGACGGACACACCGAGCACCAGCGACGGACACGCCGGGTTGGGGGGGTGGGTCAGTCGAGTTCGATGTCGTCCCAGCGCAAGCAGCGCCACCCGCCACCGTCGGCCTCGAGCAGCACGGTCCCGGCATTGGGCAGCAGGCGGGGCCCGGCGAAGGAACCATCCACGTTGGACGCCAGCGCGACGATGGCCAGCCGGGTCGCGGCACCGTGGCTCACCAGCACCGCGGTGCCTGCCGAATGTGCGGAACGGACCGCGGCGACATCGGCGAGGTAGCGGTCCAGCACCTGCTTCGCCGACTCCCCACCGGGCCGCGTCTGGTCGAGATCGCCCGCGTGCCAGGCCCGGTAGAGCCGGTGCAGGGTCTGATGGTCCTCCGGGTGGTGCCGCCCTTCGAGGTCACCGATGAACACCTCGTGCACTCCGCTGAGGACCTGCACGGGCAGACCGTGCCGGGCGGCCACCGGCGTCGCGGTCTGCTGGGCACGCGTCGCGAGGCTCGCATACACCGCGACCACCGGCTCACCGGCCAGCCGCTGGGCCAGCTCGGCGGCCTGCCGGTGGCCCTGGTCGTTCAGTGGTTGCCCGGGCGGGCGACTGTCCAGGATGCCTGCCGCATTGGCCACCGTCTCCCCGTGCCGGACCAGCAGGAGCCGCAAAGAGGTGGTCACGCGCTGCGTCCCGCGCGGACCGCGGTCAGCCAGTGCCGGGCGGTGACGAAACCAGCCGGGTCCGGTCCGGGGCGCGGTGTTCCGTTGCCGCATCGGCGGTAGGAACCGAGGAAACGCGCCGAGGTGCATCGCCGGTGCAGTTGCGCCAGCGCGTCCCCGACGGCCTCCTCGGCCACATGACCCTCGCAGTCCAGGAAGAACCGGTACTCCCCCAGCTTGCCCTTGATCGGCCGGGATTCGATGCGGGTCAGGTTGATCCCGCGCAAGGCGAACTCCGCGAGCACCTCCAGCAGCGCACCCGGCCGGTGGGCGGTCTCCGCGACCAGTGAGGTCCGGTCGGTACCGGTGGGCTCGGGCACCGTCCCGGGGTGGCGGAGCAGCAGGAACCGGGTCTCGGCGTCACCGAGGTCGTGCACGCCGGTGGCCAGCTCGGCCAGGGGGTAGTACCGCACCGCGATGGGTGCGCACACCGCAGCATCGGCGTCCTTGTCGAGCACCGCCACCGCAGCGGCCGAGGTGGAGGGGGTCAGGACCATCGCCGCGTGGGGTAGATGGGCGGCGATCCAGTCCCGGACCTGCGCCGCGGCATGCGGATGGGTGGCCACGTTGCGCACGTCGGCGGCGGTGGTGCCCGGCCGCACCAGCACGCTGAACCGGATCGGCAACACCGTCTCCGCCACCGCGACCACCGGCTCGTCCTCGGCCATGGCGTCCAGGGTGGCGGGCACGGAACCCTCCATCGAGTTCTCCACCGGCACACATGCGCCGTCGACCGCACCGGCCCGCAGCGCGGCGATCGCCGCGAGCACCGACTCGGCTGGACGCAACTCGCCATCGGGGACCAGCGCGCGAGCAGCCTGCTCGGCGAACGTGCCCTCGGGTCCGAGATAGGCGATGGCCAGCATGGCCGTGAGCCTACGAGGTGCTCGCCGCAGACCCCGCCCGGCCCGCGGGCTCACCCCCCGGACGCGCTGCGGTACCGGCCGGATTCCGGGAGCAACCCCAGCCGGACCAGATCGGCCACCGGCTCGGTCAGCGAGGCCGACCCGTAGCAGGCGAAGACCTCACGGACCCCTTGCGCGTCCTGCTCGGACAGTGCGCCGGCTTCCGCGACCAGCTCCATCGGATCGGTGCAGCGCAGCGCCTCCTGCACACTCGCACCTGCCACCGCACGGGCGGTGCCGACCAGCATGTTGAGCAGCCCGTGGTGGGTCAGCCCGGTGACATCGTCGTGATGGCGCACCGAGTGGTGCAGTCCGGCGGTCGCCTTGAACGGGCGACCGGTGCCGGTGGCGATGGCCAGGAACTCCGCCACCTCCTCGACGCTGGGGAACGACTCCGTCGCCTGGCCACCACAGCGCAGCTTGGGCCAGCAACCCGCCTCCGCGACCCGGCGCACCCCGTCCAGCCAGTCGGGCCTGCCTCGGCGCGGCTCGACCACCCGGACCACCTCGTCCGGCACGAACTCGGTCAGCTGTACGAGCCAGTTGGCGTCCACATCGGAAGGAGCGGGCACCTCGATCATCCGGACGTCGACCAGTGCGCCGGCGTCCAGTGCGATGGAGATCGCCTTGGGCAGGCCCCCCAGCCCGGTGTCGGCCACCAGTGACAGGGTCACCGGCTCGGCGGGAGGCCGTTTGCGCAGTTGGTCGACCAACTCACGGAGCCGGGAGATCGGGCAGAGGAGGAAACCGACCACCCAGCCGTACTCCTCGTTGCTGGCAGCGAGGTGCCACGCCACGGCGTCGGCCATGCTCGCCCGGGTCGGTGGGAGGAGGGCTGCATCGTCGACCAGCCGGGCGAGCAGCGGCGAGACTCCACTGGGGCCGGGGGCATGCAGGTTCAACACCGATGGCACCCGGGGCACCTTACTGGCGGTTGATCCCAGGCTGTTGACCAGTCGCGGCGCAGGGAACCGGGCCGGTCGGCTTCTCCGTACCGCATCGCTGAATTAGGCTGTCCTAAGACAAAAGGGGGTGCCGCGTGGTCGCCGATCGGAGGTACGGGGACGTGCCGGCCGCAGCCGGGCCGTCCGCGGCGGAGCGGGCCCGGAGCATCGCCCAGCGCGGCGCGGCGGCTGCCGTGCTGCCCGGTTCGACCGGGGACCGGCTGGTCCCGTTGCTGCACCAGGTCAGCGCCGACGGGGACCCGCTGGTCGTGTTCGGCGAGGACCATCCGCTGGTGGCCGCGACCCGGACGGCGTCCCGCCGCGAACTGCCCGCGATGGTGGAGCTCACCGACACCGCTCCGGTACCGCTGCGGCAGCCGGTGCGCGGCCTGCTGTGGATCACCGGCTGGTTGTGTCCGCTGGATAGGGCCGGGGCCCGGGCCGCCGCGGTGACGATCTCCGAACGGTGCCCGGATCCACGGCTGCTCGACGTCGGCCGTGGCGTCACCGTGCTGCGGCTGCGGGCCGCGTCGCTGGTCGTCGCCGACGGAGAGGGCGCGGAGCCGGTACAGCCCGACGAGTTCGCCCGCGCGGAGCCGGACCCGTTCTGTTCGTCCGAGCGCGTCTGGCTGCGCCATCTCGAGGACGGTCATTCCGACGTCCTGGACACACTGCTGACGCATGTCCCCGCCTCGCTGCGCACGCCTGCGGCCCGGGTGCGACCGCTGGGTCTCGATCGCTTCGGGTTGCGGCTGCGGGTGGAGATCGACAACGCGGACCGCGACGTCCGATTGCGCTTCTCCCGCCCGGTCACCGACGCACGGGACCTCGGCCAGCAGTTCCGGCAACTACTCGGCTGCCCGTTCGTGCGGTACTGAGCTGCAGAGGAAACAGCCGCCGCACAGGGAACAGCGCCCGCGCAGGCAGTGGCGGCCTCACAGGAAATTGCGCACCTCGCGGGTCACGCTGCGTTCTGCGACGAAGGACATCAACGGGACGGTACCCGCCAGGGCCACCAGCACCATCCGGCCGGGACGCCAGCGCATCGCGGTGCCCAGCAGCACCACGGTGACCAGGTATACGACGTACATCCAGCCGTGCGCATAGGCGCTCCAGGCCAGATCCTTCCGGCCGAACCCGTATTTCAGCACCATCGAGGTGCACAGCAACAACAGCAGGACACCGGTGGTGTAGGCCATCACCCGATAGGCCAGCAGACGCCGGGCCACCGAGTCCGGATCAGCTGCGCCGGTCCTGTTCGGCGAGCCGGGCGAGGTAGGCGTTGTACGCGGCGAGCTCATCGTCGGGTTCATCCTCCGGGATCGGGCGAGGCACTCGGCCTCGGGCAGCTCGGGCAGCGGGTGGTGGTGCAGGCACCGGCCGCTCACCCTCGATCACCCCGTCGCGGCACTGGTGCTGTTCCAGCCAGAGAAACCGCAGCCATCCGGCGACGAGGAAGATCGCGAACACCGGCCACTGCAACGCGTAGCCGAAGTTCTGCCAGTCCCCGCCGGCCGAGTGGGCCCGGTCCCACTGCCAGCGGGCCAGGCCCAGGAACACCACGCTGAACACCGCAACCAGTACGTGGCCGGCCCACCATCGCCGGGAGAGCGCGAACCGCCACACCGGCCTCACGATACGCCCGGTGGATCCGGCGTCCGTGCGCGACCGGCTACCGTCGCGCAGGTGAGCACACCGGCCCGCGGACTGCGGGAGTGGCTGGCTCCGGCACGTCCGGAGCAGCCCGCGGTCCTCAGCGATCCGGCGCAGCGCCGGGCGCTGGTGATCGAGATGGTCCTGGTACTCGGGGCGACGCTGGGGCTGGCCGGGCTGCGCGGACTGCTGGCGCTGCTGGACGCGCTGCTGGCACCGGCGTCCCTGCCCCACCAGTCGGTGGCCATCAACGCCCCGGCCAGGCATATCGAAGTGCTGGATCTGGTGTACCAGCTCACCGGGGTGATCCAGCTCGCCGCATGGGGCGGCCTGGGCGTCTACCTGCTCTGGCGCGGCGGCATCGGCCCGCGCGGCGTGGGGCTGGACGGCACCGCCCCCGGCCGGGACGGCCGGCTGGGCGCCGGGCTGGCCGCGCTGATCGGAGTGCCGGGGCTGGGCTTCTACCTGCTGGCGCACGCGATGGGGCTCGATCTCACGGTGCTGCCCTCCGCGCTGGGCGCCACCTGGTGGCGGATCCCGGTGCTGCTGACCTCGGCGGTGGCCAATGCGCTGGCCGAGGAACTCCTGGTGGTGGGGTATCTGATCACCAGGATGCGTCAGCTGGGGTACGGGGAGGGCGGCGCGCTGGCGGCCAGCGCGGTGCTCCGTGGCTCCTACCACCTCTACCAGGGGTTCGGCGGGTTCGTCGGCAACCTGGTGATGGGGCTGGTGTTCGGTCGGGTGTGGCAACGCACCGGCCGGCTGTGGGCGCTGGTGATCGGACACGCGCTGATCGACACTGTGGCGTTCGTCGGATTCGCGCTGCTGCGCGGCCGGGTGGGCTGGCTGCCCTAGCGGGGTTGCGGTGCTGTCCTAACGAGAGCGGAGCCCTTCCAGGCCCGCGTAACGCAACCCGACCCGCGCCAGATCCACCGGTCTGCGGTAGGCGAGCACCCGGGGCAACCACTGGGGGGCGAACTTGGCGTTGAACTCGTGCAGTGACTGGACCCGGACGAACGGGTTGACCGCCCGGATGACCCGGCCGGCCAGTCGCTGGCTCAGGGTGCGCGGAATGTCGTCCTCGACCAGCCGGATCCAGTCCGCGAAGTTCATCGACAGCCGGCTCACCCCGCGTCTGCCCAGCGATTGGGCCGCGCTGGCGATGAGGAACTCGGTCATCCCGTTGGGCGCCTGCGGATCGTGGCGCATGATATCGAGCGTGTAACCGAGGCCCGGCCCGGAAGTGGGCACCAGACGCAGGAACCCGCCGGGAACGCCGTCGGCGGCGCGCGCCACGCACAGCAGGAGACCGGGATCCCCGCCCACACCACTGCCCACACCACTGCCCGCACCACGAATGTCCCGCGACTTTGCCCTCGGGAGGGTCCTCGAGGTCATCGGGAAGGTCAGCGTGAAGCCACGCTCCGGGGCCCTGCCGCCCCAGCGCGCGCTGATCGCGTTGAGCTGCTCGAGCAGCCGGGGCGGCGCGTCGGCCTCGGCGATCAGCTGGATGCGGTAGCTGCGGCGGACGCGGCGCACCGCGCAACGCAGGCTCTTGGGCACCCCACCCGCCAGGGTGAACGTGTCACATCGCAGGATCGCTTCGTCGCCCAGATAGAAGCTGCGGAATCCTCGGGCGGCGTAGGCCGGGAAATCCGCCTCCCGAATCGGGAGGAAGGCCGGTTGCCACGCCCGCCCGGTGCACATCTCAAGGAACTCGTCGAGCACCGCCGGGATGGCCTCCGGTGCACCGATCGGATCCCCAGTGACCAGCGCATAGCCACCCAGGTAGGTGTAGGCGAGCATGGCCTCGCCGTCGGAACCGAAGAAGAAGCGCCTGTCGTCGCGCAGCGCGAAGGCAGCCAGCGTGTCCGAACCGTACGAACCCACCAGGCGCTGAGCGTGCTGCCGCTCGGCGTTGGGGTGCGCTCCCCCGGTCCGGAAGGTCCGCCGGGTCAGCAGCGAGGCCAGGCCGCCCGCCGCGGTGAGCCCGGCGATCACGCGCGGCGGCCGGGGGGACGGTGCGGCGGGCGGCGGAGCGGTGGGGAGCCGGCTGTGCGGCACCGGGGTGGCGGGCGGGACCGGGTGGTCGTCTCCGGCCGGGGTGGCATGCGGAGGTGGGGTGAGCGGGGCGGGCTCCGGCGGCAGCCCCGGGAACGGGATCACCTCGCGGATCGAACCGGCACCGGTCAGCAACATGATCAACCGGTCGATTCCGAGGCTGAGCCCGCCGGTGGGCGGCATACCGTGCTCCAGGGCACGGAGGTAGTCGAGGTCGGTCTCCTGGGCCTGCGACGGCTGGGCCTGCGGCAACAACTGGGCCGCCAAGGCGGCGAGTAGCTGTGCGGGGTCGTTCTGCTCGCTGTAGCCACTGCACAGCTCGGACCCGGCGACGATCAGCCCGAAGCGCTCGGCGTACTCCGGGTGAGTGCGATGCGTTCTGGCCAGGGGGTATTGCCCACGCGGGTAGTCCAGGCAGAACAGCGGTCCGGGGATCGCGGGCTGCACCTTCTCGTCGAAGAGTTCCTTCATCAACCGGCCCGCATCCCAGCCCCGCGGATAGGGGACCGCACGCTGGTCCAGCAGCGCGCGGGCCTGCTCCAGCGGCATGGCGGGGTGCATCTGGGCACCGGTGTACCTGGCGATGAGCTCCGCCATCCGTACCCTCGGCCACGGTGGGCGCAGGTTGATCTCCGTTCCATCGGCGTGCGCCACGAGCCGCTCGCCCAGCACGGCGTGCGCGACGTCGGCCGCGAGCCCCTCGACGAGGTTCATGATGTCGTAGTAGTCGGCGAAGGCCTGATGGGCGCCGAGCATCGTGAACTCGGGGTGCCGCCGGTCGTCGAGGTCCTCGTTGCGGAACACCCGGCCGATCTCGAACACCCGCTCCATGCCCCCGACGATCAGCCGGTTCAGCTGCCGCTCCAGCCCGGTCCGCAGGTAGAGGTCGAGGTTGAACGGGTCGTAGTGGGTGCGTAGCGGCGCCGTCCGCGCGTCGCGCAGGATGGTCTGCAGCACCGGGCCCTCGACCTCGGTATAGCCGTGTTCAGCGAGGTGGCCCCGGATCGCGCTGAT
This sequence comes from Pseudonocardiaceae bacterium, assembly GCA_036494005.1. GTDB lineage: Bacteria > Actinomycetota > Actinomycetes > Mycobacteriales > Pseudonocardiaceae. The sequence continues at coordinate 4,153 of DASXOV010000222.1, read as the reverse complement.
CGCGGTGTGCCGGATCCACAAGACCCGGCGGGCCGACTCGTCGGCCGTCAGATCCAGGTAGCGCTGCTGGTGGCGAGGCTGTGCACCCGGGAGCCATCGGTGCCGCTGCGGAGCGGGCAGCACGGCCTTGGCCAGCAGTTGGAAGTTCTCGACACCGATCGACAGCTCCCCGCTGCGGGTGGTCATGACGGTGCCCGCGACGCCTACCCAGTCGCCGCGGTCGAGGTCGTCGAAATCCTGGTGCGCCTGAGCTCCGAGTTGCTCGGGATCGAGGAACAGCTGGATCTGCCCGGTCCGGTCCTGCAGCGTGGCGAAGGTCAGTCCACCGTGGCGCCGGATCCGCAGCAGCCGCCCGGCGATCCGCACCCAGTCCCCGGTCCTGCGGTCCGGACCCAGATCGGCGTTGTCCGCGTGGAGTTGCGCCGCGGAGCGGTCGGTCGGGTAGCGGTGCGGATAGGGATTCACTCCCCGGCTGCGCAGCGCCTCGATCTTTCCCAGCCGGTACTCACGTTCGCTGCCGTGCCCATCCCCATCGAACCGGGCGGCCATCGCTCCACCATAGGTCCGCCGGGAGAACCATGGCCGGGCCTTCACCCAGGTCGACGAATCCCGGCGGTGGCCCGCTACCCGGCGCTAGGTCGAGGTACCGGTCGATCGCCCCGACGACCACGCTCGTCTCGTCACCCCGGCCGGCGGACCACCCGGTCTGACGCCGGATGAGACACCGGGTGGGGCGCCGCGAAGAAGTCGACCACCGGATCCCACCGGCTACGTCCACCGGGCGGGAAACGTTGCAGCGACCGGGCCAGCAGCCGCGACTCCGGCCGGTAGAAGCAGCGGGCCCACGGTGAGGTCGGGCGAGCCAGCCGGACCACGGCCACCACCGCGAGCAGCGGGACGAACACCCCGATCAGGCCCATGGCCGGGCGGCCCTTGAGAACCGCGATCACCGCTATGATCAAGTTGACCGTGATCGTCAGCAACACCTCCTGCCTGCTGTCCGCGCTGTTCTCGCCGAGCGGGTTGGCGCCGATCAGCAACAATCCACCGATGGCCAGCGCGATCAGCACCGCGTTGACCGATCGGCGGCCCTCGGCGGTCCAGTACACGTCCTCCAGATGCAGCCACAGCGCGAACTCGTCCAGAGTCAGCGCGGCCCCCATCCCGAACAGCACCGCCAGCAGCTGCACCCACGGCCGGTCCGGGCGGTAGGTGAACTCGCCGGTGGCCGCCGCCAGCATCAGGAAGATGCCGTACACCTGATGGTGCACGTGCACGCCGCCGAACCTGGTGTTCCGGAACGGGCCTCGGCGCCCGGCCCTGATCCACTTGGTGATTCCCCGGACGCCGAGGAAGGTGAGCAGGAAGGCGACCAACATCCACGCCACGATGCCGCGGTGGTTACCCGACAGCGGGATCAACTCGACATCGAGGTCGGACAGCATGTCGCCTGGCCCATCGGTATGTAGACGTCCCGCCCCGGGGCGCCTCGTCTCGGGGCGAGACCGTAGCAAGGTCAACTCACCCCGCCACATCTCGGTCCTGCCCGGTACCGCCCGGTGCTGCACGTCGGGGCACCGCCGGCACCATTGCTAGCCTGAGGTCTTCTGCCCAGTACCAGCCCAGTACCAGCACTGGAGACCGAAGACCCGATGCTCGACCCTGCGGTCATCGACTCGTTGTTCCCCGCCGACCTGCCCGAACCGGGGCACTGGGAGCAGCGCTACCCGCCGAGGCGACTGCCCGACGGAGCCGAGGTGACCCGATTCGGACCCTCACCGACCGGGTTCGTGCACATCGGAGGCGTCTACGTCGCCACCATCGACCGCGACATCGCCGCCCGGTCCGGCGGCAGGTACCTGGTCCGGGTCGAGGACACCGACCAGTCCCGCGACGTCGAGGGCGCGCTGGAGCAGTTCGCTCGCGCCTTCGACTACTTCGGGATCGCCCCGGACGAGGACTCGGCCGAGGACGACGGAGCCGAGGACAACGCGGCCGAGGACAATGGAGCCGAGGACCGAGCCGCGGACTCCGGTGGCTACGGGCCTTATCAGCAGTCGGCCCGCGAGCGGATCTACCTGACGTTCGTGCGTGATCTGCTCCGCCGCGGCGCGGCCTACCTCTGTTTCGCCACCAGGGACGAACTCGCCGACATCACGGCGCGGCAGCAGGCCGCGAAGGTCCCACCGGGATATCACAGCCGCTGGGCGATCTGGCGCGACGCGGCACCGTCCGCCGTGCTGACCGAGTTGGACAACGGCACCCCGTATGTGGTGCGGTTCCGCGCGCCCGACGACGCCGCGGGGCGGCGGGTCCGGTTCACCGACGAGATCCGTGGCGAGTTGCAGCACGAGGCCAACCGCAACGACGTGGTGATCCTGAAGTCGTCCGATCAGTCACCGAGGCTGCCGACCTACCACTTCGCGCACGTCGTCGACGACCATCTGATGCGAACCACCCTGGTCATCCGGGGCGAGGAATGGATCTCCTCGGTGCCGCTGCACCTGCAACTGTTCGCCGCACTCGGCTTCGACCCGCCCCGCTACGCGCACATCGCCCCACTGATGAAGCAGATCCCCGGCGGCAAGCGCAAGCTGTCCAAGCGCAAGGACCCCGAGGCCGGCGTCGACTTCTACATCGAGGCCGGCTACCCGGCTGCGGCAGTGCTCTACTACCTGCGCGGCCTGGCCAACGGCCGCCTCGCCGAGCTGCCGCTGGCCCAGGCGCTGGACGCGCCGATCCGGCTGGCCGAGTGCGGGGTGGCCGGGCCGCTGGTGGATCTGGTCAAGCTGACGGACATCTCGGCCGACCACATCGCAACCCTGAGCGGCATCGAAATCCTCGACGCGGTGTCGGCCTGGGCGGCCCGCTATGACCCCGACGTGGCCGGAGTGCTCGCCACCTCACCCGATCTTGCGCTGCGGGCACTGGCGGTGGAACGCGGCGACGACGTCCCCAATCCGCGCAAGGACCTGCGAAAATGGTCCGATTTCCGCACCGCCTACGGGTTCTTCTTCGCCGAGTTGTTCCCAGTGGTGCAGCGGGCCGACGACGAGCGGCTCGGCGGGCTGGACCCGGACCTGGTGCGGGCCTTCGTGTCGGATTTCGCCACGATCTACCAGCCGCTGGACGACCCTCGGGAATGGTTCGACCAGATCCGCCGGCTCGCCACCAAGCACGGCTTCGCCCCCAGCCCCAAGGACTATAAGAAGGACCCCGGCGCCTACCCCGGATCCATCCGCGAGGCCGCTCAGCTCATCCGGGTCGCGCTGACCGGCTCAACGCGCAGCCCCGATCTGCACGCCGTCGCCACCACCCTCGGGCCGGACGAGGTCCAGCGCCGCCTGCGCGCACTCACCTGACGGCACCCCCGCGCCGAGGTGCGCGCTGCTGGCCCTTGCGGGAGGTCGGCGGGCACTGGTGCCGGTTCACCCGTCACCCCAGAAGGCCGGCGAATCGAACTGGAATAGCGCGCCACGGAAGCCGGGGTGTCCCCCGAAATTCTCGGGTACCGAAATATCATCGACGCATGTCCGCATCGCTGGAGTGGCAGGCGAGTGATCGGGAGTTACTCGCCGGACTGCGCGCGCTGGAAACGCAGCTGCATTCGACGTGGGCACGGATGTTGTCGGTGGTGGCCGAGATGGATTCCCGGGAAATAGCCGGGAAAGAAGGATACGGCACAACGGTCGAGCTGGTGCGGGCCGTGGCGCGGGTGCCTCGGAGCGAGTCCCGGGCCCGGGTCGACGCAGCCGCTGACGTGCTGCCCGCGTGCTGCCCGGGCGTGCGCCGGGCGGGGCGGCGCTGGCGGTGCGGCTGCCGCAGACCGCCGCCGCGGTGGCTGACGCGGCGATCGGCCCGGCGGATGTGGCGGTGATCCGCTCGGTGCTGGCCCGGATCCCGCCGCACGTCGGGACCGACGGAGGTACCACCTGCCTCGCCAACTGCGTCCTGCTCTGCGGACGGCATCACCGGCTGGTGCACCACTCCGCCTGGCGAATCGAGATGACCGGCGGCACTCCACAGTTCCACCCACCACCCTGGCTCGGCGGCTCACCCCGCCGCAATCCACTCCACACCCGTCCCGAGCTGCCCCGGCTCCGAGAGTGATCCACCAGCCGAGTGGCCGGAGTTGACATGTGACAAAAAGGTC
>DASXOV010000221.1:0-2369 GCA_036494005.1 Pseudonocardiaceae bacterium | reverse complement strand
GACGGCCTCCACCGACGTCGCCCGACGCAGGTGTGCCCGCAACCGTGCCCGCAGCTCGGTGAGCCGGATGGGCTTGGTCAGGTAGTCGTCGGCACCCGCCTCGAGGCCGATCACCACGTCCATCTCCTCGTCCCGCGCGGTGAGCATCACGATCACCGCACCGGGCTGCAGCTGCCTGAGCTGCCGGCACACCTCAACCCCGTCCAGGTCGGGCAACCCCAGGTCCAGCAGCACCAGGTCGAACTCCTCCGACCGCGCGTCGCGCAGCGAGTCTCGGGCGGTGCGGTGCCACAGCACCTCGTAACCGTGCGAGCGCAGACTGGTCCGCAGCAGGCCGCCGATCGTCTCGTCGTCCTCCACCACCAACACCCGGATCATCGACCCGAGACTAGACCGAGGCATCGGTTGCGCCCACCATCCCTCCGAACCGGAGATCGACACCACTGAACTCCCGGCGGGCCGGCGAGCCATCAGGGTGCCCCCGGGGCTCTCCGGAACCTTGATGTAGGACTACTACACTAAGCCCGGATGCACCGCCGGGCCGAGCTGATGATCGGTAAGGCTTCCGCTGGGACTAGGGCGGTTTCAGAAATCGGATTTGGTCATGATCGTGTTGCCGGTCGGCCGGCTTCTCCGAGGTCTTCGGGTCGTGGGCGGACAGGGCGTCGGCTGGTTAGCTGCGCATCGGGAGAGCGTTGATAGCGCTCAGGGCGGTGAGAAACGCGCTGGCCCAGGGCCAGTTCGCCGGGAGCCGCAGGCGCAGGCGGCGGGCGGTGTGCACGAGCCGGCCTGGGATGGTGAACAGCCGCTGGCGCAGGGTCGCCGTGGTGGCCCTGCCCATGCCAGCCAGCGCGCCGATGGCGCGGCCGAGGTTGTGCGCGGTTACCGCGAGCGCCAGCCAGGCGGCGTTGGCCATGAACCGTCCCGACGGGAGATGCGCCAACCCGGCCGATTTGAGCTCGGCGATGGACTGCTCGACCACGGCGTGGCGGCGGTGATCGGCCTCGATCTGCAGCAGGTCGCCGCTTCGGTCGGTGACCATGGCGTGGAAGTCCCAGTCGGTGAACAACGCCAACTGCGAGCCCGGGGTGGGGCGCACCCGGCGCACGACCAGCCGCACCTCGATCGGCTCGGGGGTGTGGGCGAAGCAGGTGTAGGGGGTCTCGGCGACATCGGCGCCGGAGACTTCCGGGGTGGAGATCCAGTACGGGATCGGCACCCAGGCCGACTCCGGGATCGAGGCGATCGCGGCCCGGATCTTCTTGTCCTCTCGGGCGGTGACCGAGAACCGGACATCGAACTTGCGGGCCGTGGACAACATCGCGCGGGAGTAGAACGCGCTGTCGGCGCGGACAGTGAGCTGACCTGTTGCCCCAGCGTGGCGGAGCCTGCTGATGGTCTCGGTCAGGAAGCTCTTCGTGCCCCGGGCAGCGCCGGCCGGTCCGCCGCGGAGCCGGGAGAAGATGACCTGGCCGGTCTCGGGCAGTGTCGCGAGTTGCGGGTGGTAGCCGCGGACCTTGGTGTAGCCGAACCCCGCGCCCTGCTTGGCTCGGCCGTAGACCGGGCAGATCGTGGAGTCCAGATCGAACGTCAACGGACCCGCCGGGTCGACCGGCCCGGCGCCCGCGGCCCACAACCGGGCCAGCAGCTGGCGGGTCACCGCGTCGAACTCGCGCACGTTGGACCAGGTGAACGCGCGCAGCCAGGACCCGATCGTCGACGGCGCGCGAAGCTGGTCGAAAAGCTCGCTGGTCGCGCCCGCTTGCAGCAGCGCGGTGTCGGCGACCGAGTCGCCGCCCAGCAGCATCGACCCGATCACCGTCAGCGCCTTCGTGCCGCCGTTCGCGCCGTGCCGGGCCAGCCGCACGCGTTGTTCGATCAGCTCGGCGAGTCCGATCTTCTGGGCCAGCACGGCCGCGGACAACAGCCCTGCGCCCGACACGAGATTGGGCTCATCGCAGCTGACCGACACACCGCTGAGGTTGTGGGAAGCTCGCATCTACCAGGTGCCTTCCGGGCCGGGGAACGATTGGCGTCGAGAACCACATCGTCCCTGCTCAGAGGGCACTTGGTCTTTCAGACGCGCCGCATCAACCCCACTTCAGCGGTGCATCCGGGCTTAGACAGCGAGCTCTATATCGCTGGAGGCGGGTGATCCGGTGCCCGGCACCGCTGAGGTCACGCTGGGCCGGGGCGGGCCGTTCGGGACGGTGGTTGAGGGGTTAGCGGCGGGTGGAGCGGTAGTGGCGGGTTCGTCTCGGTGCCAGGGTGGTGGTGTACCAGTGGTGCCATCTGTCCTCGTCGAACCACAGACCATCCGGGTCCAGCGCCTCGGGGTAGCCGGTGCTGGCTCGATCGCGGTACCAGCC